>NZ_JAPPTO010000002.1:0-426507 GCF_027587135.1 Vibrio sp. MM46
TCAGACAGTAAATAGTAACTCAAAGAAAAAGCAGGGATACCCGAGGCTCTCGAGCATAGTCTAAAATTGAGCGTTGAAAATCGCAAGTTTACCAGATGTCAAAATGAAGATAGTTGACGGTATTTTCCCTAAAAGAGTCCTGAAATGAACTTCTAGCAGCAAGCAGTCATCGGGATAATTTGTCCAATAGGCTGTTGGACAAACTCTCGTACCCAATTATGCAAGAGGCTCTTGCATAATTGCGGAGCAAGTTATTTAGTAAATCGTTTTGGCAGTAGGACTAACATGGGAATTGTTAATCAATCAACTACCGAGTATTCCTCGGCAGTTGAACTGTTTCAAAATTTGCAATAGTTGCCTGAGAAATGAAAAACTTCAGCTGTTGCAAAATTACCAACAATTGCTGCACAAATTAGCTTAAATTAAAAATGCCCCAATACGTGTTTAGGACGTATGAAACCATCATGATGGTTTATTTGGAAAACAAGATGTTGGAGAAGCTCTCGGGCTCAATTGTGCAAGAGGTTCTTGCACAATTGCGAAACAACCTGCTTAGTAGTGTGATACATAGCTATTCTTGGTTTGGCTCTGCTAAAATCCACCTCACATGAACGCCTGTTGACGAGTCTTTTCTTTTGATCAACTTTTTGTCTCTTAGTCGCCCAAACTGATAAGTGACTTTTTCTGAACTATCTATCCCTAATAAATCTCTAGTCTGCCTATTACTAATTTCGCCGTGCTTTTCCAGAAACTGGAGTATAAGCTTTTCAGGTTCTTGATTGAGACTATGTCTGAGGATAATTTTTACGTAATTTCCGTCTTCAATTATCTCAGGTTCTTTCAATCCCAATTCCTTCATTCTCTGGAATGCAGTATTGATGCCTTCGCCCAAATCTTTATTTGGTGAGTCCTTATATTTCGATAATATTCGAACTAGTTTGGAGTTTCGAGAAAAGCGGTTCTCTAGTATGTTATCAGCAGTGACAAAGCCTGCGAATCGCCCTGGGCTTTTAAATTCGATACGGTTATTAAAGATACTCACATGTACGTGATCTGAAATGGAGTAATCTCTGTGTAAGACAGTGTTGACGAGGATCTCCCATATTGTTTCTTTAGGGTATTTTGTCTCCACTAATCCTTCAATTTTCCATACTTTATTTTTAGTTAAAAACTCGCTAATCACATCATATGCATCATTGATCTGTTGGTATAACGCACCTTCAATAGAAGCATTGTCGTCCGTAAGGGCATCTCTATCGATATCATCATCCGCAGTATCGTAGCGTACGACTTTGATAGCACATTGTTTAGGAAGGGCAACCGATGGGTTTTCATGGAATAACAGTATTGAAGCTACAGTAGGAACCCACTCTGGCGTGATTAGTTTTTCTTTAGTGAGAAAACTGATAGGCTCCGGAGCTCGTAATGGTAGACCAGATAAAAATCTTTGAAGCTCACTACTTTCATCTAGTTCTTCTATTCTACATTCATGTATGAGGGAGTCTTCTTCTGATTTGATCCCCTTTGCATGTGTTAACTCAAGAATTTTAACGGGGGCAGTTACTGGTTGAGATTGAGCTCCGACTCTAACATATATCTTCTTATCAGCAGTTTCATGAACAGCTAAGCCTTTATTTATCTTTAAACGTAATACATAGTTTCTAGATTCATTGACTCGTGTTAAAAAATCAAATCGAAAGTCAACAGAAGGAATAAGCTCGCTGAGAGCTTGTATTAAAGAATTAAATTCTTCTGTCGTTTCTCTACCTTGCCATCGCTTTTCAGGTGTTGGCTCATGCTTTTCATCGGCAATACCAATAACAACCTCTCCACCATCGGCGTTAGCAAATGCAACTGCTATTTTTTGGAGTTTGTTTCCTTTCAAGCCAAATGCCTTGCGGTCAAAGAAATGATCTTCATCTTTCGTACAATAATAAAGTGCTTCATCCTCTTGTAATTCTACGATTTTCAATTCCTTTGCCCCTTTAACTATAAAAACCAAAAATAAACTGAATTCTAATATGCATCACATTTATCAGTCAATAATTTCATACGTAAAGTGTTATATGGCACATGTGGAGGTAGTAACAATTTTAAAATCAAGCACATATTAACGTTATAATCTTGATAAGCATGGAGTTAATCATGCTCAAAATAACCAATATTCAACAAATTTCTACCCTACCAATCCCCCCCCCTTTATCTCTTGAGCTAGAAAGAAGACTACTATCGACATAGAACTGTAAAAAAAATAGTAATTCAATAAGATAAATTTATTTCAAGACTTGTTGCGTTTAGAAGTTTCTTCCTGTCTTTCCGCCCAAGGTTAACCCCATAATCTTGTCGGCGCCGTCGTGCTAATTACTCCATCACCCCGTCGTCGACGCCAGAGAATTCTTACGAATATTCAATTTATGTGATTTCGCTGGTGGATTTTTGAGTGATTCGGGGGAGGGTTACTATGTTGATTACAGGGCAGAAGCTTTGCTCGTCATCGATTGGTCCCAAGTTCAAATCTGGGAGGAGCCACCAATTTGAGTCACTAATTAGAATAATTAACAAACTGAACTTTTCGACTTCATTTGTCATACTTAGGGTACTGCAAATAGTGAGAGTGCTCTGTGGTTCGTAACTCGGAAATGTCCAGCTTTGAGCTAGCGACCCCTAACTAGCTCAGATCTGCCCCAAAACGTGCTGTAGACCAAAGTACGAACATAGATTTGCAGTTAACTTAGACCTACAAAAAGTAATGATTGACAAAAGGTAAAACCTGATACACTTGTTCGCAAATCAGTCCTAATAAAAAGAGCTGTATCCGTTGCTTGTATAACCGACATGATTGCACCTACTGAGGTACAACAACCATGCAGAGTGCAGTTTAGGTGCGAGGTAAACCATCTAATTTCGATCTACCTCGAGTAGGAATTAAATCAATGAATAAGAAAAATCGTCTGTACACGAGTTCAGTCATTCAGTCGGTAGCTAATAACTATGAAAGATTTATTATTCAAAGTGCTGATATCGATCATCAAGGTTTGTATTTGCATAACGACAAAATTTATGCGCTAGTGCCTAATCTTTCTGCTTCCCTGAAAGAAGAGTTAATTGAACGTTATGAAAAGGTGCGTGTCGTTGGTATGCCCAGGCCAGAGTTTTGTGGGGGTGTTGATAAAAGTGCTGAACGCATTTCATTGAGTGACACATGGAAAAAAATATGTCTGCATGGTTACCCGTTCACAGCCCCAGAAGCAGAAAATGAGTTAAATATTCATCTGCCAGAGAAATATCATCCATTCAATTTCGATTTTAAGCTGGCTACTAACATCTTTGAACTTAAATTGCGTTTTGAACCGAATGAAGATGAAATCAACGAGCTAAGGATCCTATTAGCAAGTCTGGGATATGATGATTATGAGTTAGTCGTGACGGTTGACAAAGAGATACCCGAGTACCCATCAGAAGATAATACTGTTAGAAAAATCTTAGGTTATGATCCAAACAATTTACTTTTAAAAGCAAAGTCATTTTTACCTAAATCTTATCCAAAAGTTGTGTTGGATAAGTATCAAGAGGACCAAGATTTTTGGGTAGATAACAGAACCAAGGTTTTTTCGGACCTTGAATTTTCTCAATCGGAATTTATCCCCACGTCAACTCTCACGTCAACGAGCTGTTTTGTCGATGCCAGTGTTTTTTCTAGGCAAAACATTCGAGAATACTTGGCACTGTATCACACGGTGATTATTGCGCTGCCGTTCAATGATAACCCAAAACTTTCGGTAGATTTTTATCAAATGTTCTCAATCAACCGTTTCGAATTGGAGGAGTTGGTAAGAAGGCAGCGGTTAAAATTTACTATCACACAAAATATTAAGCGCTATTCCATTGAGTTAATAACTACGATTCTTGATGTTGACCCCAGTGCTATTGTATTTCCCAGAGCTTTAGCATCTTCTACTATTATCGAGATGCGAAATCGCTCAGGCGTATTGGGGCATACGCTGACCACTGAAGAGCAGTTTCACTTTCTTCGAGTCCTTAAACAGGAAGGATCTGAAGCAGCGCTCAAGCTAGCTAATTCGGTAAGCAGTTCTTGGCAAGGAATGGAGTATCTAGTGAACAAACTTGGCCCCACAGGAATTTCATATGTTGGAATGGGTCAATTTATGTCAAACATGTATGCTCCTGAGCAAACTAGTATGTTGGGTTGGTTAACAGCGAGTTACGAATATTCTTTAGGTCTTGGCGCACATTACGTTCCTTACGATGACCCAAACCATCCCGAATGGTTTAAGGCATTTGAATATATCGGTGGTTGTTATGCCGGATTTCAGAGGAAAAATCCTGTTCTTAGAGAAGCTGAGATAGGGATGCTTCTAAATAAAGTTTATAGCATAAATAATGACATGGATGTTCTGGAACTGGATAGGGTGTTTTCGGGACAGGAAATACCATTTGCTACAGATATACTGGAAAGGTTTTCGAACCTTACTGAAGAAGAGTTATCGCTCAAGTTAATGGAACTAAGAACGGAAATCGGAAAGCTAGAGGCTAACCAAAGGAGATTATCTAAATGGGATATAACGGGATTCCTTGGAGGCTCTACGGCTCTAGCTTTAAATCAACCATTTGTAAGTATTTTAGTATGGGGGATGGTGGTCGCGCCGCGTTTATTGAGTCATACCCAGCCACATCTCGAGGTTTTTAATAGATTATCAGCTATCAATAATCGGACATCTAGAGATGTTGTTTTGATTAAACGGTCGCGTGACCTCATATCTAGCGCGGTCTCATGATTAAGTTTGTGTCGTGTATGAAGTAATTGGGCTAATAGGTTTAGAAGGTACACGGTACTTTATGCAATTCGCATAAAACTAATTTAGTGAAAGCTATTATTTGTTTTTATCCAAAAGCTTCTCAGGTTGAATTTTTACTCGTGGCACTTTCTAACTTGAAGGTACCAAAAAATCACATAGAGCTACTATCTATCACACCTTCATAAGCCCCCACTTGCCCCCAATTTTATTATGAATCATTATGTGATTAGTTGATTAATTGACGAGTAATTACCTTCCTACTGTTTAGTTATCTGTTCAGCAGAGTCAGAGTGGTCCAGAGATATTTTTAAGAAATTAACAGAATATGAAAGCAGAATACCTAGGTGCCAGAGCCTCCAACACTGGCGATGATTTTCATGAATGGTGGGCACTTCGTCTAGCATTACAATTGCTCCAACCTGACACATCGTTGGTTGCCGTTACAGTAGAAGGCGTAAATCTTGATGATGAAAATTCTCAGGAGTTAACGGAATGGGACTCTGTTGATTGTGGCTTATTTTATGGCGGTCATACAATAGAGCAAGCTGAAAAGGTTGTCATTGAGCAGCTAAAGTACTCTGCATCAACACCTGAAAAAAATTGGACTGTTTCAGAGCTAACAAGCTCTAAATCGAAATCTTCAAATAACAGCATTATAAAAGGGCTTGCTGATTCATTTACTGCAATATTAAAAGCTAGGCCAGACCTGATTGTTACTCGTGCGCTAACAATCAGGCTAGTCAGTAATCGCCCTATTGGTATAGACCTTCAAAAGTCGCTCTCCGATTTCAGTAACAAAAAACATGAAACGCTAAGAATTGCTAGTGGCCTTAACAAAACAAATTTCAAGAAGTTTATTAAACTCTTCGACTTTTCTGACTGTGGTGCTGGCTCTCGCTTTGAGCAGGAGGAAAGCGCAATTAATGAGATTCTAGCTCTTACACTGAGTGCTGACCGAGGGTTTGTGCTGGATTTGAAAGATCGTATTCATAAGCTGATGCTGCCGGAGGCTACAGGAAGTTATATCACTAGAGAGACGGTACTGACATGGATGAATGTGTCTGACCCTCGTGCTTTATTCCCATGCCCCCCAAAGCTCAAAGCAGTGGAAAACCCAGTTAATAGAAATGCTGCTGTTGCGATACAAACCGCCATGGTCAATGGCGATCAATTTATATGTTTGCATGGCGAAGGCGGTAGTGGAAAAACAACCGTACTAAAACAGGTTGAAAATCTATTGCCCGAGGGGTCAGTTATGATTACATATGACTGTTATGGCGCTGGCACTTATGTGGATAGTGAAGCCTATCGGCATAGACCGAAAGATGCCTACTTGCAATTAATCAATGAAACCTCGGCTCGATTGCGACTACCTTTGTTGATTAGCCAAGATACTTCTGTTGATTTTATTAAGGCTTTTTCTTTAAGAGTCGAAAGTGCAAGCAAAGTTTTAGAGGCACAAGAAGGTAATGCATTGTTAGTCGTCGTTATTGATGCTGCGGATAATTCTGTAACGGGCGCAAAGCAGTGTAAGCCAGAAGAAATCAGTTTCGTTCATGAACTGATTAAAATAGGTAATCTGCCAGCGAATGTTAGATTAATGATCTCTGCAAGAACTGGACGTTTAGATTCCTTATCTATTCCATCTAAATACAAATCAGTAGAAATTTCTAACTTCTCATTGGAAGAAACAGAGCTCAATGTATTAAATCAATTTCCCGGTGCAGACAAAGCATGGGTAGAGGATTTTCATAATTTATCTAATCGAAATCCACGAGTACAAAGTTACGCATTCGACTATGCGGAATCAGATGCGGGCAAAGCGATTGAATTTTTAAGGCCCAATGGAAAGGGATTGGATCAAATCTTTGAAGCCCGCTTCGAAGAGGCGATTTTGAAAGAAGGTAATTCTAACACTTTGTCTCTTGTTTGCTCATCGTTAGTCGCGCTACCTGCACCAGTCCCAAAGCAACATTTAGCTAGTGTTGTGGGGATATCAATTGAAAGGGTTAGTGATATTGTTTCTGACCTTCCCGGAATGCGTGTTCTTGAAGATAAAGTGGGGTTTCTTGATGAGGATGTTGAATTTTTTGTCAGAGAAAAAGCGCAGCCAATGCTTTTGGAAGCTTATAAGCGTTCAGCAGCACATTTTAGTGCCAATCATGAAAGTGACGAGTATTCGGCCATGCATTTGGCTTCAGCGCTATTTTCAGCTGGGCAAGGCCAAGAAATCATAAAAATCGTAGAGAAAAATGAAGCACCAAAAGCTATAAAAGACCAAATAATTCGCCGAGAAGTACAACGTCAGCGGCTACAACTTGCAATGAAAGTGTGTCGTTCAGCGGGCGAGCCAGCAGATGCAATATTTACCTTACTAGCTGGCGCAGAGGCGATAAAAACAGATGATGCCGTAGACAAAATTATCGCTGAAAACCCGGATTTATCCGTCCATTTTGCGTCTGATACTGTAGGTCGAAATATACTTTACTCGTCAAAAACATATGAAAGCCATGGTAGGTTCTTATCGCATATTATTGCTCGTGATGCAGCCGACAAGGATTTTATCGCTGCCCGCGAAAAGAAACGCATTCTTCGTGAATGGATCAATCGGAGAAGTGAAGATATTGAACGACAAAAATCCGAACAAAGCGATCGTCGGTACCAACATATAAATACGTGGCCATTAGAGCTTGCGGATATTACTGCTATTGCTCATTCAGTGTTGGATATGGAAGGTTACGAGGCTGTATATAAGTTTATTTGTATTTGGCAACCCAGAAGCATTCATTACAAAATCGCGATCAGATTATTGGATCGTCTGTTGTTATCGGGCAAGGTAGCGGCAATTCAAGAGTTTTTGGATAGTGGTTGTATTCCAGAACCTTGGTCATCATTGTTCAAAATACCTTTGGCGCTTGTCGGCCACCGTATCGATTGTTCCTCTCTTGAAAAGTCACTGTGCAACAAGGATATATTGAAATATTGCGATCTAAAAGAGCTAGAAAGGTACACTTCTGAAGGCCCAGACAGTTATAGCTACGCGGAAGTGTTACTTAATGGCTGTGAAATTTTGGCTGCCAATGGAGTGAATTTATCCCCAGTTGAGCCAATCCTTGAATATCTATGCCCTGATAATTGGCGTTTAGTCAATAACATCTACACACACGATACTCTTAAAAACGATGTCGCTTTTAGAGCTTACTCTTTGTTAATGCGTCATCGTGGTCTCAACGTAACAATAGAGTCCTATTGGATTGATTCGCCTATACATGAAGATCTTAACGAGGCTGAGAAAAATAGGAAGAAGCAAAAACTATCGGAAAAGCATAAAGAGATAAAGGAAAGCCTGTCAGGTTTAATGTCTGTTTATGCTGTTAGAGCGGATATTTTGTTGTCCAATATCTTGCCGGAAAATGCTGAAGAGAAAGTTAAGTCTGCACTGGCTTCTTTGTTTGCAAATTCCTGGAGGATGTCTAGGGAGCACTACTTTGAATCCATATGTAGTCACCTTTCTTTATCATTAGCCAAGCTGTCTGTTGTGCCTGATATCGATATGAATACAGTGCTAACCCTAGCTAAGAGAGCGTTTAAACAATGGCCTTCTGTGTTTTCTTCAGGTCAGCGTAAAGTTATTGCAAATCTAATAAAAATACCAGAGTTGAGATCGTTAGTTGTTAAGGATATTTACGATCGTTCAGTTGAAGTAACAGCTCTAAAAACAGCAGCAAACGAAAAAATCAGTATTCTTTTGGATTTGTCCAGAATATTACTGTTTGTGGATAAGGACGAAGCAAGAGAAGTATTCAAAATAGCGGTTGATATCGCTGATGACGTTGATGTCGACGCTATGCATGACATAGCTCTTTTTTCAGCGTTATCAAAAAACGCTAAAAAGCACTTTTCGCCCACAGATTCGTGGAAGATAGCGAGTCAAATGGCTGCGATAATAACGGAGTACGGCACTCTTCTTGATGGCTATGATAATTTCCCCTGGAATGATGCAATTTCTGCTGTTGCTATGTTGGATATGCCGAAAGCAATCAGCCTTATCGGTTATTGGGAAGATTGTGATTTAGTTCAAGCCGGCGATACTCTTCCTGCGTTGATGTCTACGGGGGTTACAGAAGGAACTATAAGCTCTGCGCAGGCTGCATCTTTGCTCAACTTCTGTGATGATTTGCATGAGGATCTTGTGTCTAAACTAGCTTCAGTTACAAGTGTTCAAAATGCCAGTCAACTGGTAGAGGAAATTGCAAAAGCTGAGTTATTGAGATTCAACAGAAGCGGTAGTTCCAAAATATGTCAGGAGTTAAATGCGTTAGTTCCATATTGCGATAGCAGTAAGTACTGGCATTCAGCACTTAATCAATTAGTTGAATTTAAATCACATACCAAAAAAAGTACTAAGTCAAAAACTAGCAATGACATACTTGATTCAACAACTAGGAAGTTAAAGGAGCGCGAGTTCCTTGAAGGTATAAAATTAGCAGACATTTCCTTTGAATCACCTTCCGGTTTTATGAATTCAATTCACGCCAAGCGAAAAGAAGCTAGAGGTGAAGGTTTTTATATTACCAGCGATGACATATTGAGACCTGTAATCAGTCAGTTGGAGTCAAAAGATCGTATTGTCTTTCTGGATTTCTTGACCGATGAGTACGTAATTGATGATCTTGGCTATACATGGGCTAATACGTTAATTGACTGCATTAACCTATGGATAGGGTCATCTCACGCTATATCTGCTTGGAAAGAGGAAAACCTACCACTCTTAATTGCTAATCATTTGGGCGAGTTCTCTTATGGTGAAAATTATGGCTACGACAAGCGGATGCTGAAAGATATTATTCATAGCCTTAATTTAAATAAAGAAGAAGCGGTGAGCATACTGCTAGATGGCCTGGAAAAAAATGCCGAATCTTTACCCTTGACCAAGCTCTATTTGCTAGTCAGGCTGCTAACTGATTATTGCAGTGAGCAGCAGATTGCAGATGTCACAAATCGTTATGTTCAGCGACTAACCACACGGTTAAAACTTCCAACGAATAAAATTGAGCCTGAGTCTTTAGTTGAATCAGCATTAGCATGCCAACTCTACTCGTTCCTAGGCGATATAGATACTAGAGTGAGATGGCGAGCGGCACATAGTATTAGAGTGTCTGCCAGAATGGGAGATTTTAAGACAATTGTGGCATTAACCGCTTTGTATGAGCGTAAATCTATGCCCGGCTATCGTGAAGATAGTGCGCCTTTCTATTGGCTGTCAGCGCGTCTTTGGCTCATCGTTACATTTGATCGAATTGCATCTGAGGTACCGGAAGCCATTGCACCTATCGCCCGCTGGTTGTTGAGCATTGCTACCGACCAAGACTTCCCGCATGTATTGATGCGCCATTTTGCTAAATCCTGTTTGATGAAACTTCTTTCAAATGGTTTTATTGATTTTGATGAACAGGAAATTACAGCATTAGATGCTATCAATACTTCGGAATTAGCTACCAAAAAATCGAAAGGTAGAGTTTCTCGAGGCGGATTTCACAAAGGTAATAAAGAGAGAAGATTTAGTTTTGATTCGCTAGATACTCTCAGTTATGTGTATCCAGGCGCGATAAGGTGCTTCTCTGATGTTGACCAAGAAATGTTCTTAGATGAGGCGGAAGCTTGGATCATGGATCGCTGGAATAGTGGTTCTGATTTATCAAGATGGGAAAATGAGCCACGAAAATATAAGTTTGAAAGAGCAAACTATAGCCTATACAGCCATAGTCACGGCTCAATGCCGACGATAGAGCGACACAGTTATTACCTAGAATGGCACGCCATGTGGTGTAGCCTCGGTTCTCTAATGGCGGAAAAAGCGTTATCTGAGCCTAAATACGATGATGACGATTATGGAACACTAAACGGATTTTTGAGACAAAACGGATTAACTCAACCCCCGCACTGGTCAAGTGATCTTCGTTGTCCAACACCACTAGAAACACGTTTTCATCTTCCTCCTGCCGTCGAGGCAGAAGATTGGGTAGCAACAATAACCGACAATGATTTTGAGTTGGAACTTGGTTTAACTTCCGAAGATGAAAGTCTGGTTGTGGATTCATATCATGATATTCGCACCAGTAGTCATCGCTCCAGTGTGAGAATATCCTCTTCCCTAGTTAGCCCAGATACAGGATTATCATTGCTTCGGGCACTCCAAACTTCCCGTGATTCTTGGGATTATCGTCTACCACCTGCTGGACATGAATTTGAGATAGATGAAGACCCATTTTTATTACGTGGTTGGCTCAACGAACACTCTGGTGATGCTCGTCTAGATGAAAAGGATGTGTTTAATCATGATGTCCGCCTAATGGAAGCGACTCCGTCTGAAAATGTCGTTGAAATACTAGGATTGTGTCGTTCAGATAGCTATCCCGTTAGTTGGCTTGATTCCTCTAATGGAGCAAGAGCATTTCATTATGAAGCATGGGGAGATACAAGAGGTAACTCCCTGCGGAAAGAATACATTTTTGGTGAAGATGTAATCTCTAATGGACATCGTCTGAAAGTGTCATTACATCACCTTAAGCAATACCTAGATAAAGTTGGCTTTGATCTAATCCTTGAAGTCGAAATAACACGAAGAGTAACTAAAGATGGAATTACAGAGTATAACGAAAAGTCCGAAAAAGAAGCACGGTACGCAAGACTTTATCTTCTCAGAAGAACTGGAGAAATCATTACCACTGAAGGATGTGTTGGTACTTGGACATCACCTAGCGACTGAGCTAGGCTTTTCAGATAGTTGTGACACTCTAGGTAAGTGGATGTCTCATCACCTAGCTGAGGTGATGGAAAGGGCAGAACATGCAGAGAATTCAGAGGAAAAAGAAAAATATCAACAACAAGCCGTTGAGTTGATTTTGAAGCTTTGGGGGCATAGACGTAATATGACTAACAATGCTTATCCGTTGGCTCGTTTTAAGAAAATTATTGAATCACTGAGTATTCTATCTCCTGAAGCTAACGTATGGGAAAGAAACAAGTTAGGAAAGTATGAATCCTTAGCTGCGGATACATTTTCGATGATAGTTGACTTGTATAGAGCTCTACATTTTGTTGAGTTTAGTACATTGAAGTCATATAGAGATAATCAAGTACCTCCTAGCGTATTAACAGTTGAAGAACAAGAATTATATGATTTTCTGCTCTCATGGGCGGAAGAAGAAATGAACTTTCGTTCTGCTAACGATTTGCCTACAGAGAAAAGTGAAGTTCAACATATGTCAAAATTTCTTAGTGATTATATTGATGATTTATGTGAGAAGTTAAATATGCTCAAGAGTGAGCTCTCAGAAAAATAGTTTATAAAATTATCCGACATAGACGTTTTTCTTTGTGTAAGGATAAGTCGGAGAACCAGTATAGCAAGCGCAATCACTTGGAAGTATTTCTCTACCGTTACAAACCGCTTTGTGTAGCGAGTACTCAGTTTACATACTAAAGCTAATCTGAAATATGTAGATTCCACATAATCCCTAATTTAGAAATGTCCAAAAGTTTGTTACATGCATGCCTACTATGTCTCTCGAGAGACTGATTGGAGTGTGGTAATTTTACAACGTTGAGTCTAAGTAGTTGAGCAAATATGCAGACTTTTGCTGCAATGTTATGCGAACTTATGTTGCAAATAGTTTTGTAACTATTTGAAAGCCCGTTAGGGCTATGCGAACTTATGTTGCAAGCATCACTTTAAAAGCCTCGCTTATACAGCGGGGCTTTTTCGTTTTTATCTTCTGCACTTTAGAGCCATTCAATACCCTGATTTCTGTACCTATACCCAAGTTGCTTCAGTGACACGCTCCCGAAGGGCGAGTTGCCTTGGTTCGCATGCTTCGTTAACAATTTTCGATTTAGAATCACTAGATCTTCAAATTGTTGCCTCGCCTTCAAACCAAGTCATTCTCGCTGAACCAAGCATCTCGAGGTTACTTGGGTATACATGGACGAGCTTCATTCTATGGTAAGGAATCTAAAGTCGCGCTTTTCCCCGCGTTATTCATTTTTCCCAGAATATGCTCAGAAAATAAATATTCATTACCGATGAATGCAAGGCTTTATATTCTTACAGTGCTCGCATCATTATTTTCTGTTAGCAATTCTTTTATCTTCTCGTTCCTGTTTATTCGAATGGTTTGTCTGCTTGTTAGATTTGTTAGCAATCTTTAAGAAAATTAATCTGTAGAAAAATTACACTTTTCGGGAAATATGAAGTGTATTTTCCGTCTATTCGGGGTCTTATTCATGATCTTTTACACTTGTTTTATTTTTTGTATGACAAAATAAAATTGAGATTGATTGGGGTCAAAGATTCGTCCGCATTCGCCTTTTTCGGGGCTGAAAGTTAATTACAAGTATTCATTGGTTCGGGTAGGTTATTTTTACTCGCTGACATAACACTGAATAGATTCTTGATAAATATTCAAAATGAAAATAAACGGTGCAAAGGTGACGAGCGAGGTGATTTAACTCAATTCTATTCAGCGAATGCTTTTTATCAGTTTGAAATTGTACTGATGTCGCTTGAATGCTTTTTGGAGACCCCCATGACTAAAAAGTGGTTTACTGAGTCGGTTGAAGAAACACTGACTCAATTTCATGTATCAACTGAGCAAGGTCTGACTTCGGAAGAAGTAGAACAGCGTCAGGCTGAACACGGCAAAAATGAGCTACAAGAGCAAGAAGGCAAATCTGCGCTTGAGCTATTTCTACACCAATTTAAGAATCCATTGATCTTCATTCTGGGTATTGGTGCGATTGTTTCCTTCTTCACAGGTCACCTAGTTGATGCGATTGCCATCACTGTGATCATCTTCATCAATGCCATCATTGCATTTTGGCAAGAGTTTAAAGCTCAGAAGGGCATGGAAGCACTGCGAGAAATGGCAGCCCCAACCGCACAAGTTCGTCGCAATGGAGAATGGGTTGATGTCTTGGCGCGTGACATTGTGCCAGGCGATATCCTAAAGATTAATACGGGTGACATCCTCGCAGCGGACGTGCGTATCATCGAAGCGAACCGTCTCGCAGTAGATGAGGCTGCGCTTACTGGTGAGTCTGAGCCGGTTGATAAAATCGTCAAGGTGATTGAAGACGAAACCGTTGGTCTTGGTGATCAGCGTAATATGGGCTTTATGACCACGATTGTGACGACAGGTACAGGCTTAGGTGTAGTAGTCAGCACAGGCATGAAGACGGAAGTCGGTCATATTGCGGATATGATGGCAAACACCGAAGAAACCAAAACACCAATGCAAGAACGTATGGATACCATCGCGAAGACCTTGATGGTTGCGGCTTTGGGTGTGGTTGCTGTGGTTTGTGGTATCGGTCTTTACCATGGTATGCCTTGGCTCGAAATCCTCAACACGGGTATTTCTCTATCGGTAGCAGCAATTCCAGAAGGTCTACCAACGGTTATTTCAATTGTGTTGACCATGGGCTCAACACGTATGGTGAAGAACAACGCATTGGCGAAGCAGCTTTCTGCGATTGAAACGCTCGGTTCAACCACGGTTATCTGTTCGGATAAAACCGGTACGCTGACACAAAACCAAATGCAGGTAATGAAAGCGTACGATGCAAGTGGTCGTTACTGGGAAGTGTCGGGCAAAGGCTTTAGCCCTGAGGGGGAATTCAAACCTCTAGGTCATACGGTTGATGCAAAGCAAAGCCCAGAAATGATGAAAGGCTTGGTAGTTGCGACCCTGTGTAATGATGCGGAATACATCAAAGATGGTGATAATTCGTCAGTGCGTGGTAACCCAACCGAGGGTGCACTGATTGTTGCCGCGGCAAAAGCGGGTCTGGAACAATCAGACATGCTATCAACAGGCGGTTACTCTATCGTCGAGAAGTTCCCATTCGACTCTGCACGTAAGATGGCGTCAGTGATTGTTAAAGGACCTGATGGTAAGCACTTCCTCGCTATCAAAGGTGCGCCAGATGTGGTGTTGCGTAATGCCTCTGGTTTTATGGTTGATGGTGGTGAGCTACCAACAGCTCCAACCATGTCGACAGGTAGCCTTGCGTTAGCGGCAAGTCCAGCAGAAGAGGTCATCGCGAATTATGAAGCGGCAATTCAGGACTTCGCAGAGCAAGCGCTTCGTACTTTGGCGGTGGGTTACAAAGAGCTGACAGAGGATGACCTAAAGCGTGATCCTGCTGAGCTAGAGAAAGATGTGACCGTGCTTGGTTTGTATGGAATCATGGACCCTCCGCGTCCAGAGGTTCGAGATGCAGTAGAGAGTTGTTACAACGCTGGCGTTCGCACGGTAATGATCACGGGTGACCATGCACTCACTGCAGCGGCAATTGCACGCGAAATCGGCATTATCCGCAGTGAAAAAGACTTGGTTATAACGGGAGCACAACTGGATGAAATGGACGATGAGGCATTGCGTAAGATTTGCCCGGAAGTGGCAGTCTTTGCCCGCGTGACGCCAGAGCACAAGCTGCGTATCGTTCAAGCTCAGCAACACAATAATGAAGTGGCAGCGATGACGGGTGATGGCGTTAATGACGCACCTGCCCTTCGTCGAGCTGACATTGGTGTTGCGATGGGTATTACCGGTACTTCGGTGGCCAAAGATTCAGGCGATTTGATCCTTCTGGATGACAACTTCAGTACGATCGTGAAAGCCGTGCGCCAAGGACGTCAGATCTTTGATAACTTGCGTAAGTTCATTCGCCAAGCACTGACAGCGAACGTGGGTGAAGTGTCGGTTATCTTATTTGCTTTCTTGATGATGGGACCTGAGGCGATTCTACCACTCACGCCATTGATGATTCTTTGGATTAACCTAGTCTCTGACGGCTTGCCTGCTTTGGCGTTGGGTGTTGAGCCAGAAGAGAAAGACTTGATGGAACGTAAGCCGCGCAAGCGTAACGAAAGTTTCTTCAGCGACCATCTCGGTACACGTATTGTGACGCGTGGTTTAGCATTAGGCGGAATGAGTTATTTGGCGTTCAACTGGGCATTGAGTAGCGGTCAAAGCGCTCAATATGCACAGACAATGGCATTCGCAATGTTGATTTTTGCCCAGTTATGGCACTTGTTTGATTCGCGTACGTTTAACTCGCTATATCGTAAGAACCCATTCACCAACAAATACCTACTGGGGGCAGTCGCAGTATCAGCAATGCTGTCTCTTGGCGTTATTTACACGAGTCTTGGTCAGCTTATCTTTAATACAGAGGCGCTGAGTGCTGGTCACCTATTTGGTGTGATATTAGTGTCTTCACTGCCGACGTTCATTTTGTCTGGTATCAAAGAGATGACGAAAACCAAAGTCGTTTAAGGATAGTGATGTCGATTCTTGCAGCATAGGGAAGCGACAGAGACCTAAAGCCCGCCGAGAGTGATAGCTTGGCGGGCTTTTCTTTTCTCTCAAGCAAGGCATCTCTTTAGCTGTGCGAAGGTTTACTCTATAATCCTCTCCGTTTTCATCTGGTACTTCACCAACTTTCATCTGGGATATTTTCATGATTTCAAAAAACCAACTAAAACTGCTGCGTGCTTTAGGTCAAAAGAAGCAGCGTAAAGCGCACGGCTTATTTCTGGTTCAAGGTGAAAAGAACGTACTGGAATTGGCGAACAGCTCGCTCACGGTAAAGCAGATTTTTGCGACGGTCGAGTTTCTAGAGCAGCACAGCCAAGAACTCAACAGTTTCGAATGTATTGAAGCGTCACTTGATGACTTAACCAAGGCAAGTACCCTGGTCAGCAATAACGCAGCCATTGCTGTGGTTGAAATTCCAAACGTAACCGTACCTCAGGCAAAAGGCTTGATGATCGCATTGGATGGCGTATCTGATCCGGGGAACCTAGGTACGATCATTCGCGTAGCAGACTGGTATGGTATCGAGCACATCATCGCGAGTACGGATTGTGCCGACCCATACAACCCAAAAACCATCAGCGCAACCATGGGTAGCTTTGGTCGTGTGCAAGTTAGCCTAGTGGATTTACCAAGCTACTTAGAAGAGGCAAACTTGCCTGTGTATGGTGCTTTTCTTGAAGGCGAGAGCGTGCACAAAACGGAATTCTCAGCAGACGGTATTTTGTTGATGGGCAGCGAATCTCATGGTGTGCGTGAAGCGGCGTCTAAATTTGTGACTGACAAGATTACTATTCCAGCATTTGGTGGCGCAGAGTCTCTAAACGTAGCAATGGCGACAGGTATTATTCTCGACAACATGCGTCGTCAACACAGCTAATCGCAGCGACGAATCATAGATACAAAAAAAGCGTAACGAGCCAGACTTTTTCAAGTTGAGGTTCATTACGCTTTTTTCGTTTTAATGCGCTTATTTTTCTAGCATGTCCAACTTGTTTGGCACGCCGTTCCACTTTTCTGCTTCATCCATTGCTGGCTTCACTTCAGTTTGTACCGGCCAGATTTCCGCAAGCTCTGCGTTGAGCTCTTTGTAGATTACTTGATCTTCTGGTAGCTCGTCTTCTTGGAAGATGGCGGCTGCGGCACATTCATCCACGCACAAGCCACAATCGATGCATTCAATCGGGTTGATTACCATAAAGTTTGGACCTTCGTGGAAGGCATCAGCAGGGCATACCGCGACACAGTCAGTGTATTTACATTGGATACAGTTATCGGTTACGACAAACGCCATGATAATCAGCTCTTAAGTTAGTCAAAATTGAAGAATGGGGATAATACTCATCCCAAGGCAAAATTCAACATTCGCTACGTTAATTCCGCCGCGCAACTTGGATTTAGTATGACAGACAATTCAATTTCTCGTAAAATGCGCGCCATTGTGAGCTGACTGCTTTTTCACCCTTGATATTAACGAGGAGAAAATAGCAGTTCTGGCTAAGACACCTACCATAACGAGACATCACATGATTCGTATTAATGAAATTAAACTTCCTCTTGATCACGAGGAAGGCGCGCTATTGGACGCGATTACTAAAAAGCTTGGCATTGCTGCTGAGAAAGTTATCTCTTTTAATGTCTTTAGACGCGGCTACGATGCTCGTAAGAAAACCAATATTCATCTTATCTACACGCTAGACATCATCGTTGAAGGTGATGAAGAAGCGTTGCTAGCGAAATTTGAAAAAGACCCACACGTTCGCCAAACACCTGACATGGAATACAAGTTTGTGGCGAAAGCACCTGAGAACCTAACAGAGCGCCCAGTGGTGATCGGTTTCGGTCCTTGTGGTCTTTTTGCGGGTTTGGTTTTGGCTCAAATGGGCTTTAACCCAATCATCGTTGAGCGTGGTAAAGAAGTACGTGAGCGCACTAAAGACACGTTTGGCTTCTGGCGCAAGCGTACACTTAACCCAGAATCGAACGTACAGTTTGGTGAGGGCGGTGCAGGTACTTTCTCTGATGGTAAACTTTACAGCCAAGTGAAAGATCCAAATTTCTACGGTCGCAAAGTGATCACTGAGTTTGTTGAAGCTGGAGCCCCAGAAGAAATTCTATACGTAAGTAAGCCGCACATCGGTACCTTTAAACTGGTTACCATGATCGAGAAGATGCGCGCGAAAATCATCGAGCTAGGTGGTGAGATCCGCTTTAGCACTCGTGTTGACGATCTGCATATGGAAGATGGTCAAATCACAGGCGTAACGCTATCAAACGGTGAAGAGATCAAATCTCGTCACGTAGTACTAGCGGTAGGTCATAGTGCTCGTGATACCTTTGAAATGCTGCACGACCGTGGCGTTTACATGGAAGCGAAACCATTCTCTGTTGGTTTCCGTATCGAGCATAAACAGTCGATGATCGACGAAGCGCGTTTTGGTCCAAACGCAGGTCACCCAATTCTTGGTGCTGCAGACTACAAACTGGTTCACCACTGTAAGAATGGTCGTACGGTTTACAGCTTCTGTATGTGCCCTGGTGGTACGGTAGTTGCGGCAACTTCTGAAGAAGGTCGTGTAGTAACGAACGGCATGAGCCAGTACTCTCGTGCGGAGCGTAACGCGAACAGCGCAATCGTCGTCGGTATCTCACCAGAAGTAGATTACCCAGGCGATCCACTAGCAGGTATCCGTTTCCAACGTGAACTGGAATCGGGCGCTTACACACTTGGTGGTGAGAACTACGACGCACCAGCGCAGAAAATTGGTGACTTCCTGAAAGGTCGCGATCCAAGCGCACTGGGTGATGTTGAGCCATCGTTCACTCCGGGCATCAAATTGACTGACCTGTCAAAAGCGCTACCTGAGTTTGCTATTGAAGCGATTCGTGAAGCGATTCCAGCATTCGATCGTAAGATCAAAGGTTTTGCATCAGAAGATGGTTTGCTTACAGGTGTTGAAACACGTACGTCTTCTCCAGTTTGCATCAAGCGTGGCAAAGACTTCCAGAGCATTAATTTAAAAGGTTTCTTCCCTGCGGGTGAAGGTGCCGGTTATGCTGGTGGTATTCTTTCTGCGGGTATTGATGGCATCAAAGTGGCGGAAGCCGTAGCGCGTGACATCGTAGCTTCACTGGAAAATGCATAATTTAGTCGCGTGATATAACGTCGAAAGCCAGCCCGATCATAGGCTGGCTTTTTTGTCTTTGCTGCATAGCTAGTTATTTCTCATTTAAATTTCTGAACGACTGGTTACTTATCCAACCTCTTCTCATGCTTTATATTCTCATGATTATTCATCGAGCTGAGGGCGGTGTTGATGGTATATAAATATGCAACTGAGCATCTATTGTTTTGTCTTATGTATTGATTCGATTAGAGATCGATAGACTAAATCTATGGATAAAATTGCTAATTTCCATTTAGTAAAATCAAGAAATTAGACGACACTTATCTTAAAGGCAGCAAAAATGTGCCGCTAAGGAGATAAGAATGCACTCACTAAAAGTTAAAGATTACATGACGTTACAGGCAGTGACTTTCACCAAGAACATGTCGTTGACGGCGGCTTTGGACAAGGTGATGCAAAGTGTTACTCTAGGTGGACCTGTTATCGACGAAAACGAGAAAGTCATTGGATTCCTTTCTGAACAAGACCTTTTGGACAAACTCGTTAAAGCCAGTTATCACTGTCAGGACACGCACACAGTAGAAGAGTGTATGCATGATGATGTTTTGTCTGTATCGCCGGATATGTCGATCATTGAGTTGGCCGACATGATGAAGATAGGCAAGCCAAAAATGTACCCTGTGGTAGATGATAAAGAGAAACTCGTCGGTGTGATTACAAGACGCGATGTGCTGAGAGCGATAGGAAAAACGCTGAACGAATGTTTCAAACACCCCGTTTAATTACAAAACAATAAGTATGAAGACGAAAGACGCTACGGCGTCTTTTTGTCGTTGAGGAAGAATATGTCTACGCAAGACGCAAAGTTTGTCCAAGGTTCAACCATGCGCCACATTCTGGTGATGTCCGGAGCGGGTTCCGTGGGTTTAATGGCGCTGTTTGTCGTCGATTTGCTTGATATGTTGTTCATCAGTATGTTGGGGCAGGTCGAGTTGGCTGCGGCGGTTGGTTTCGCGGGAACATTAATTTTCTTCTCAACTTCAGCATCGATAGGTACCTCGATAGCGATGGGCGCTTTAGTTTCCAAAGCGATCGGTGCAAAGGATTTCGAACGAGCGAAGTTGACCAGTGGTAGCATCATGCTGGTGGCTTTTATGATCAGCTTGGTCATTACCATTGGTATGTTCATCCACATTCCCGAATTACTCGCAGCCATTGGTGCGGAAGGAGTTGCGGCGGAGCGTGCTGAAGCGTATCTCAACATTCTTCTACCAAGTGCGCCAATTTTGGCATTAGGTATGTCAGCCGGTGCAGGTTTGCGTGCTGCTGGTGATGCTAAACGCTCGATGTGGGCCACGTTGGCTGGTGGTATCGTTAACGCGATTCTTGATCCTCTCTTTATCTTTGTCTTCAAATGGAACGTGGAAGGTGCGGCGGCGGCCTCGGTGATTGCTCGTTTTACGGTATTGGCATTCTCCCTTTATCCGCTGGTTAAAGTGCATCAGTTGGTGTCCTTTCCAACATTCGATATCTTCAAAAATAACCTTAAGCCGATTTTGGCGATTGCCATTCCAGCAATCATCACTAATACCGCAACGCCAATTGGCAACGCGATTGTAACGACACATATTGCTCAATTCGGTGAGGACTTTGTCGCAGGCTTTGCGGTGATAGGGCGTTTAACACCAGTGTGTTTTGCTGTGATTTTTGCATTGTCTGGTGCGGTTGGTCCTATCATTGGGCAGAACTTTGGCGCGGAGCGAATGGACCGCGTGAAGCGAACACTGACAGACTCTTTGTTGGTTACCACTATTTACACGCTGGGTGTTTGTGCCTTGCTTTATGTTTTGCAAGATTACATCGTCGCTATGTTTAGTTTGACGGGGGATGCCGCGATTATTGTTGTCGCGTTCTGCACTTACGTTGCTATCACATTTGTATTCAATGGCACTTTATTTGTTGCGAATACCTCGTTTAACAACCTTGGTAAACCGCTTTATTCAACGGCATTGAATTTGGGTAAAGCGACAATTGGTACATTACCATTTGTGTACTTTGGGGCTCAATGGTATGGCGCACTTGGTGTGCTATATGGACAAGCGGTGGGTACGATTGTATTTGGTTTACTTGCACTGGTAGTACTGAACAAGCACATCAAAGATCTGATGCAGAACTTTGGGGAAGACATTATTGAAGACGACCCTGCGATTACTTGTGTTAACACTCAGCCTTTCTGTTCGCATGACGCGGTATTGATCGACGAAGTCGCAACGGCTTTGGAAGAAGAAAAAGCGTAATTTTGCTTAATTCATCATATTGTTCTTGACCTTGGAGCTAGCTCCAAGGTTTATCCTTAGTGGCAGAAAGAGACTCATCACCAATAAGGAAAGTGAATTATGTGTACAAAACATCAAGGTTGCCAATCTGGCAAAATCAAATCTGCGGTGGCGGTAGGTGCAAACGACTCTTGCTGCGCACCGGCAAAACCAACTCTCAATATCACGCAAGCGAGCGTGGTCGGCTCAGAAGGCTCTTGCTGCAGTAGCGGCGGCTGTAGCTCAG
The DNA here is from genome assembly GCF_027587135.1 of Vibrio sp. MM46. Taxonomy (NCBI): domain Bacteria; kingdom Pseudomonadati; phylum Pseudomonadota; class Gammaproteobacteria; order Vibrionales; family Vibrionaceae; genus Vibrio; species Vibrio sp. MM46. The sequence continues at coordinate 21,889 of NZ_JAPPTO010000002.1, forward strand.
AGTCTGCCGAAGATGAAGGTCCTGCCGAACCCCTCGAATCCTCCATTCGTCATAGCTGGTTAGTGTCTGGTATGGACTGTCCTTCTTGTGCCCAAAAGTTAGAGAAGGTGATTACCTCTGTAGAAGGGGTTACCAACGCTAAAGTGCTATTCGCAACCGAAAAATTGGTCGTCGATTTTGATAACCGTGCCGTCGCGACTGTAATTGAGCAGGTCTCTCAACAAACTGGTTTTCCATTAACTTCTACCGATGCACCAAAGCCAAAAGCAGAAAAGAAAGGTTGGTTAGGCATTGTTAAAGACAATGTACAAATCCTATCGATCGCAGGTGCAATGGCGTTTGCTGGCATCATTTCTGATTTCAACCCAACGTTAAGTACTTGGCTGTTTACCTTAACCTGTTTGCTTGGTTTGTATCCGGTTGCAATGAAAGCGGTGAAATTGGCTCGTAGTGGCACTCCGTTTGCGATTGAAACATTAATGAGTGTCGCAGCATTAGGTGCACTTTACCTTGGCGAAACTGCTGAAGCAGCGATGGTGCTATTGCTTTTCCTTATTGGTGAAAAGTTAGAAGCATACGCATCATCTCGTGCTCGCAGTGGTGTTCAGGCATTGATGGACTTAGTGCCTGAAAATACGACACTAATTGTGGACGGCGAACGTCAAGAAGTGCCAGCGTCACAGCTTCAGCCAGGTGACATTATTGAAGTCGCTCCTGGTGGTCGTATGCCTGCTGACGGTCTACTTATGACCCAAGCAGCAAGCTTTGATGAGAGCGCACTAACCGGTGAATCCGTTCCAGTTGAACATGCTGAAGGTGGAAAAATCATGGCGGGTGCCGTGGTTGTCGACAAAGTCGTGCAAGTGAAAGTGACGTCTCGCCAAGGTGAAAACGCGATCGACCGTATTCTGCATTTGATTGAAGAAGCAGAGTCACGCAAAGCACCGCTTGAACGCTTCCTAGATGAATTCAGTCGTTGGTACACACCGCTGATGATGCTTGTCTCTCTATTAGTCATCATCACACCGCCATTGCTGTTTGCACAACCTTGGGAGACATGGGTATACCGCGGTTTAGCATTGTTATTGATCGCATGTCCATGTGCTTTGGTTATCTCTACTCCTGCAGCGATTACCTCAGGTTTAGCCGCGGCAGCAAAACGAGGTGCCTTGATCAAAGGCGGTGCAGCGTTGGAACTGTTGGGACGTGTTGAATCTGTCGCGTTCGACAAAACAGGTACTTTGACACAAGGTAAACCGCAAGTGACTGACGTGGTTCCATTCGATGTAACAGAAGAGCAGCTATTAAGCTTAACGGCGTCGATTGAGATTGGCTCAAGTCACCCACTAGCGTTATCGCTGGTAAGTAAAGCGCAAGAGCAAGGCATCAATATTCCTGAAGCGGCAGATAAAACTGCGCAGGTTGGTTCTGGTGTGACAGGTGTGGTTGAAGGGAAGTTGGTTCAAGTCATCGCACCATCGAAAGCAGACTTCCCAATCTCGCAACAGGTTGAGCAACAAGTGGTTGAGTTAGAAGGGCAGGGTAAAACGGTCGTTATTGCTCGTCATGATCATGAAGTCATTGGTTTGATCGCATGGCAAGACACGCTTCGCCAAGACGCCCAGCAAGCGGTTGCTGCACTGAAGAAACTTGGTATTTCATCAGTCATGTTAACCGGTGATAACCCACGTAGTGCAGAAGCTATTGCTAACCAGATTGGTCTTGATTACAAAGCCAGTCTGTTACCAGCGGATAAAGTGCACTATGTGGAAGAGATATCAGCGCAACACACTGTCGCGATGGTCGGAGATGGTATTAACGATGCACCGGCGATGAAAGCATCCAGCATCGGTATCGCCATGGGTGGTGGTACGGATGTTGCGCTAGAAACCGCAGATGCGGCCCTGACTCACAACCGCTTGGTTGAATTGCCTGCGATGATTGAGCTATCACGTGCGACGCTCAATAATATTCGTCAGAACGTAGCGTTGGCTTTAGGCTTGAAAGGCGTGTTCTTGGTGACAAGCTTACTCGGTATTACCGGGTTATGGGTTGCGGTATTAGCCGACAGCGGGGCTACTGCCTTGGTGACTTTGAACGCTCTAAGACTATTACGCTTTGAAACTAAGCAAGTAAAATAATCATAAACGTGTATTAAGAATTAGCCTGAGGCGGAGACGTCTCAGGCTTTTTTATATCTGTTAATCGAGATGGTCTTAGTGATGGTTTCGTTTGGTGAATCACTGATTACTATGTAATGAAATGATCTTCTGGTCTGTGAAGTGTGATCCAAACCGTTTTTCTTTGAAAGTGTGGATTTATTACATTGTTTCAATGTGATTGTGATCACTCAATGTTGGTAAAAGGTTCGCTACAGTGCATCTGTACCCAACAACTTATTAATGAGCTTATTGTTTACAAAATAAGCCACAACAAGGAGCGACTTATGTCTCAAGCTGTATTCCATTTAGGTGTTACTGAAGCTGATCTTAATGGTGCTACTCTAGCAATCATTCCAGGCGATCCAGCACGCGTACAAAAAATCGCAGAAGAAATGGAAAACCCAGTATTTCTAGCAAGTCACCGTGAATACACGCTATACCGTGCAGAGCTAGACGGTAAACCTGTTGTGGTTTGTTCTACAGGTATCGGTGGTCCATCTACTTCTATTGCAGTAGAAGAGCTAGCGCAACTTGGTGTTCGTACTTTCCTACGTGTTGGTACTACTGGCGCAATCCAACCACACGTAAACGTAGGTGACATGATCGTTACGACAGGTTCTGTTCGTCTAGATGGCGCGAGCCTACACTTTGCTCCAATGGAGTTCCCAGCAGTAGCAGATTTCGAAATCGCAACAGCAATGAAAGCAGCAGTTGAAGAGTCTGGTGCAACAGTTCATATGGGTGTGACTGCTTCAAGTGACACTTTCTACCCAGGTCAAGAGCGTTACGATACTTTCTCTGGTCGTGTTGTTAAGCGTTTCCAAGGTTCTATGCAAGAGTGGCAAGACATGGGCGTTCTGAACTTCGAAATGGAGTCAGCAACATTGCTAACCATGTGTGCAAGCTCTGGCCTGAAAGCAGGTTGTGTGGCGGGTGTAATCATCAACCGTACACAAAAAGAGATTCCAGATCATTCAACTCTGAAAGAAACGGAAGCTCGCTCAATTAAAGTTGTAGTAGAAGCCGCTCGTAAGATGCTTTAAGTACAACATTAGTTGGCATTTAAACAAACGGGAAAAACCAGAGGTTCGCCTCTGGTTTTTTCTATCTGTTCGTTTTGTTTGGGTGCAACAACTTTAAACCTGACGCAATAAAAAAAAGCAGCCGAGAGGGCTGCTTTTCTGTTTTTTGATTGGAGGTTAAAAACTAGATTTCGTCAGAACCGCCAGCGGCTTCAAACCATGCAGAAAGGTGAGTTTTGAGATCTTTGAGTTCATCAGGACCGATCAGTGCCAAACCTAAATCTTCTGCACGAGTGATGTCATTATGGCGCAGTGGGCGGAAGCTCACCAACATCGCTCTTGCTTGTAGACCGCCAAGAAGATCACGCAGCGATTCAAGTTTGTAGAGCGTGTCATCGCCATCGTCACGCATGCCTTTGGTTTTACATTCGATGATGTGAAGCTTGTTGTTCACCACCGTTGCCACATCAAGCTCATTACGAACTTCACTTTCACCGAGTTTGCGATAAACCTGCACGTTCAACGAACGGTCTTGAATGGTCGGCATGGTGTCTTGAATTTGTTTAACGGTGCTGTGAACCAGAGTTTCTAACCACTCACCATTTGAGAAGCGGCGTGCATCTTCGTCAGCAAACGTCAGTACGCCGTTTTCGTAAGTGGCGATTTGCGCTTCGACCAAGTCGGTCAACAACATGTTCAGTTCACGGTAGCCTTGTTGTTTCTCAGAAAGCTCAACATCTAGCTTTTGCTCTTTACGACACGTTGTTGCAAGGTAGTTTAGTGTAGCAAGACCAGGACCAAGCTCTAACGCGTTAGACGCCCAGCGCTCGCCAAGTTCATACAGCTTTTGGTCAAGTTGAGGAGGAAGGTCTACGTGGTGGAATTCACCGCGCGCACCGAAAATTGTAAGGTAGTCAGAAATCGTAATGTGGTCTTCTACTTGCGTGTCTTCTTTGCCATCTGGGTAAAGCCAGCATAATTTGTCACTGTTTGGCTCTACAACGAAGATTGGCCAGCGATAAGTACGGAAGACTTCGTACACGGAAAGCAGACGGTGACGAAGACCACAGCTTGCATTGAGTTTAACTTCTTCGCCTCGGTCGTGGAGGTCTTTTGCCAATTTGTGGACAGATTGTTTGATCAGAGAAGTGTTTACTGCAGAAGGAATTTCAAAGAATTCGGAAGTAATTTCTCGCTGCTCTAATACTGCGCTCAGTCGCTCGTACATATCGGATTGGCTTTTGTCGCCGATGAAGACGATATGTGTACTTACAGTGCGATTATCCAAAAGAGGAGTGACTAATCTCACTGGATCTTGGTCGATAATACCAACATGAACAGCCATAGGTTTTCCTTCTTATTTGGCTTGCTCGAAAAGAGAAAAGAAAAGGGATGAGCAAGCCATAATAACCATATGTAGACAAGGCTCATAAAAAACAAGGGTGACTTTAATAAAAAGTCACCCTTATACAGTTGGTTGCAATAAATCCGCTACTTGTCGCGTTCGATTTTATAGCTTAAATCGATGAACCAGTTCATTTTGCTGATGCGCAAGTTGCGTCATTGATTCGCTGGTTTGCGCAATGCTAGACATCGCGTGATAGCTTTGGTCTGCAATGCTGTTGATGTCTTCTATGCTGCGTGCAATATCGGCAGAAGTCTCGCTCTGCTCAGCTGCCGCCTGAGATATATGCGTGCTCATTTGGCTGATTTCGATGATCAGTGCTTGGATTTCTTCCATTGAACTGTTTGCTTTTGATGCTTGTTCCACCGACATTTCCATATCACTCATACAACTTTGAATCACCTGACTCGCGGTATGTGAACTGGTTTGTAGGTTACTGATCATTGACTCAATCTCAGTTGTCGATTGTGTCGTCTTGGAAGCTAACACTCGAACTTCATCGGCAACAACTGCAAAACCACGACCTTGCTCGCCAGCACGTGCTGCCTCAATGGCGGCATTCAGTGCGAGTAGGTTGGTTTGTTCAGCAATGTTACGAATTACATCCAGAATAGAGCCAATTTGCCCACTCATTTTCTGCAATTCAGAAACCGCAGACACTGATTCGTTTAAACGTGTCTCAAGTTGGTTGATGGTCGAGATATTGCTGTTCATCACGTTGCGTCCTTGGTCAGACGCTGTCTCAACACGTTGTACCATCTCTAGCGAGCCTTGTGCACTCTGCGCGACTTCTTGTACTGAGTGAGACATCTCAGTCATTGCTGTCGCCACATTAGCGGTTTGCTCACGTTGAGAATTCAATTGTGTTTGTGCTTGTGAAGAAGTTTGCTCGTTGGTTGATGCGGTTGTTGCTAAGTTGTCTGATGCATCGTTTAGTTTCACAAGGATGTTGTGCAAGCTATCCGCGAGCGTATTGATGTGACCGCTCACACGGCTGAATTCGTTGTTGTAACGGTTGTCGATACGTTGTGTCATATCGCCTTCTGTAAGGCCTTCCAACGCTTTTAAGATGCGAGTTAGTGGTTCACGAACACTTTGCGCGATGTGGTAGCCGATCGCTGTTGCAAAGAGAACCACAATAACAGCAATGACAATCGCTTTAGTCACGCCCGCTGAGTAGATGTCCCCAGCGTCAGCGAGAGATTCGTTCAGCTTGTCGGTTGCGGTTGTGGTGAATTGTTCAAGAATTGCCATGCTAGAGTCTACTTTTGTCGCTAGGTTAGCAATGTTGTTGTACAACGCCGATCGAGCCGATAAGTAACTGTTGTGTTGATCCAATACTCCGCCACGCATACCTACGTCGCGAGTAAACTGCTCAACGGATTCGCCGAAGGCTTTTTGCAGCTCAGGCAGTTGTGTCACAAGTCCACGGAACGCGTAGTTTAGGTGCGTGACTGCTTTACGGTTTTTTGCTACCGCTTGAGTTACGAATTCTGGGTTGGTACTTGCCAGCGCATCCGAGGTAATAACTTCAGCATCTTTTAATTTAATGAAGTAGCTTTTTGCCATCACTTTCACTGAGATGCTGGATTGATCTGCAACGTATTCTTTAAGACCAACAGAAAGCTCTGTGTTGAGCTTTTGGAAACGACGCGATGATTTTTGCACTTCTTCTTGTGCTGAGAACATTGCCTCATAGTTGTCCATGGCTTCTTTTGCTTCGGTAAAGTAGCTCTGCTCAAGTTCTTTAAGTTGAGAAAATGGTTCGGCAAGAGAAGGGTAGATTTGACTCGCGATTTCAAGTTGACTCAATGTCCCTTCAAAGCGCTGTTGAGATTTAGCAAATTCCTGACGCATTTCATCCATGCGTTGTTTATTCTCTGTGGTCAGGAAATCCTTAAAAGATTTATCTGCGGAAAGCAGTTCCACACTGGTCTGGTTAGATAGTGAAACAAGTGGTAGTGAAGACTTGGATACTGTCTCAAACTTACCGTGAATATCATTCATGCCCCCCATCATAATGGCAATCGTGACCGCAAACAGGACGATGATTAGCGCGAAGCCTGCATACATCCGTTTAATAACTGAACCTCGCATAAGTGAGCTTCCTCTCCCAAAAATAGACAAGATAAATAAGAAATGTCTTAAAAAAGTAACAAAATTCATTGGATTGTATTGAGTTTGAGACGCACGTTTTATGACGGACACGACAAAAAAAGCTTCAACGTAACGGCTTATATTGATAATGTTAAGTGAACACTGTTTTTTATTGAGCTCGCTTTTGGCTTAGCGCATACTAAATAGGTTACACACCTTATAAAATGGAGTACCCATGGCGGAAGAAACCATCTTTAGCAAAATTATTCGCAAAGAAATCCCAGCAGATGTCCTTTACCAAGATGATTTAGTAACGGCGTTTCGTGATATTAATCCGCGTGCACCAAGCCACATTCTTATCATTCCAAATAAGCTGATCCCGACAACTAATGACGTGGAAGCCGAAGATGAAGCGATGATGGGGCGCATGTTCACGGTTGCGAAAAAGCTGGCTAAAGAAGAAGGCATTGCAGAAGACGGTTACCGTTTGATTGTAAACTGTAACTCACATGGCGGTCAGGAAGTCTATCATATTCATATGCATCTAGTGGGCGGTCGTCCTTTAGGTCCAATGGTATTGAGCTAATCTATTAGAAGTGGATGAAGCAGTTCATCCACTTCTTTATACCCAAGCACTTCGGGATGTTTGGCTCAGCCAATGTTTTGAAATTACTTGGGTATATTTCTGTGAACGACACATTTGTGGAGATAAATGTGAAACATGGTGTGAAGCTATTCGGATTGATGAGCTGGGTCCTGCTTGCTACGGGATGTGCGAACTTATCCGCTGGCAATCTGTTCAGTCATTACAGCGACCAAAATAAAGAAGTCTACCAAGCGGTGGTTGCTGGTGAATACGCCAAAGCTGAACAACTGCAATCAAGTGATGTAGGTGGCGAAATCCTTGGAAACTTTGAACAAGGAAGAATTTCGTTTCTTGCTGAGGATTACCCTACCAGCTTGAACTCATTAGAAGAAAGCGATCGTGCAGTTCGTAAACAACAAGATCGTGCAACCATTTCTGTTACGGAAACAGCAACCAGCGTTGGTTCTCTTGCCGTTAACGACAATCTAAATGAATATCAGCCTGCCGATTATGAGCTCGGCTTTTTGCATTTGTACTTAGGTTTAAACTATTTGCAAAAGAATGATCTCGAAGGTGCGCTGGTAGAAATGCGCCGTGCTAACCAAGTGCAAGAAGCAGCGAAGAAAGCACGTGAAAAGGAACTAAAACGCGCAGAGAAGGATCTTAAGAGTCAAGGCATGTCGGCGAACCTAGGTAGCGTGCTTGCAAACTACCCAGATGCGGGTAAAAAGCTAAGTTCAGTACAAAATGGCTACTTGTTCTATCTGTCGGGTCTTTTATATGAAGCGTCACGAGATTTGAATAGTGCGTATGTAGACTACCGTCGTGCCCTTGCGGTGATGCCAAACAATAAGCAAGTGATTGAAAGCACCATGTATGCCGCAAAAAAGCTCGGCATGCGTGAAGACTTACGTTTACTTGAAAAACGTTATGGTAAAGCACCTTCAGGGTTGAGTAAGTCTCAAGGTCGCGTGATCGTGATCGACGAACAAGGTGTTGTAGAAGCATTACAAGGTTGGCGTATAGATTTGCCTATATATGACAGCCGAGGTGATGGTGCAATTTATTCGCTCGCATTACCTTATTACCCAAAAAGTGGAACGCAGCGTTTCGGCGATGTGGCATTGAATGGTAGCAAATTACCATCGAGCACTTTAGTTGATGTTAACTCGATGGCTCAAAACGATTTGAACGAACGTTTAACGACGATTGTTATTCGTCAGGCAATTCGTGTTTGGGCAAAAGACCGAATTCGAAAAGAAGCAGCGAAGAAAGGCGATGACGTCGGCAACATTCTTTTCAATGTTTGGAATACATTAACTGAACAACCTGATACCAGAAGTTGGCAGACGCTCCCGGGGACGGTGAAAACGGCTTCGAAAGTGGTGAAGCCGGGCAAGCAGAATCTTAACTTAGGTGATCAGGTGTATCAATTTGACGTGCCAGCACAACAAACCACGTTGGTGTGGGTGTCCCGTCAGGGATCGCACTCAACAGTGTGGCATAAACAACTAGGGAGGTTGTAATGAGAGCATGGCTTATAGGCTTAGCGGTGATCATTGGTTTAGCCGGGTGTGCTGACAACACCGCAGGTATCCGAATTGATGGTCAAACTCAAAAGGTGTTTTTTAATGACAATGTTTTGGGTAGCCGTTTGTTAGTTGACAACATCACAACGACTTACGTGGATGATCGCCCACGAGGTGTCGTGCAGATAAGCAGTAACTACAAAGGTGACCAGCACATTCTTTATCGCTTTTATTGGTATGACAATACAGGTCTGGAAGTGAACACCAAACCTGGTCCGTGGCGCAAAATGATTGTGCGTGGATTCGAACAGGTGACTCTGTCTGAAGTGACGGTGAACCCAAACGGAACACAATTTCGCGTACAAATTCGCGAAGCAGATGATAACTAACTCAACTCGAGTAACACAATTTCGGCGGCTATGCTGCTTTGCCAAGGTGGAGGCACCTTGGTATGAAACACAAACTAAGGAACTCTCATGAAAAAAAGTATTATTGCTCTTTTAGGTCTTGCCGTCATTCTGGGTGGTTGTTCAAACAAGGTCTCTTACGGTGATGCGCAAGCGACAGAAACAACAACGATTGATTTCGGCTCGACGGATCTACAAAAAATTGCTGGCGAAATGGTCGACAGCATGATGATGTCAGGTTCAGTGGCAGCAATTACTCGTGACCAACGTCCTATCGTGTTTGTTGAGCGCATCAAGAACAAAACAAGTGAGCACATCGATACTGAATCTATTACTGACACTATCTCTACTAAGATGCTGAACTCTGGTAAGTTCCGTTTTGTAGACATGGATCGTGTGGAATCTGTTCGTGAGCAACTTAACTTCCAAAACACTGACGAGCTAGTGAACCAAAGCACAGCTATCCAATTCGGTAAAATGGTCGGTGCGCAATACATGCTTTACGGCAACCTTTCTAGCATCGTGAAAAATGCAGGCAGTGACAAAGACGTTTACTACAAAATGACGATGCGTCTAATGGATCTAGAAACAGGTCTGATTGAATGGGCGGATGAAACAGAAATCCGTAAAGAGCAATCTAAGAGCCTATTTGGTCTTTAATTGATTCTTTTTGGTCATATGACCTTGAGTGGAGAAGTCATTCATGGCGTGGTTTTCTTGGCAACAAGCGAAACAGTTAGATCCGAGTTTAAATACTCTTGATGGCTTCTTTACTTCACCACCAGTGAAGGTTCAAACCGTCACTGGTGGACTTACCAATCGTTGTTGGCGGTTGGAATCTTCAGAGGGTCTTGCGTATGTCTGGCGACCAACCAGTAACGTATGTAAGACCTTTGCTATATCTCGCCATAACGAATATCAAGTGCTCAATGCAATCGCCCCGCTTAACCTCGGACCTAAACCTGTCTTTGTTCATGAGCAAGGTTTGCTAGTGGAGTGGGTTCCGGGTGAGACATTGACTAAGCCTGGTATCGATATTGATGAATTATTGCCAATCGCTGCTGCTATTCATGAATATCCGTCGACGGCGATTCCTTTGGTTCCTTTCTCTTACTTGTCACGAATTGATCACTACTGGTTAGAGCTAGGTGGTAAGTACATTGGTACAGAGTTTGAAACCTTGTATCGAAAATGGCGGTCGGAACCGAGTGTTGAACAAGTTCCCGTTGCACTGTGCCACTTCGATCTTGGTTGTTATAACTTGGTTCGTGGTGAAGAGGGGGTGAAGGTCATAGACTGGGAATACGCCGCTTTATCTGATCCAAGATTAGACCTCACTTTGATTTTGCAGCTTGCCGATGTGCCAATTGAGCAGGGGGTTGCTCAGTATTGCCAGATTCGTCAAATTGATGATGTGTCTCTGTGGCTGGAAGGCGTACGTGCGTGGATGCCAAGGACCATTATGATGGCGATGTTATGGTATTTGATCGCCTACAAATTGTGGGATGATGAACAATACTTAGACAGTGCGAATGAGTTTAAAGACTTATTATGTATGGAAGATCACTGTTTTGATAACTCATGACTTTTTCCTCTTTAACCATAAGGAAATAGTGGTAGTTTAAAGTGAAGTACCAGCAAGTCACAGGGAGAGGTACACATGATTATTTACTTGCACGGCTTTGATAGTACAAGCCCAGGTAACCACGAAAAAGTTCTTCAATTGCAATTCATCGATGATGACGTTCGTTTCATCAATTACAGCACACTTCATCCTAAGCACGATATGCAGCACTTGTTGAAGGAAGTGTCTAAGGTCATCGACCAAGCGAATGACCCAGCCCCACTTATCTGTGGTGTTGGTCTTGGCGCATATTGGTCAGAGCGTATCGGTTTTCTTTGCGGCATTAAGCAGGTGATGTTCAACCCAAACCTGCATCCAGAGAAAACGATGGCAGGTCGCATTGATCGTCCCGAAGAATATGAAGATATCGCGACCAAATGTGTCGAGCAATTCCGAACCAAAAACCAAGATCGTTGTTTAGTGATTTTATCCAAAGAAGATGAAATACATGACAATTCGAAAACTGCGGCAGAGTTGGACAAGCATTATCAGATTATTTGGGATGAGAACCAAACGCACAAGTTCAAGAAAATCTCTCATCATCTGCAAGCGATGAAGGCATTTAAGAACGCATAAATTGCCCAATAGATAAAAATTTAACTACCTTTAAACAGCACTTCAAGAAGTGCTGTTTTTGTATCTATTGGTTTTGACTCTATCGCACTGATTCTGCCAAATTTTACATTTTGTATCGATTTATCGGCTTGATTTATCGATTTAACCTTTTGTGGCACGAAAACGTTACCGTCAAGCAGATGAAAAGTAGTCAATCCGTATCCAGAGTAAGGATTTTTGTTGCCATCAAAGGATTGCTCTATATAATGAACTTGGTAAAAATAATTTGATAAATATCAAAAAAAATTGAGAGCGAGTAAGAAACTTGCCCATTTTTTGTCTGAGATCGTGTGTTTCAGGCGAATAATCCGATGGACCATAAGCCGAAAACAAGAGTAGGCAATAACATGATGGCATCGGGATTTATCCAAAAAGTGAGCTCACCTCTAGAGACCAAAGAATTCATCGGTTGGATGTATGACCGCAGCGTAACTGTGAGTCTACGTCGAGCTGAACCCATATATTCATTTTTGTAGAGGATAACATTGTGACACGCATTATCGTTGTAGGCGGCGGTGCTGGTGGCCTTGAGTTGGCTACCAAACTGGGCCGCACTCTGGGTCGTAAGAACCGTGCGCAAATTACACTGGTAGACCGTAAAGCGAGCCACTTGTGGAAACCACTGTTGCACGAAGTGGCAACAGGCTCATTAGACGAAGGTGTGGATGCATTGAGCTACCGTGCTCATGCCAAAAACCATTGCTTCGATTTCCAAATGGGTAGCCTTCAAGACATTGACCGTGAACGTAAAGTGATCATTCTAAGTGAACTAAAAGACGAACATGGTGAACTTCTGATGCCAAGCCGTGAACTGGAATACGATATTCTGGTTATGGCAATTGGCTCTACGTCAAACGACTTCAATACGCCTGGGGTTCGTGAAAACTGTATCTTCCTCGACAGCCCTGAACAGGCGCACCGTTTCCGTAGTGAAATGAATAATGAATTCTTAAAACTGCATGCAAAAAACGGTAACGGTACGGTAGATATCGCGATCGTTGGTGCGGGTGCAACTGGTGTTGAATTATCGGCAGAGCTTCACAACGCAGTAAAAGAATTACGTACGTATGGCTTCGGCGATCTTGACTCTAGCAAACTAAATGTAAACCTAGTTGAAGCAGGTGAGCGCATTCTGCCTGCGCTTCCACCACGTATATCTTCTGCAGCGCATCAAGAGTTGGTTAAGCTAGGTGTAAACGTGCGTACTGCGACCATGGTGACACAAGCGGACAAAGACGGTTTGACTACCAAAGATGGTGAGAAAATCCCTGCACAAATCATGGTATGGGCTGCGGGTATCAAAGCGCCTGATTTCATCAAAGATATTGCCGGTCTAGAAACGAACCGTATTAACCAATTAGTCGTGAAAAACACGTTGCAAACCACTCGTGATGACGACATCTTCGTTATCGGCGACTTGGCTCAATGTACCCAGCCAGATGGCTCATTTGTGCCGCCACGAGCTCAGGCTGCGCACCAAATGGCAAGTCAAGCGTTTACTAACATTGTGGCTAAGCTTAATGGTCGCGAGCTTAAAGCATACGAATACAAAGACCACGGCTCTCTAGTGTCTCTAAGCCGCTTCTCAACCGTTGGTAGCTTGATGGGTAACTTAACCAAAGGCTCTATGATGGTTGAAGGTCGCATCGCACGCGTAGTTTACATTTCACTGTACCGTATGCACCAAATGGCGCTACACGGTGTGATTAAAACGGGTTTGATGATGCTGGTTGGTCGTATCAACCGCGTATTGCGTCCAAACTTGAAACTGCACTAATTTGAATTTTTGGTTCTTTGTTGAAGATTTGGCGAGAGAATCAAATAACAAATAGAAGAAAAGCCACCGCATGTCGGTGGCTTTTTTCATTCCAAGTCATTGGGTAACAGTGAATAAACGACCCCATCTTTTGGCTTCCCATGAAAGATAAATCGGTTTCTGGCAATCGCTTCTTTCTGTGCACCAACAGACTCAATTAAAGCCTGACTGGCTGTGTTATCTAAATCACAGACGATTTCTACGCGAGTCAAATTGAGTTTAGCGAAGCAGAACTCGGCAAGTGCGCGGATTGCCTCTTGAGCGTAACCTTTGCGTTGATAACGGTCCGCAACCCAATAGCCAATGCTTGCCATATTGAAGGTATGATAAAGCTCATTGACAGCAGCCATACCAACAAGGTTATCGCTACTTCGTTCATAAATGCCAAAACCAAACGCTTCTGTTTTTACCCAGTTCAGTCGCGTAGCGAGCAAGAAATCTTGCGCATCTCTTAGTGAGACATTTTCATCACACCAATCTAACCATTGGTGTAGGGAAGGGGATTCTGCCAGTATGCGTTGTAGAATATGGGCTTCCTCAGATGGGATTAATCTGAGAGCCAAACGAGGGGTTATGATTTCAAAATCTGGACTCATACAACTTCCATGTTAGATTTCAAATAAAACAAAGCGCAGCAAGTGCTGCGCTTTGTTGTTGGTACTGTGTTTTATTGTACTCGACGAACTTGAATGATCATCCCCATTAATGGGTTATCTAAGTAGTGGGTTTCGCCACTGCGCATACGACGCTTCTGATCCATTCGGAAGCTCTTCAAGAATGTCTCTTCAGTCACAGTCGGAGAGACTTCTGCTAAGTTACCGACTTGCACGTTACCATCGACTTCGCCAAATTCTTCAGACAATTGTTCTGAAGGTTGCGATTCAATGTGAACCTCCCGAACACTCGGTTCACGTAAGTCCATGGTTGTCTCGGCAAACAAATAGTGCTGAACGTAGATTTGTAATTTGCCATCTAACTCATAAAGTGGACCTTTAACGCTTTCTTCGCTATAGCCATCGGTCGCTAAGGAATGTGCATTGCCAGTGATTGAGCTGCCATCTGGATTATATGATCCTGAAAAATCACGCCCGCCAACAATGCGGAAAACTGGTGCACTTGCTTTACCACGGTCACCTTGACGCCACGCTACGTGCTTCAATACTTTAAAGCCTGCATGGTTGTTAAGTGCTGCTTCTTGAGCGTTCAATCTGTAAGAAGAACGAGGAAGCAAGGTGACGCCTTTTGATTGACGGTAAGAATCGCTTTGTAAGCTGCCGACGTTACTCATTTCGATAGTTGGCAGTTTGTTTGGCCATGATTCACTGGTACTTTCAGCGTCGACTGCTCGCTTGAAAATAATTACTTCAATATCAAATTGACGCGCAGCCCATGATGGCATTGAGACACAAAGAAGTAATAATGGGATCAGTATTCTCATTCGACTATTAGCTCGTTGGTAATAAATTCTGTTTAAAATCATTCAGTAAGTCTTGAACAAACTGAATGCGTTTACGTCGGTCCGTCAATGGTACGCTAAACTTGAACTTAGTTGGACCTTCCATTGCAAATTTTTGCGGCTGTGATTGCAGGAGTTTAACTAAATATGCTGGGTTTATGTCAGCATCAGGGTAAAACTCGATGAAACCACCTTTGTCATGAGCTTCAATTTTCTTAGCTTTGAGACATGCAGCAGCAATTTTTAGCTCAGAGACAGACAGTAAGTTCTTTGTTGCATCAGGTAGCAAGCCGAAACGATCAATCAGTTCCACTTTTAATTCTGATAGCCCTTCCTTATCTGTCACGCTCGCGATTCGTTTGTACATAGATAGGCGAGTGTTGACGTCTGGTATGTAGTCATCTGGCAAAAGAGCTGGAATGCGCATTTCGATTTCAGTTTGTTCTCGAAGTAGATCATCCAGTGAAGGTTCTTTGCCTTCTTTTAAGGCTTCAACGGCTTGTTCAAGCATTTCCATATATAGTGTAAAACCAACCGATTGAATTTGACCACTTTGTTCGTCACCCAGTAACTCACCAGCCCCGCGGATTTCAAGATCGTGGGTAGCAAGAGTGAAGCCAGCACCAAGGTCTTCCAGTGACGCAATTGCATCAAGACGCTTAATTGCATCTTTCGTTATTGCTTTTGGATGTGGCGTCAACAGGTAAGCGTACGCTTGGTGGTGCGAACGACCAACACGACCACGAAGCTGGTGCAACTGCGCGAGACCTAGGTTATCTGCTCGGTCCATGATGATGGTGTTGGCGGTTGGTACGTCAATACCTGTTTCTATGATCGTAGTACATACGAGTAAGTTGAAGCGCTGATGATAGAAATCATTCATGATGCGCTCGAGCTCGCGTTCACGCATCTGACCATGTGCAACGGTAACTCGCGCTTCCGGAATCAGCTTTTGCAAATCTTCGGCGGTTTTTTCAATCGTTTCGACTTGGTTATGTAGGAAGTAAACCTGACCACCACGCATGATTTCACGGAGTACTGCTTCGCGTACCACGGAGTCTTCGCGTTGACGTACGAAGGTCTTAATCGCCAAGCGGCGTGCTGGTGGTGTTGCGATGATCGACAAATCGCGCATGCCACTCATTGCCATATTTAATGTGCGCGGAATTGGTGTTGCGGTAAGCGTTAAGATGTCGACATCGGCACGCATTGCTTTCACTTTTTCTTTTTGACGCACACCAAATCGGTGTTCTTCATCAACAATCAACAAGCCAAGATCTTTGAACTTAATATCGCTTGATAGCAACTTGTGAGTACCAACGACAATATCAACTTTGCCATCAGCGACATCTTGGAGAATCACTTTTTGCTCTTTTGCCGATTTAAAGCGCGACAGGACTTCTACGCGAATTGGCAAGTTAGCAAAGCGGTCGCGGAAGTTTTCAAAGTGTTGCTGTGCAAGCAGAGTGGTTGGTACTAAGACTGCCACTTGCTTACTGTTGTCTGTGGCAACAAATGCAGCGCGCATTGCGACTTCTGTTTTACCAAAACCAACGTCACCACAAACTAGGCGGTCCATGGCTTTTGCTTGGCACATGTCAGACAAGACCGCATTAATTGCCATTGACTGATCGTCGGTCTCCTCAAACGGGAAAGTTGCTTTGAAAGTTGCGTATTGACCGCGGTCGAGCTCAAATTTATAGCCCGGTTTTAGCTCTCGCTTGGCATAAACATCCAGAAGCTCTGCTGCAACGTCACGAACTTTCTCTGCAGCTTTACGGCGAGCTTTTGCCCATGCTTCACCGCCTAGTTTATGCAGCGGTGCACTTTCTTCAGCTCCGCCAGAGTAGCGGCTAATCAAGTTCAGTGAAGATACGGGTACGTAAAGCTTGGCATCATTTTGATACTCAAGTGTTACGTATTCCGTTTTCATACCGCCAGCTTCAAGAGTTTGTAGGCCTATGTAGCGGCCGATACCGTGATCGATGTGCACAACAGGTTGACCCGGCTTAAGTTCAGCTAGGTGGCGTATGACGGTGTCACTGTTGACCGCTTTTTTGTCTTTACGGCGACGTTGGATAACGCGATCGCCAAGCAGATCGCTTTCGCAGATCAGCGCGAAATTTAGCTCTTCATGAATAAAACCATGTTCCGCAGCACCTAGGATTAGGCTGAAACGATCGTCAGAGTCCAGCGCTTGATATAGTGAACCATGGACTACTGGGCGCACTTTAATGCCTTGCAGTAGCTCTGTTAATGCTTCACGGCGACCTTCTGACTCGACAGAGAAAACGATTTTACCCGCAAACTGCTCACTGAATTGGCGTAAACGTGCTAACGGCTCTTTGTTCTGCTGTTGAACACCAAGCTCGGCTAGAGATTGAACGGCGAGATTCTGGCGACCTGCACGTTTAACGATTTTCTCTAGGCTCAGCTGAGCTTGCGGTAGTTGTTTGAAGTGAGTGAATAGCTCATCTTTCTTCAGCCACAATTCATGTGGTGCTAACAACGGACGCAGTGGATCGATTTTCTTTTGATCGTAGCGGTAGTCAACGTCATTCAAGAAGGTATCGACTGCGGCTTCAATATCGCCGTAGGTGATCAGTTGAGAGTCATCGGGTAAATAATCGAAAAGCGTTTCTGTATGATCGAAAAACAGTGGCTGCCAATATTCAATGCCCGCTGGCCAAGTGCCTTTGGTGACTTGCATGTAAATTGATTCAGGCTCGCGGCGAGCTTCAAACTGAGAGCGCCAACGAGTACGGAAATCTTCAATAGCCGCTTTCGTCGTCGGAAATTCATGCGCAGGCAGAAGCTGGATTTGCTGAATGTCTTCGATCGAACGTTGGTTTTCTGGATCAAATGTGCGAATGGTGTCGATCTCGTCATCAAAGAAATCAATGCGATATGGATCTGAACTGCCCATTGGGAACAAATCTAGGATCGAACCTCGGCTTGCATATTCACCCGGACCAAACACTTGATCAACGTGACGGTAGCCAGAGTTCTCTAGTTGCACACGCAGTTTTTCCAGCGAGAATTGATCGCCCGTTTTCACCATCAAGGTGTGCTGCAGTAAGAAATCACGCGGGGACTGGCGTTGTAATACCGTGCTCACTGGCACAATGGTCACACCACGATTTTGGTTTGGCAATTGATATAAGCGTGCAATACGATCTGAGATGATCTCTTGGTGTGGAGAAAAGTTGTCGTATGGCAGCGTCTCCCAATCAGGGAATAGGCTTACAGGTTGGTCGGTAAATTGCTCAATTTCTGCTTGCAGTTTGAGCGCGATTTGCGGGTCTGGTACCACTAGCAGAGAGTGGCTAGAGTGTTGTTTTGCTAGCTCGGCAATCGCCATCGGCAATGCCGCTCCCGGTAAGTTGCCAAGCTGTTTTTTATCGCCACGCTCAGACGGATTGGTGACGGACAGAATCGTTGCTTTTGTCATGGTAATTATTTGTTATCTCGCTCTAATGAGCGCTGACGGAGTAGTTTTTGCTGTTGGTATAGTGCGGCTTTAATCAATAAATCTTGGTCAGCTTCTCGAAGTAATTTGTACTTTAGTGTGACTACATAGCCTTGCTCGGCAGATTCGCACTCTACTACCTGAGCGTAGCAGTAAATTGCTGCAGCAGGATGATCTAAGAAGAGCTTCACACGAACCAGTTGGTCTTTTTCTACGGCAGAATCGCTACGGTAGCTCAGTTGGCTTGCGCCGAATTGCGTAGTCTGGAAACGGAGTGCAATGTCATCTTGTTGCGAGAGCATAAAGCTGAGCAGTAAGTTGAGTTTAGAGTTTTGAGTATCCAGCAAATGGATGACGTGTTTTAACTCTTTGTTTTGCAGCTCCAATCTCGCGTTATCAGCTAACATATCTAAATGGCTAAATTCACTTGCGACAATAAAAGGCGCTGGAATTTCGGATTGGAAAGTCTCTTCATCTGGCAGAGCAAAGTCCGTCCCTAGCGTTTCGACGTTGATAGTCAGATTGTGGTGTACGGTAAAATATTCTTGCTCTGTCATAATTCGGTCCTTTTCTGCCATCGAGCGCTCTCATTTCATTTAGGAATGAGTAGGATAGGGGGTTGATTATCGCTAATCAGGTTAAGTTATCAAGTTTCCCCGTTTCTCTGGCTGAACTTTTTGCTGTAAATGGGGACTTATTGCATGTCGTTGACAAATTTAGCGATTATCTTGTCTTCTTCATTGTAAGAGTAAGGTAAGATAACCCGTATTAACTAGCTAAGTAATGGCTTCATAACTAGATAACCAGTTGGTTTGTCCTATATGTATCATCCTATTTCTTTGTTTATTGGCTTGCGGTACCTTCGGGGACGCTCCGGAGACCGATTTAGCCGATTTGTTTCTTATATGTCGACAGCCGGTATCACAATTGGCGTGATGGCGTTAGTGACGGTGCTTTCCGTAATGAACGGTTTTGAAGCCCAGTTGAAAGAGCGCATTTTAGGAGTGCTTCCTCATGCTGTGATTTCGCAACACGATAGTAAAACGCCTCTCAGTGAAGCTGCTCCTAAGTTCATTCAAGATATGTCGACCATAGCAAAACCAGAACCTATTGTTCGTGGTGAGGCTGTTATTCAAAGCTCTGCACAACTGACAGCTGGTTATTTAATTGGTATAGAGCCCAAACTTGGCGACCCGATTTCTAACCACCTTATCGCAGGACGTTTATCTTCTCTTCAAGCAGGTGAGTACAAAGTATTCCTTGGTCACAGCTTGGCGCGCTCATTGAAAGTGTCGATGGGCGATAAAGTCCGTTTGATGGTCACCAATGCCACCCAATTTACCCCACTGGGTCGAATTCCGAGCCAACGTAATTTCACGGTAGCTGGCATCTTCAATACGGGCTCAGATGTCGATGGTCAGCTTATGATTGTTAATATGACTGATGCGGCAAAGCTGATGCGTTTACCGAAAGATACAGTCTCTGGCTGGCGTGTGTTCTTCTCAGACCCTTTTATGGTGACTGATTTTGCTGATCAGCCAATGCCTGATGGTTGGCAATGGAGTGATTGGCGAGAACAACGTGGTGAGCTTTTCCAAGCCGTCAAAATGGAAAAGAATATGATGGGCTTGATGCTTGGGCTGATCGTTGGTGTTGCTGCGTTTAACATTATTTCCGCTTTGATCATGGTGGTGATGGAGAAGCAATCTGAAGTCGCGATTCTTAAAACACAAGGTATGACTCAATCTCAAGTGATGGCGATTTTCATGGTTCAAGGCGCAAGCAGTGGTGTGATTGGTGCCATTGTTGGTGGTGCAATGGGCGTTGCTTTATCACTTAACCTCAATGCAATTCTTGAAGCGGCGGGAGTGGCACTATTTAGCTTCGGTGGTCACTTACCTATCGTGATTGATACATTCCAAATTTTACTGGTGGTAGTGCTGGCGATTGCTCTGAGTCTAGCTGCAACTGTTTACCCGTCTTTCCGAGCATCTTCTGTTAAACCTGCTGAGGCACTTCGCTATGAATAAGCTATTAGAATGTCGTGATATTCGTAAAGTCTACCGAGAGGGTTCGTTAGATACTGAAGTGCTCAAAGGTGTAAGTTTTGATATTGATAAAGGCGAGTTAGTGTCTATTGTCGGTTCATCAGGCTCGGGTAAGAGTACGTTGCTCCACATCCTTGGAGCATTAGACGATGCATCTCAAGGAGAAGTGGATTTTCTGGGACAGAACCTGTCTGCTTTGAGCTCCAACAAACAAGCAGCATTGCGCAATAAGCATCTTGGCTTTGTGTATCAATTCCATCATCTGCTGGCTGATTTCACAGCGGTTGAAAATGTTGCAATGCCACTGTTGATTGGTGGGGCGAAAGTTGCAGATGCGAAAACGGAAGCAAAAGCCCTTCTGGAGAAGGTGGGGTTGGGACATCGAATGGATCATCGTCCGTCAGAACTTTCTGGTGGTGAGCGCCAACGTGTGGCTATCGCACGAGCTTTGGTCAATAAGCCTGACTTGGTTTTAGCAGATGAGCCGACTGGTAACTTAGATCACAATACGGCGCTAGCGATTTACGACTTAATGCGTGAGTTAAATCAGGAGTCGAATATTGCTTTCTTAGTTGTCACTCATGATAACGAGCTGGCCGCGAAAATGGATCGCCAAATGCATATGCAAGATGGTTTGCTGGTGGATCGTTTTACCACAGACACAGCAACCGTGGAGGGCTAATTTTGTTTTCATCTTTAGCATTGATGATTGGTGGACGTTTCAGTCGCGCTAAAAAGCGTAACAAGATGGTATCGTTCATTTCTCTTTCCTCCACCATAGGTATTGCGGTTGGCGTAGCAGTCATCATCATTGGCTTATCTGCGATGAATGGCTTTGAACGAGAGTTACAGTCTCGTGTGCTTTCTGTGATTCCACATGGTGAGTTAGAGGGGGTGAATGGTCCACTGCACAACTATACCAAAACCATGAAGCAAGCCCTAAGTCATGAGCATGTGGTTGCTGCCGCACCTTATGTTCGGTTTACAGGGTTAGCAGAGAAGGGCAGTAAGCTAAAAGCAATAGAAGTTCGCGGTGTGGATCCAGCTTTTGAGCAAGCTGTTTCTAGTATGTCTGACTTTATTGACCCACAGGCGTGGCAAAATTTTTACTCAGGTCAACAGCAAGTGATTCTTGGGCGTGGTGTCGGCAATGAGTTAAAGGTCGATGTTGGTGACTATATTACTTTAATGATCCCGCAATCAGGCAGTACGAATAAGGTACAAGCCCCAAAGCGAGTCCGAGTCAAAGTCGCTGGTTTTTTAACGCTTAACGGTCAAATCGATCATTCATTAGCGCTAGTACCACTCAAGGATGCTCAAGCCTATGCCCGCTTAGGTGATGGCGTTACAGGTATTTCGCTGAAGACGGATGATGTGTTGAATGCACCATCAATTGTACGTGAAGTCGGTAGCCGAATTGATGTTTATGTTTACCTAAAAAGCTGGCAACAACAATTTGGCTTTTTGTACCGTGATATCCAACTTGTTCGTACCATTATGTACCTGGTAATGGTGCTAGTGATTGGTGTCGCGTGTTTCAATATTGTCTCGACATTGATGATGGCGGTTAAAGATCGCGCGGCTGAGATTGCGATTCTTCGTACTATGGGTGCAAAAGACAGTTTGATTAAGCGTATCTTCGTTTGGCAAGGCGTATTCTCGGGCGTATTTGGTAGTCTTGCGGGTAGTGTCGTTGGCGTTCTTGTCGCTCTCAACCTCACACCGATTATTAAGGGGTTGGAAGCCTTAATTGGTCACCAATTTCTTTCGGGGGATATCTACTTTGTCGACTTCTTGCCATCGCAATTGCATTGGCCAGATGTTGCTTTGGTTTCAATTACGGCGATTATCTTGAGTTTGTTGGCTACATGGTACCCAGCCTCCCGCGCAGCGAAACTTAATCCAGCGGCGGTATTGAGTTCCAAGTAATCTACAAAGCTCAGCGAGCCGTTCGCAAATAACAGACAACAAAAAAGGACCGATTATTATCGGTCCTTTTTATCTATATCGTTGCTATCTCTAATTGGCTCGATGCGTTTCATACTTGAGTTACATCACCTTTCATTTCTAACGTTAACTGTTTTCCATTCAACGCGTCATAACCTGCCAACTGGTGAATAAGCGCTTATCGTACTTTACGCTTTTGCCAGCTTCTCACGACTGAATAACGCCAAAGACCACGAATACCGAAATAACCAATGATTGCTGACACTACGCCACAGATCGCGCAGCCAAGTAAGAACGGAGGTCCTATGGTGTTCATTTGCTGCATGATGAATTCCCACGACAATTCAAAGTGGAATGGTTGTGGTGGTACATGCATGACCAAGGCGCCAAGCTTGTAAGCAAAGTAGAACAGCACTGGCATGGTAATTGGGTTACTGATCCAAACAAGTGCGACTGATAGAGGCAAGTTAACACCAAGCATGATGGCAAGACCTGCCGCCATGATCATCTGACTCGGAAGCGGGACAAACGCCATAAACAGACCAACAGCAAAAGCACCAGACGCAGAGCGACGATTTAAACACCACAAGTTTGGGTTATATAAAACGTTGCCGAAGACCTTCAGTGCTTTTTGGCGTTTGATCATTTCATGATCTGGCATGAAGCGTTTTATCAGCTTTCTAGGCATAGGACGACATGACTCTCTTAGAAAAAAGTTTGACCTTGGCTTTATTTGTAGCGAGCGTTATTTCGTCTGCATGGTGGCCGACGATACCAGATTGGCGTTGGTTGCTGCTGGGAATAATTGCCACTGGCTCAATAATAAAATTACGACGTGGCTTATTGAGCATAGGCGTAATTTCGGGCTTTATGGTTGTCATTATCCACGGCAATGTTATGGAGCATCAAAGACAAGCCCTGTTTCAAGCAGGGGTGAATATTACCATAAATGGCAAAGTTGACAGCCCTTTTACGCAAATAAGTCACGGATATGAAGGAATTGCGCGTGTCCATCAGGTGAATTCTCAAAACTTGTTACCTTTTTTTAAACCGAAAATCCGGTTGATAACGCCTTTCCCACTCGCAGTTAACAGTGAGTTCACTACCGAAGTGACAATTAAACCCATCTTTGGGCTCTTAAACGAAGCAGGTCATGACGCCGAAAAACAGGCAGTAGGAAAGGGCATTGTGGCAAGGGCGACCGTTTCAAAGGATTCAGCGTGGCTTATTCGTGAGCGATCATCATTAAGAACGCAAATTATCGCCGTCGTTCATAAGCACATTGTTCAGCTTGAACACTTCGCTCTTATTCGTGCTTTGGCGTTTAGTGACCGTACGCTTCTGTCTCGATATGACTGGCAACTCCTACGTGATAGTGGCTTACTGCATTTGGTCTCGATTTCGGGTTTACATATAGGAATGGCGTTTGCTTTTGGTATGAGCTTTGGGGTTGTTGTTAGGTACGCTTTGCCAAAATTTGTCTTTTTACCTTCCTTGTTTGGGCTTGCTACTGCTTTTTTGTATTCATGGTTAGCAGACTTCTCTTTGCCTACGACTCGAGCTTTTTCAGTATGTTTGATTTACTTGTTATTAAAGTCTGCTTTGATTTATTGGAGCGCTTGGCGCGTGCTGCTCCTTGCTGTAGCAATACAGTTGTGCATCGAGCCGTTTTCTGCACTCACTATGAGCTTTTGGCTGTCTTATCTCTCTGTTATCGCCGTTTTATTTGCAGTGAATTGTGTACAACATAGCCGTGGCAATTGGATTAGGAAACTGGGTACCTTATTCAAAATTCAGTTAGTACTCACTGTGTTGATCATTCCGATTAGTGGGTTGTTTTTTGCCGGGACGAGCCTCTCCTCTATTTTATATAACCTCATTTTTATCCCTTGGTTCAGTTTTGTTGTCGTTCCACTGATGTTTGTTGCACTTATCATTACCCCGTTTTCAGTGCACTTGGCGAACATGCTGTGGCAGTGGTTAGATTGGATGCTTGTACCCCTTACTTGGTCTTTGCCATTTGCTTTGGGGAGTTGGCAATCTCTTAGCTCACAGGCAACGTTGTGGGTGCTGGTATTGGGCGTTTGTGTGCTTTCGATGCGATTTTTAAATCGAGAAGCTTCAGGTGTTTTGTTCTTGGTCATCACAAGTCTGGTGTTGTGGTATGAACGAAAATCCGATGGTTGGCGTATTGATGTGTTAGATGTTGGGCATGGACTTGCAGTGCTCCTAGAAAAAGACGGAGAAGTGCTTTTATATGACACGGGTAAAACATGGGCTTATGGAAGTATTGCTGAACAAGTTATTGCTCCTATCTTGTATCGCAGAGGGTTCGGTTCTATCGACATGTTTGTCGTCAGCCACGCCGACTCAGATCATGCTGGAGGACGTGCATATATCGAAAGGCACTTCGCCCCAGTTCGTAAGTTTAGTAGCCAAAACTACGCTAACTACCAACCTTGTATTGCAGGGGAACGATGGAAATGGCAAGCGCTAGAATTTGAAGTTCTTTGGCCTCCGAAGTTGGTTAAACGTGCATATAACCCACATTCATGCGTGATTCGTGTCGTCGATACCAAAACGGATTTTAAGTTGCTATTAACGGGCGATATTGAAGCCGTTAGTGAATGGATCTTGGTGAGAAAGCCCGATCAGTTAAAAAGTGATGTTGTGATTGTCCCGCATCACGGAAGTAAGAGCTCTTCTAACCCCAAGTTTGTTGAAGCGATTGCCCCAAAACTGGCGATCGCATCTCTGGCAAAAGGGAATCAGTGGGGAATGCCTGCAAATAACGTGGTTTTAGCGTACGAGAACGCCAATGCGAAATGGCTGGATACGGGGAATGGCGGTCAAATAAGCGTCCTTATTGAGCAAGAGAATTGGTATTTTGAAACGAAACGAAGTGAGACATTTGACCCTTGGTATAGGCAGATGCTGCGTAACGGAGTAGAATAAGAGTCTTAATGTAAGAAAACAAAGCACTTCTATGTCGATAAATACTGATGAAACGACTTGGCAGACGTTTAAGCGTCTATGGCAATTTATTCGCCTTTATAAGTCAGGTCTAATCGTTGCTGTTGTAGCATTGGTTGTTAATGCTATCTCTGATACCTACATGATCTCCTTGCTAAAACCGCTTCTAGATGAAGGTTTTGGTAGTGCGGAATCTGATTTTCTACGTACACTTCCACTTATCGTTTTCGCCATGATGTTTATTCGTGGCGTAAGTGGATTTGTTTCCACTTATTGTTTGAGCTGGGTATCCGGCAATGTGGTAATGCAAATCCGTCGCATGGTGTTTAATCATTTTATGCATATGCCTGTTTCTTATTTCGATAAAGAAAAAACAGGCAATCTACTTTCTCGAATTACTTATGACTCTGAACAAGTTTCAGCGGCGACTAGTTCTGCGCTAGTTAGCATTGTGCGTGAAGGCGCAAGCATCATTGGTTTGTTGGTTCTGATGTTCTATAACAGCTGGCAATTGTCTTTGGTTTTGTTTGCTGTTGCTCCTGTTGTTGCTTTTGGTATTAGCGTTGTTTCTAAGCGATTCAGAAAGATCTCGAGAAACATGCAGACGATGATGGGCAATGTGACTGCCTCTGCAGAGCAAATGCTGAAAGGTCACAAAGTAGTACTGAGTTATGGCGGCCAAGATATCGAAGGTAAACGCTTCGAGAAAGTAAGTAACCAAATGCGCCAACAAAGCATGAAGTTGGTGACAGCTCAAGCAGCGGCAAACCCAATCATCCAGATGATTGCGTCTATTGCTATTGTTGTGGTGCTTTATCTTGCAAGTATTGACTCAATTAAAGACCAGTTAACGCCAGGTACATTTACTGTTGTATTCTCTGCGATGTTTGGTTTGATGCGTCCATTGAAAGCACTAACAAGCGTAACGTCACAGTTCCAACGTGGTATGGCGGCGAGCCAAACCTTGTTCGCTCTTGTGGATTTGGATACAGAAAAGAACGAAGGCAAATTCACTGTCGAGCGAGCAAAAGGCGACGTTGCAGTGAAAGATGTAAGCTTTACCTATGAAGGTTCTGAAAAGCCTGCATTGGAAAATGTCAGCTTTGATATTCCACGAGGCAAAACAGTTGCCTTAGTGGGGCGCTCAGGTTCAGGTAAGAGTACCATTGCGAATTTGTTTAACCGTTTCTACGATGTAAGTGGCGGTGCTATCTCACTTGATGGTCATGATATCCGTGACTATGAGCTGAAAAACTTACGTGAGCAGTTTGCTCTGGTTTCGCAAAACGTACATCTGTTTAACGATACGATTGCGAACAATATTGCTTACGCAACAGAAGGCAAGTATTCACGTGAAGACATTGAACGCGCAGCCAGCCTAGCTCATGCGATGGAGTTCATCAGTAAGATGGATGGTGGACTCGACGCGATGATAGGTGAGAACGGTGCAAGCCTTTCTGGTGGGCAGCGTCAACGTGTAGCAATTGCTCGAGCTTTATTACGTGATGCGCCAGTTCTTATTCTTGATGAGGCAACATCTGCTCTAGATACCGAATCTGAACGAGCAATCCAATCTGCTCTGGATGAGCTACAGAAAGACAAAACCGTATTGGTGATTGCCCACCGCCTATCTACGATTGAGAATGCAGATGAAATTTTGGTTGTGGACGAAGGTGCAATTGTTGAGCGTGGTAGCCATGCCGATTTAATCGCGAAAGATGGCGCTTATGCCCAACTTCACCGAATCCAATTTGGTGCTTAAGCGCTGTGATTGAAAAAATCTGGTTCGAAAACCATCCTCTCAAGTACTTACTGTGGCCACTACTGTGGCCACTTAGTCTGCTATTCGGTGCAATTAGTAAGTCTAAGCGACAACAATACCAATCTGGAAAAAAACAAGCGTATAAAGCGCCTGTACCTGTTGTCGTTGTTGGTAACATTACTGCTGGTGGGAACGGCAAAACCCCAGTTGTGGTGTGGCTGGTAGAGCAATTGCAGCAGCTTGGTTTTAAGCCTGGAGTGGTGTCTAGAGGCTATGGCGCGAAAGCACCGCAATATCCGTTATTGCTTGATGATAGTACGCCTGCTAAACATTGTGGTGATGAACCTAAGCTTATCTATCGCAGAACTGGCGCACCAATGGCAGTGGATCCAGTCCGTGTTAATGCAGTGAAAGCATTACTAGAAGTGGGCGTTGATATCATTGTTACGGATGATGGGCTTCAACATTACGCGCTTGAGAGAGATATCGAGTTTGTTATTGTTGATGGTAATCGTCGCTTTGGTAATGAAAGCCTTATACCGCTTGGTCCGCTTCGCGAAGGGGTAGAGCGTCTTTCTAACGTCGATTTTATTATCACTAACGGTGGTCAAGCTCAGCAAAACGAAATGCCAATGTCTTTAGCGCCATCGAAAGCCGTTAATTTAAAGACAAAACAGCAAGTCGAGGTGAGCGAACTGCAAGACCTCGTTGCATTTGCTGGGATCGGACATCCGCCACGATTTTTTAATACACTTAATGCGATGAACGCTGACGTTAAAGTAACGAAGGGTTTTGCCGACCATCAAGACTTTGACCAGCAAGAATTGCACGCATTGGCTCAACAAGGGGCGAATGTGATTATGACAGAAAAAGATGCCGTCAAATGTGACAGCTATGCGCAAGATAATTGGTGGTATCTGCCTGTTTCTGCTCAGTTTGAATCAAACGATGCAGAGCGAATTTTAAATCGAATAAAAGAGGTTAAAGCGACTTATGGATCACCGTCTGCTTGAGATTGTAGCTTGCCCTGTGTGCAAAGGTAAGCTGACGTACGATAAAGATAATCAAGAGTTGATCTGCAAATTGGATCGCCTTGCTTACCCAATAAAAGAGGGTATTCCTGTTCTGCTTGAGCCAGAAGCTCGAACCATGAGCATGGACGAGGGACGCTAATGTCTTTTACGGTTGTCATTCCTGCACGCTATGCGTCAAGCCGCTTACCAGGTAAGCCATTGGCAGATATTGGTGGTAAACCTATGATCCAATGGGTTTACGAGCAAGCGTTACAAGCGGGTGCAGAAGATGTGATTATTGCAACTGACGATGAGCGAGTGTCAGTGGCAGCAGAGCAGTTTGGTGGCAAGGTTTGTATGACCTCGCCAAACCACGAATCTGGCACTGAGCGACTAGCCGAAGTAGTAGAGAAAATGGCGATTCCTGCAGACCATATTGTGGTGAATGTTCAGGGTGATGAACCATTGATTCCGCCGTCTATCATTCGCCAAGTGGCTGATAACTTAGCAGGTTGCGATGCGCCCATGGCAACGCTTGCGGTGGAGATCGAATCGGAAGAGGAAGTCTTCAACCCGAATGCGGTAAAAGTGGTCGCGGATGAGCGTGGCTATGCCATGTATTTTAGCCGAGCAACGATTCCATGGGATCGTGACAACTTTGCTAAACAAGACAAAACGATCGCGAACCCATTGATGCGTCACATCGGCATCTACGCTTACCGTGCTGGTTTTATCAATACCTATGTGAATTGGCAGCCAAGTGCACTTGAACAAATCGAGTGCCTAGAGCAGCTTCGCGTACTTTGGTACGGCGAAAAGATTCATGTGGAAGTTGCAAAAGAAGCGCCAGCAGCCGGTGTGGATACGCCAGAAGATTTAGAAGCAGTACGTGCGATTGTCGCTAAGCAAGCACAATAAGCTTGGTATTGATTTCAAAATTAGAAAAGGCTCCTCATTGAGGAGCCTTTTTGTATCTACGATAGATTGGAAGCTGTATCGGTTAGATATTGGTGTCGTACTGATTGCGTTTCGGACATGTTGAGAGGATCTCTCTGTGTCCGGTGTCTTTGACTTCTTCCAAAATTACGTCGAAGCCCCACAAGCGATATACATGCTTAAGTACTTCTTCATAACTGTTATCCAAAGGAATACGGTTATGGGGGACATATTGCAGCGTTAATGAGCGGTCACCGCGGACATCTACGTTAAACACCTGAATATTTGGCTCTAAATTCGCCAAGTTATATTGCGCAGCTAGCGTTTCACGAATGCGTCGGTAACCGATCTCATCGTGAATGGCGGCAACTTCGATGAAGTTTTTACGATCATCGTCATTGATGGCAAACAACTTGAAATCACGCATGAGCTTCGGTGATAAGTATTGGCTAATAAAGCTTTCATCTTTGAAGTTATGCATGGCAAAGTGAACCGCGTCTAACCAGTCTGTTCCTGCTAGTTCAGGGAACCACTCTTTGTCCTCGTCTGTTGGTTCTTCACAGATACGTTTGATATCGCGGAACATCGCAAAACCAAGCGCATAAGGGTTGATGCCACTAAAGTAAGGGCTGTTATATGGTGGCTGTGCAACCACACTAGTGTGACTGTGTAGAAATTCGAGAATGAACTTCTCAGACACCAAACCCTCATCATAAAGGTGATTAAGAATGGTGTAGTGCCAGAATGTTGCCCAGCCTTCGTTCATGACCTGAGTTTGTTTTTGAGGATAGAAGTATTGGCTTACCTTACGAACGATACGCACAATCTCACGTTGCCATGGCTCAAGCAGAGGAGCATGTTTTTCAAAGAAATAGAGCAGGTTCTCTTGTGGCTCGCTAGGGAAACGAACTTTAATGTCTTCTTCTTTGGTTTTCGATTGTGGAACGGTACGCCATAACTCGTTCACTTGCGATTGCAGGTAAGCTTCACGCTCTTCCTGACGCGCTTTCTCCTCGTTAATTGAAATCTTTTCAGGACGTTTATAACGGTCAACGCCGAAGTTCATAAGTGCATGGCAAGAGTCTAGAAGCTGCTCGACTTCGTGCACACCATAACGCTCTTCACATTCCGCAATGTAGTTCTTCGCAAACAATAGATAATCGATGATAGAGCTGGCATCGGTCCAAGTTTGGAACAGGTAATTGCCTTTAAAGAACGAATTGTGCCCATAGCATGCGTGAGCAATAACCAGTGCCTGCATAGTGATGGTGTTCTCTTCCATCAGGTAAGCGATGCATGGGTTTGAGTTAATGACGATCTCGTAAGCTAGACCCATTTGACCGTGCTTATAGTTCTGCTCTGTTTGGATGAACTTTTTACCAAACGACCAGTGGTTGTAGTTGATAGGCATACCGATGCTTGAGTATGCGTCCATCATTTGCTCTGAGGTGATGACTTCGATTTGGTTAGGGTAGGTGTCGAGGCGATAAAGCTCCGCGACACGCTTGATTTCCTTGTGGTAACGCTCCAGCAGTTCAAATGTCCAGTCTGGACCATCTGGCAGCATATTATCTCTGCGTTTCTTCGAGGCTTCCCCCGAAAGGTTTGTCGTTGCGGTATTCATCGCTAGCCTCCTTACGCATTTTCTTTTTGGAATAGTTCACGGAAGACTGGGAAGATATCCTCCACAGAGCGGATGTTTTTCATGGCGAAGTTTGGAAAGGCTTCGGAAAGCTTTTCATACTCATGCCACAGCGTTTGATGGGAACGTCTAGTGATCTCGATGTATGAATAGTACTGACAATTTGGCAGTAACTTATTGACGAGTAGGTCACGACAACGGGGTGAGTCGTCTGCCCAGTTATCGCCATCGGATGCCTGAGCCGCGTAGATGTTCCATTGACCCACAGGGTAGCGGTCTTGAACGATCTCATTCATCAGCTTGAGCGCGCTCGATACGATAGTGCCCCCCGTTTCTTGCGAATAGAAAAACTCGTGCTCGTCTACTTCTTTCGCTTGGGTGTGGTGGCGAATGAAGACCACTTCAACATTCTCATACGTGCGAGTTAAGAAAAGATACAAAAGCACATAGAAGCGTTTTGCAATGTCTTTGGTGGCTTGATCCATAGAACCGGATACATCCATTAGACAGAACATGACCGCTTGGCTCGATGGCACAGGGCGCTTCTCATAGTTCTTGAAACGTAAGTCGAAGGTATCAATGAAGGGTACGCTTTCGATTTTCTTACGTAACTCTTCGATTTCCTTCTTCAAGCGATTTTCTTCGAGCTGTTGTGCAGGCTCAATGTTCTTGATGCGAGTTAGTTCATCCTCTAGCTCGTTAAGAAGACGTTTTTTACCTGCTGTCATTGCAGTGCGTCGCGCCAGAGATTGTTGTAACGAGCGAACGACGGCAATGTTGGATGGAATACCCGCGGTTTGATAACCCGCGCGATGGGTCTTCCACTCTGTGATTTTGGCAATTTGGTTTTTCTCGAGATTTGGTAGCTCTAAATCTTCAAATAAGATGTCGAGATATTCGTCTTTTGAGATTTGGAAAACGAACTCGTCTTGACCTTCGCCGTCGGGGCTAGCATTGCCTTCACCAGCACCGCCGCCTTGACCTCCACCTTTCGGACGTTCAATTTTATCACCCGTGATAAATTGGTCGTTACCAGGGTGCACACGGTCACGTACGCCCCCTTTACCCTGATGAAACATAGGTTCGTTAATGTCTTTGTGCGGTATTGCGACGTCTTCGCCCGTTTCCGTGTTCGTGATCGAGCGTCGATTCACTGCGTCAGCTACCGACTCTTTAATCTGCTCTTTATGGCGCTTCAAGAAGCGCTGTCGATTAACAGCGCTCTTGTTCTTGCCATTGAGCCTTCGGTCTATAAATTGCGCCATGAAATAGCCCTCTTCATGTTTCACAAGCGACCTAACTCAAACTGGTTAGGATGACTTACGTACTCGTAGGTACCACTCAGAAAGTAGGCGAACCTGTTTCTCGGTGTAGCCTTTTTCCATCATGCGAGCGACAAAGTCGTCGTGTTTCTTCTGATCTTCAGAAGACGTTTTCGCATTGAATGAGATAACCGGAAGCAGCTCTTCGGTATTGGAGAACATTTTTTTCTCGATTACCGTGCGCAGTTTTTCGTAGCTGGTCCAAACTGGGTTTTGACCATTGTTATTGGCTTTCGCACGAAGCACAAAGTTTACGATTTCGTTTCGGAAATCTTTAGGGTTAGAGATGCCCGCTGTTTTCTCGATCTTCTCTAATTCAGCATTTAGAGAAGCACGGTCGAACAGTTGACCTGTTTCTGGATCGCGATATTCTTGGTCTTGGATCCAGAAGTCTGCATATGTGACGTAACGGTCGAAGATATTCTGACCGTACTCAGAGTAAGACTCTAGGTATGCAGTTTGAACTTCTTTACCAATGAACTCGACATAACGAGGCACTAGATAGCCTTTCAAGAATTCAAGGTACTTCTCTGCCATTTCTGAAGGGAACTGCTCACGTTCTACTTGCTGTTCAATAACATAGAACAGGTGAACAGGGTTGGCCGCTACTTCCGTTTGGTCGAAGTTGAACACGCGAGATAAGATTTTGAAGGCGAAACGAGTTGATAGACCGTTCATACCTTCGTCAACGCCTGCGTAGTCACGGTACTCTTGGTAGCTCTTCGCTTTCGGATCGGTGTCTTTCAGTGTTTCACCATCGTACACTCGCATCTTAGAGAAGATGGACGAGTTCTCAGGCTCTTTAAGTCGCGAAAGAATACTAAATTGTGCCAGAGTTTCGAGCGTACTTGGTGAGCAAGGTGCTTTAGAAAGCTCACTGTTTTCAAGCAGTTTCTGGTAGATCTTCACTTCTTCCGACACACGTAAACAGTAAGGTACTTTCACTATGTACACACGGTCTAAGAACGCCTCATTGTTCTTATTGTTGCGGAAGGTTTGCCACTCAGATTCGTTCGAGTGAGCCAGAATCATACCGTCGAATGGAATCGCAGACAGTCCCTCGGTACCATTAAAGTTGCCTTCTTGAGTTGCGGTTAATAGAGGGTGTAGCACCTTGATTGGCGCCTTGAACATCTCTACGAATTCCATCAAACCTTGGTTCGCTTTACACAGCGCACCAGAGTAACTGTAGGCATCTGGGTCGTCTTGTGAGTAATGCTCTAACTGACGAATATCGACTTTACCAACGAGGGACGAAATGTCTTGGTTGTTTTCATCGCCTGGCTCGGTTTTAGCAATAGCCACTTGGTCGAGGATGGAAGGGCGTACTTTCAGCACTCTGAACTTGGTGATATCACCACCAAATTCATGCAGACGTTTTGCTGCCCACGGTGACATGATAGATCGTAGGTAACGATGTTCGATGCCGTATTCTTTCTTCAAGATCTCGCCATCTTCTGTCGGATTGAACAGACAGAAAGGGTGATCGTTAACTGGGCTTCGTTCGCCGTTCGCACTAAGCACATAAACGGGCATTTTTTCCATTAGGGCTTTTAGCTTTTCGGCAAGTGATGACTTACCACCACCAACAGGACCGAGTAAGTACAGAATTTGTTTACGCTCTTCCAAACCTTGTGCGGCATGTTTGAGATAAGAAACAATCTGCTCAATCGCATCTTCCATGCCATAGAAGTCTTTGAAGGTTTCATAACGTGAGATGACTCGGTTCGAGAATATACGGCTCAGTCTTGGATCTTGAGCAGTATCAATGACTTCTGGCTCTCCGATAGCCATCAGTAGGCGTTCTGCAGCATTAGCGTAAGCGCTTTTGTCGTCTTTACACAGGGCTAAGAAATCCTGTAACGACATCTCTTCATCTTTTGCAGCTTCATATCTTGATTGATAGTGGTCGAAAATACTCATGTCGCTTTCCCCTTTAACTAGTCAGTCTACCGACGAACGTTGACGCAGGCTTATCCACCTTTGATATGCCCTTCGTTGTATGAAGTTATACGTCCTGTTATCACGTTTGGTTTGTACTGGAAGTAAGCTAGACAACACCAAAGACTTTGCTTTATGGACACTTTTTCACTGCAACGGAGAACGATGGATAGGTACCTTTCAATCACTCCCTTTCTCATTTTAAGCCTAGTCGGGGATTTCCAATTTTGCTTAACAATTATGAATTTATTGCAAAAGTGACATTTGAATCACTGTTTGGAGATTGAAAAATTTATGTTGTGAATAGGAGTGATAGAAATCAGATATTTGGCTTTGAATCACTGATATTAGTGATTCGTATACAAGTCTGGAGAATGAAAGATAAAACTGTGCTGATAGAATGAGCTTGACTTGTGACAGGGGAAAAGAAAAAAGGAGAGCCTTTGCCCTCCTTTTCAAATACTTGCTGAATTATGCACTAAAGATTTGTGCTAGCTCGTTTGCACATAGGTGGTATTGACGAGGACAGTTGCGCCAGGTTTTTAGCATGCGGCGGTATTTGTCT
Source organism: Vibrio sp. MM46 (assembly GCF_027587135.1). NCBI lineage: Bacteria > Pseudomonadati > Pseudomonadota > Gammaproteobacteria > Vibrionales > Vibrionaceae > Vibrio > Vibrio sp. MM46. The sequence goes on from NZ_JAPPTO010000002.1 coordinate 56,226, forward strand.
AACATTGGCATTTGGCTATTGAAGTGGTGATCAGCTTTATCAAATTGAGGGTAAAGACCTTCTGAATCCACTAGGAAGCGCACATAGTGTACTTGTTGTGCTTCTGTCGCAATATCAAAGCCAAGGAACTGAAGGCGACGCTGGTCGACTTTACCGCGCTCTTCGTCATCCAGCATTTTGTTTGATTCTTGCATTGCGTGGTACATCTCCATGATGTCGATGATTTCACGACACTCGGTTTCTGTAATGCAGCCAAAATCTTTGTTCAACTCGCGCATTTGTAGCTCGTAACCACGCTCTACAATAGTCTGTAGACGCTTGTATTTTGCCGCGTTGTTAGGATCAAGTTGAGACATTAGGTTGTACTGGTTTGATAGGATCAAACGTTGAGCGTTTGACATTTCCATGGTGACCTCACTAAATAATCTAATACATTTTTAATGTGCTTAGGTTAACGTTTCGGATGAAGGTGAAACATGATCTCAACACATATTTAATATGAAAAATGGCAAGAATTATCGAATTTAACCAGTTTACAAATGCAGTATGAATGGGGCGTTACAACTTATTTGTGATAATGGTTGTATATGTAGTCACGGTCCGAAAAAACTCTCAGCCACTCAGGCTTAAAAACGGTCAGTACCGCTAAAGCCATTCCATTAAGAAGACCTTCAGGGAAAGCGAGTAACGGAACAAACACAAAGTAATTGTGCTGGATGGTTTGCCAATCATAGTGGCCCACAGATAGGCGGTAAAAAGAATTGATCAGCAAGTGGAGGCTGCCGGTAAGTGCACCATTGAAGAATCCTGCCACAAAAATGAATACGAAGATGTTACGTGGTAAGTACTGGTAACTCAGAAGAAAGATGCTGTAACTGATAAGTATTGGAATCAGTGCAGAGAGCACCAGCGCGCTTGGCAACATCAACAACGATATGTCATGAATCAAGTGGTTGACGACCATCGCAGGGATGCAAAATAGATAAGCCATGCGCCAACCATACATCATAGTTAGCGTGGTTAAAGCAAGGAAATGAATTTGTAACCCTTCTTTTACCCCTGCTCGGGCAGACCACAAAACGCTAATCAAGAAAAGTGTCGCGAAGACTAAATGTTGGAATGGCTTTTCTTGTTCCATTTTAGGCCAAACGACTCTTCGCCAATCGGGGAGACAATAAACGACGACGACCCAGAAAATAATGATGATCGAAACAAAACTAAACCAATCCATGTGTTATCCCAACGCTTTTCCTATGAGCTTTACTTACGGTTTCGTATTCCTAATACGTCTAATATGAGTTGGATAGGGCACAAGACCTGCTGGTCCGTTAGACACATATACCTACGTATAGGTAAAAAAATACCAGCAAGTTGCTGGTATTTTTAATCTATTCAATAACCTAATGCTACTTAGTATTTCACATTTGAGTGGTATTGGGAAAGAATTGACTGGATTTCGTCCATAGTTTCTTTAGATGGAGGATTTACACCATCAAGAGGATATTCAACACCAAGCGCCTCCCATTTGTGTGCGCCGAGTTTGTGGTATGGCAGAAGCTCTACTTTTTCAATGTTATCCATATCTTTAATGAATTCACCAAGCATATGAGCGGCTTCTGGTTCGTCCGTGTAGCCAGGAACAACCACATAACGAATCCAAGTCTTTTGACCAATTTTATGTAGATAACGAGCAAAGTCTAAAACACGACGGTTAGACACACCAATGAAGTCTTGGTGAATCTCATCTTTCATGTGTTTTAGGTCAAGCATGACTAGGTCAGTCGCATCCAACACTTCATCGATCACGTCGGTGTGTTTACGGATGTAGCCGTTAGTATCCAAACAAGTGTGAATGCCTTCTGCTTGAGCAGCGCGGAAGAAGTCACGAACGAACTCAGGCTGAAGCATCGCTTCACCACCGGAACAAGTAATGCCACCACCTGATGCGTTCATGAAGTGACGGTAAGTTTTTGCTTCAGCAATAATCTCTTCAACCGTAACTTCCTTGCCATCATGCGTGTCCCATGTATCGCGGTTATGGCAATACTTACAACGCATTAAGCAACCCTGCAAGAAGACGATAAAACGGATACCAGGTCCGTCTACGGTACCACATGACTCAAACGAGTGAATACGACCAGTTGTTGACATCTTTTGCTCTCATTTTTAATAAATTCTGACCGTTATTTTATTACAAATTGCAGGGTTAAAACAGTCTAAGTGGGCTTTCGTTGGCGAGATATTGAGCAAAGACAACGGCGAATGAAAACTCACACGCCGTATGGGGAGATTTCTTTAGAAGAAGGCGAACAAAGACAAAGAGCCTGTACCGTAAACGTCAGTTTGGGCTTCCTCATAGTCTGGCGTTTTCACTGTAAATGTTAAGCTTGCGCCATAGTTTTGGTTGTACCAAGCCGCACCTGCAACGGCACTCGCTTGCCAGTTCTGTAGTGTGACATCATATTGGTCTGATGGCTCTGGTAGACCTGAACGGTCGCCTTCAATAGTGATATCGTTAAAGCGGTAACGACCTTCAAAGCCCGTGAATAAGAACCAACTTGATGTGCTCTTAGCTAACATGCTGGCATGGAATGGACTTTCAACGCTGATGTTTGCGGCACCTACGCTGTTGGCTAAGTTAGTACCCCAACGAAACATGACACCTTGTGAAACGTCACTTCGGAAATTACCTGCGTTAATATCGTTAACGTTGGTAATTTCCCACTGTGTCGTTTTGCCTTCGCTACGCATCAATTTGTTGAACGCTCGGTAGCCGACGCTAAATGCCAACTCGTCATCAATTTGGTAATCCCAACCTTGTGGATCGGTTGAACCAGTAATGCTATGAACCAGCTCTTGCGCCTTTTCAGACAGTGAGCTCTCACCCGTTGCGCCGATAGTGAAATTGTAGCGAACAGCTTTATCAGCGGTGAGTGAGATATAGTTGATTTCAGTATGTAAGTAGCCCGCGTAAGGACGATCGTTGACAAGTGGGTAGTCGGCTTCGATGTCACTTGGCGTGTACATTTTATGCCCAAGCACTAATTCAATCTTATCGACGTTGCTTTGGCTAGAATCATTTAATGTAAACCATTTCCATTCTGCGTCTTCACGCAATTGTTCAGTCGCGTAAGAGAGAAAAATACCATTGGTATAATCTTGGTCAACGCCAAAAATGCCATCGTTATCGAGAGTGAAAGAGACTGTGGATTTGGTGGATGCGATTGCTGCCGGTGATAGCAGCGCAAGGATGAATAATTTACTGAGTTTCATAGTGTATGTTTGCAAGCTTTTTACGCATCATACGGAAGATCCCAGACAAAATCTTTTGTAATGTCACAACTTTAGTTCAAGAAACAAAAAAAGGTCGATGCTTTTCAGCATCGACCTTTGTTCTATCACTTAAAGTGCTAATTCAATCAGTCTTATAGAGACTCAGTGAATGTACGTGCGATTACGTCAGCTTGTTGCTCTGCAGTTAGAGAGTTGAAGCGTACAGCGTAACCAGATACACGGATTGTTAGCTGAGGGTATTTCTCTGGGTGCTTAACAGCGTCTTCTAGAGTTTCGCGGTTAAGAACGTTCACGTTTAGGTGTTGACCACCTTCGATACCAGATTCATGGTGGAAGTAACCATCCATTAGACCAGCAAGGTTAGCACGTTGTGAACCTTCATCTTTACCTAGAGCGTTAGGTACGATAGAGAACGTGTAAGAGATACCATCTTTAGCGTGAGCAAACGGTAGTTTACCTACAGACGTTAGAGACGCTACAGCACCTTTTTCGTCACGACCGTGCATTGGGTTAGCACCTGGTGCGAAAGGAGCACCTGCGCGACGACCGTCAGGCGTGTTACCAGTCTTCTTACCGTATACCACGTTTGAAGTGATAGTTAGGATAGACTGAGTAGGGATTGCGTCACGGTAAGTCTTAAGCTGACGAATCTTGTTCATGAACACTTCAACAAGTTCACAAGCGATGTCATCTACGCGAGCATCGTTGTTACCGAATTTAGGGTAGTCGCCTTCGATTTCGAAGTCGATTGCTACGCCATCTTCGTCACGAACTGGTTTAACTTTCGCGAATTTGATTGCAGATAGTGAGTCAGCTGCAACAGATAGACCTGCGATACCACAAGCCATAGTACGGCGAACGTCACGGTCATGTAGAGCCATTAGCGCAGCTTCGTAGCTGTACTTGTCGTGCATGAAGTGGATGCTGTTTAGTGCAGTCACGTACTGCTTAGCTAGCCAATCCATGAAGTGGTCTAGTTTGCCCCATACATCGTCGAAGTCTAGAACTTCGTCAGTGATCTTAGGCATTTGAGGACCAACTTGGATCTTCAGTTTCTCATCCACACCGCCGTTGATAACGTATAGAAGAGTCTTAGCTAGGTTAGCGCGAGCGCCGAAGAATTGCATGTGCTTACCAATGATCATTGGAGATACACAACATGCGATTGCGTAATCATCAGACTCGAAGTCTGGACGCATTAGATCGTCGTTCTCGTACTGGATTGATGAAGTATCGATAGATACTTTTGCACAGAACTTCTTGAAGCCTTCAGGTAGTTGCTCAGACCAAAGAACAGTGATGTTTGGCTCTGGAGAAGGACCCATTGTGTATAGAGAGTTTAGGAAACGGAAGTTTGAACGTGTAACTAGCGTACGACCGTCAAGACCCATACCACCCATAGACTCTGTTGCCCAGATTGGGTCGCCAGAGAATAGATCATCGTACTCAGGAGTACGTAGGAAACGAACCATACGTAGTTTCATTACGAAGTGGTCGATCATTTCCTGTGCGTCAACTTCAGTGATCTTACCTTCAGCGATATCACGTTCGATGTAGATATCTAGGAAAGTAGAAGTACGACCTAGAGACATTGCTGCGCCGTTTTGAGATTTAACAGCTGCTAGGTAACCGAAGTAAGTCCACTGGATAGCTTCTTGTGCAGTTTCAGCTGGACGAGAGATGTCACAGCCGTATTTCGCAGCCATAACTTTCATTTGACCAAGTGCACGGTGCTGCTCAGCGATCTCTTCGCGAAGCTGCATAGTCATCTGTAGATCTTCACCGTTCTCAAAACGCTCTTGTAGAGACTTGAATTGAGCTAGCTTGTCTTGCATTAGACGGTCGATACCGTATAGAGCAACACGACGGTAGTCACCGATGATACGACCACGACCGTAAGCATCTGGAAGACCAGTTAGAACGCCTGATTTACGACATGCTAGGATATCTGGAGTGTAGATATCGAATACGCCAGCGTTGTGCGTTTTACGGTATTCTGTGAAGATTTTCTTAACTTGTGGGTCAAGCTCGCGATCGTAAGCTTTGCAAGAACCTTCAACCATACGGATACCACCGTTAGGGATGATTGCACGCTTAAGAGGAGCTTCAGTTTGTAGACCTACGATAGTTTCTAGGTCTTTTTCGATGTAGCCTGCATCGTGAGCAGTGATGGTAGAGATAACTGAAGTATCGAAATCAACAGGAGCGTGAGTCGCGTTCTCTTGTTTGATACCTTCCATTACCTTAGCCCAAAGCTTGTTAGTCGCTTCAGTACCTTCAGAAACTAGGAAAGATTCGTCGCCTTCGTACGGAGTGTAGTTCTTCTGAATGAAATCACGAACGTTTACTTCGTTTTGCCAGTCGCCTGCAGCAAAACCTTCCCAAGCTTTAGCAAATTGCTCTGCCATGACATACCTACCTTTGTAGTAGAAAAAAATACGTACTGGTTCGCCGTTGAGCCAGCTATCTCCACTGTTAAACGGAGAACAGTACACTCTTAATGAATAACAATATTTATAGTCTTAAATAAGAAAGAGTGGGTCATAAAACTATAAATATTGTCACTGCTAACAATGTGGGTTCTTCCCAACCACAATTCAAGGCTACACTAAAAAAATTTTGCAAACCTTAAACTAAATCAATAAATCCTAAAAAATCTCGATAAAAATTGGGTAGCGACGAGCGCTACCCACACAATTTTTGAACGAATGTCATTATAGCCAAGCTTTAATGCCATATTGTCCTTCTAGCATACCTACTGCAAGCATAGCGACTAAACAGATAACAAGTACACCTACAGGGATCACAATCTTATCGACAAAGGATAGACGAGAAGCGCGCTCTTTATCACCAATCAGACCATTGTTGTCTAGCAGCATAGTCAGTGCCCAAGCAAGAACTGGGTTAACGACTGCAGAACCAAAGATACAGATACCTGCTGCTTGAGAATCTTTTGAGTCTTTCACCATCTGCATACCTGCTTCAAGTAGAGGTAGAGATACACCTACAAGAAGAGCAACACGCATTACTGGTGGCCATACTGCGATATCCATTGGGAAACCAAGGATTGCGATGATCATTACCAGAAGACCAAGAAGGATTGCACCGCCAGGGATAGGGCGTTTTGCGATCGCTGCTGGGATCATGTAAGTACCCCAAGATGAAGTGATGTTACCACCACCTACTGCTGTACCTACCATCTGACGGATAGAACACATTGTCATTGTGTCATCTACGTCCATCAATACTTTTTCGGTCTTTTTAGGGTAGTTCAATTCTTGGAAGATACGGTGACCTAGGAAGTCAGGAGACCACATTGCCACGGCAAGAATTGCAAATGGTAGAGATGCGATGAAGTGTTCCATGTTAGGAAGACCTAGCATCCAACCTTCTTCAGTACTGCCCCACCAGTAAACTGGGTTTAGGTTAGGAAGACCGGTTTCAGTGACGAATTTAATATCGAAACCTGCACCAAGTACTAAAGCGATTGCAAGACCAGTGAAAGCACACACCGGAATAGCAAGCCAACGCTTGTTCACTTTTGCAAGGAATGCGTATAGTGCGATAGTGACTGCCAGTACGATCAGACCAACATAGCCCATGCTACCAGCTTCAACAGTAGAAGATTGTAGACCAACTGCCCATTCTTGAATCGAAGTAATCTGGCTCATGGTACCAGTCAAACCCAAGAAGATAAGCAAGCCACCGGCTGTACCTTCCGAGGTGAGGTTCACCAGTTTGGAGCCGCCTTTTAGGAAACTCAATAGAAGACCGAACACACCGATTAGAATTGCCAATGCAAGAGGGTGAGCACCAGCAAGAGCGATGGTACCAATAAGAGGGATCATTGGACCGTGGTTACCTGCAAGGTTGGCTTTAGGGTTAATAAAACCAGAAGCAAGTACACAGAAAAGAAGTGCAGGGATAAGCATTTCTACACGTGCAACTTCGATAGCAAAATCTTTGCCCAAGTTGACGTGGTCCCATGCTGCAGTAAGACCTTCAGCCCAAGACATCATTACCGCAGAGTACATTGCGATAATACCGATAGTACCAGCAAGTGCTGGAACAAGGTCTTCAAGCTCAAAGCGGAAGTCACGACCTGGCAAGTTCAAGCCAAATCGACGTGGCTTCATAATTTGTAGTTCGTGGTCTAGGTAGTCTGAACGGCTTGCGAACTCAGATGATGGACGATGAAGCTCGCGGTAGCTTTTAGTCTCAATATCCGAATCAGAGTGCGCTTTATTAACTGCGTCTGACATAGATTCCTCATATATTTAAAAGTTATGAATTCTAAATTGAATTGTGTTTTTCCGCTTCCTGCGGCACGTCCTATGCTAGCTATTATTAGATTTTGTCACACGAATATCTCGTGCCTAAGCATAGCTAATAACTTGTTGTGTTGAGGCACAAAAAATTCCTCATCATTGGGGCGGAGTCTAACAAGATAGCCCTTTGGGGTGATTGATTTAGATCACTTTAAGAATAGATGTGAAAGAAAACTACAGAAAGTGTCTGGCATGCGAACAACTTGGTTATTTCGTGTGTAATTCGATTACACAAGTTGCATAAAATTAGATGTGGTTCTGCGGAAATAATACTCAACGATATTTATTGATATCATTCATGAGTGATATTAAAAGCTGGCTTTATTCTTGCTTAGTACCGAGCAAAGACGATTTTTTGGCTAACCATTGCCGCTCAGTTTAGGAAGAAGACATGAAACAGCTTAAAGTACTGCCGCTAGTGGCAATCATTTCGGGATTAATGGTCGGTTGCGGTGGCGGCGGCGGTGGCGGTGGTGGCAGTTCTACACCGAGAACTACATTCACTTTTACTTTTGCTGCCCCAAATGTCATCAGTGAAGCAAACGCACAAAAAGATAGTTGTACTGTTTACGAGCGTAGAGTAGATGGTAATGGCATCAATCAAGTATTAACTTATCAACCAGCTGTAAGTGCACAGTTGACAGGGGATAAGGTTGTTGGTTTCTATTCTGACAAGAATGGTGTCCGTCAAGGCGACTTTATCTACCCATCAGGCACTACTTTAAAATTTGTTCTAGAAGACATTCCTGAGGATGGCTACTTTACTTATCAGTTGCTTGATGCTTCTGGAACCGTATTTACGGCAAACAGCTTTAGTCGAGACTTTTTACAGGACAATAACCTTAGAAACTCAACGTTCTCGATGAATCGAGAGGCGGTGTCTGCTTGTAACAAAAATGGTAACTTTAATAAGACTACCCGAACCGATCTTAACTATGTGGCAACAGAAGCTGGTGGCTTAGAGTACAACTTTATATCTCAAGTTGCTAAAGAGTCTAAGCCTGCTTATTCCATTGACTCTTTGGATGTGAGAGCTATTGGTTCGAAGATGGAGTCGACAGTCGTGCTGCAATATGCGGACGCAGCGAAAACAGAACTGCACCAATATGGTATTCGCGATTGGTCAAGTGAATCACCATTGCCGTTGGTTGGCATGACTGGTTCTTCACCAATCTTGAACCCAACATCTTTTAAATATGACACTTTAGACATCAGTGTACTGGTTGGTGATTACAACTACGAAGTTGCAGAGTTACCTATGTCAACGACGAAGTTCTACCACCCGCTTGAACCTAAAACGGAAACTTGGACTTACAGTGTTGCAGCTGAAAAACCGATCAATGGTTGGACAGTTGCGCTGAACCAAAAGATGTACCAGGACGCAAAATGGGATATCTCAATTGATCCAAGCGCTTACTACAACCTAAATGCTCTGCCTGCAGCGCATGTGGTGAGAGGTTCAACGATTGATACTGGTTTTGCTTTCAATGACCAAGATAAAGGCTTTAGCCGCCTCGCATATCGTGCAGAGTCTAACTCTGGAACACTACACCGAGTAACACACAAGATATTTACAACTTTAGAGAGTGATGTCGTTGTTCCGGAATTGTACTACTACACATTCGATGACAGTGTGAAGCAAGATTTGAAAGTTTCTTCTACCAGTGATTACTCACAATCTATTGTCGTGGAGTCTGCTGAAGCAAACCTAAATAGCTATGACTTTGTTTCTCTTTTCTCTCATGGTGATGTGACCGATCTTAAAGTGGATCACGATGGTCTTGTGATCAGTGAAGTTGATTCTGAGAAGGTCAATACGAATGCTCAGAAGTCTGACTTTATGGTGTTGATTAAGTAATAATTAACATTTTTACAAAAAAGAGCCCCTTCCTGTGAGGGGCTTTTTTATGTCTAATATTCAGCATTAAAAGAATATATTGCTAAAAATTGCATATTCATTTGATTGTTGTATCTATCTATTCGAATTATTTAGGTTAATAATTTGTTGCAACTTGCGATGGGTGGTGATAGTTTGTTCCAATTCAAAGAGGGCGGAGTCCCTTAATTGCAGTGACAAAAACACAGGGAGTAAGGCGCATGAATGATGTACCAGCGCTAGATATAAAAGACCTGCACAAAACATTTGGACAAAATGAAGTCTTGAAAGGCATTTCACTTGCCGCTCATAAAGGTGATGTTATCTCCATCATCGGCTCTTCCGGTTCAGGTAAGAGTACCTTCCTTAGATGTATTAACCTTCTTGAAACTCCGACCGCCGGTGAAATTTGGGTAAATGGTGAACTTATCCAGATGAAGAACAACCGAGCAGGAGAGTCAGTTCCAGCTAATGAGAAACAAGTTCAGCGCATTCGCTCTCGTTTAGCCATGGTGTTTCAAGGTTTTAATCTTTGGTCACATCTAACCGTTCTAGAAAATGTGATTGAAGCACCAGTTCATGTGCTTGGCGTACCGAAAGCTCAAGCCATCGAAAACGCTGAACTACTTTTGAAAAAAGTGGGATTGTACGAACGTAAAGATTACTACCCTGGACATCTATCCGGAGGTCAACAACAACGTGCTGCTATTGCTCGTGCTCTTGCTGTTGATCCAGAAGTGATGTTGTTCGATGAGCCGACCTCAGCACTCGATCCTGAGTTGGTTGGTGAGGTGTTAGGAGTAATGCGAGATTTGGCAGATGAAGGGCGAACGATGTTGGTCGTTACCCATGAAATGGCATTTGCGCGTGACGTATCTAACCATGTGATGTTTTTACATCAAGGCTTAGTGGAAGAACAGGGAGATCCAGCTAAGCTGTTTACAAACCCAGATTCAGAACGATTACAGCAATTTATCTCATCTATCTACTAATATTTCTTGGGTGGCAGTCTTTTGCCACCCATAAGCACAACAATCAAAACCAAATAAAAGCAATCACAGGAGTATGGAAATGAAAAAGTGGTTATTAGCAGCAACGCTTGCTGCAACAGCAGTGTCTGGTGTCGCTCAAGCGAAAGAATGGAAAACCGTTCGCTTTGGTATTGAAGGCGCTTACCCTCCGTTTAGCTGGACAGAAACGGACGGCTCTCTAAAAGGCTTCGACGTGGATATGGCGAACGCACTTTGTGAAGAGATGAAAGTGAAGTGTCAGATCGTTGCTCAAGATTGGGATGGAATTATTCCTTCTCTACTTGCTCGTAAATACGATGCGATTATTGCTGCAATGTCGATCACTGAAGAACGTAAGAAGAAAGTCGACTTCACAGGAAAATACGCGCTGATTCCAAACAAGTTCATCGCTAAGAAAGGTGCAAACCTAGATTTTGATAACCTTGATGGTCAAAAAATTGCCGTGCAGCGTGCAACGACTCACGACAAATACCTGACAGATAACTATGGCGACAAAGTTGAAATCGTGCGTTACGGATCATTTGACGAAGCGTACCTAGATCTTGCAAACGGTCGTGTTGCGGCAGTGCTTGGTGATGCGTCTGCACTAGAAGAGGGTGTTTTAAACAAAGCTGGTGGCGATGCTTATGAATTTGTTGGTCCTTCACTAACGGATCCTAAGTGGTTTGGTGATGGTTTTGGTATTGCAGTTCGTAAGCAAGACAAGGATCTAACGAAAAAGCTCGATGCAGCTATTTTGTCACTACGTGAAAAAGGTGTTTATCAAGAAATCGCAGGTAAATACTTTAACTACGACGTTTACGGCGAATAAGCTGTAATTAAGCGACCGTTGGCTTGTTCCTAGAAGTAACCAACGGTCGATCTTTTGAGTTTAGGGATTAGGAACTCACCTATGCTGGATCTACAAGGATATGAAGCCTCGATCTTAAAAGGGGCTCTAGTAACCATCGAAGTCGCAGTACTTTCTTTACTTTTAGCGGTCATTCTCGGAATGCTGGGTGCATTGGCGAAGTTGGCACCGTACAAGTGGGCAAGAGCAGTTGCGACGCTTTACACCACCATCATTCGTGGCATCCCTGATTTAGTTCTGATGATGCTTATCTTCTTTGGTGGTCAAATTCTACTTAACAATAGCCTTTACTCGATCAATGAAACACTCAATGAATGGTTTACTGCAAGTGACCCAAATCATGAGTGGACTTCGTATTTGCCAGATTACATCGATGTCAGCCCCTTTATTGCTGGCGTTTTAACCATTGGGTTTATCTTCGGTGCATACATGGCAGAGACGTTTCGTGGCGCTATCATGGCGGTAGACAAGGGTGAACTAGAAGCCGCAAAAGCTTATGGCATGAGCCCGATAATGTCGTTCCGAAGAATTCTATTGCCTCAAATGATCCGACATGCTTTACCAGGCTTTGGTAACAACTGGTTGGTTCTACTGAAAACGACCGCGTTAGTATCCATCATTGGTCTGGAAGATATGGTGCGCATTAGCTCGTTGGCTGCGGGTACAACCAAAATGCCATTCACTTTTTACATGGCGGTTGCAATCATCTTCTTGTTCTTTACCAGTGTTTCAACAGGCTTACTTAAGTTGGTTGAACGCAAATTTAGTATTCACGCGAGGTAAACCATGGATTTTTCATTGATAATTGAAAGTTTCCCGGTCTACCTAGATGGATTGTGGACGACGGTATGGCTTGTTGCGTTAGCACTGGTGATTGGGTTAGCCGTATCGATTCCTCTTGCGATTGCACGTAATAGTGCAAACTACGCACTAAGCCTGCCTTCATGGGCGTTTATTTACTTTTTCCGAGGCACTCCTTTGTTGGTGCAGCTGTATCTGATCTACTACGGCATGGACCAGTTTTTTCCGGTAAAAGACACGCTTTGGGAAAACGCATGGTTTTGTGCGCTGGTGGCGTTTGTTCTCAACACGTCCGCTTATACTGCTGAAATTATTCGCGGGGCAATCAATGGCTTGCCGAAGGGAGAGGTAGAGGCAGCTAAGGCATACGGTATGAGTACGTTTATGACTTACCGTCGCATTATTCTTCCAAGTGCTTTGCGTCGCGCGTTACCTGCCTACTCGAATGAGGTTATCTTCATGCTTCATGGCAGTGCGGTCGCCGGCATCATCACCATTATGGATCTGACAGGTGCAGCCCGTTTGGTGAACTCAAGATACTACGCACCATTTGAGTCATTCTTGACAGCGGGACTCTTCTACATGGCGCTGACATTTATTATTTTGTGGTGCTTCAAAGTGGCAGAGAAGCGCTTCTTGGCGTACCTAAGACCATTGAGCTAACAAGATGGGTTGTTCATTCCACTTCAAGTAGGACAATACAAACATCAAAAAAGAGCGCTTGTTGGCGCTCTTTTTTATTTCTCGTCGATGTTAGTAAGAACTACTTGAAGGTTGACCAGATTGGCGCGTGATCTGAAGGTTTTTCAATGCCTCGTAACTCATAGTCAATATCGGATTCTATGCATTTTTCCGCGAGTGATGGTGTTGCCAAAATAACATCAATACGAAGACCACGGTTATCATCGAAGCCACGCGAACGGTAATCAAACCACGAGAAGCGGTCATCGACTTCAGGGTGTAAGTTACGGAAAGTATCTTCAAAGCCCCAATCTAGAAGCGTTTGCAACCACTCACGCTCTTCTGGTTGGAAAGAACATTTACCCGTTTTCAGCCAACGTTTACGGTTTGGTTCGCCGATACCGATGTCCGCGTCGATTGGGCTGATATTGATGTCGCCCATGACAATCAGCTGCTCATCGTTAGTGTGGTGATCGTTGAGGTAAGTCATCAAGTCTTTGTAGAACTGACGCTTGTATGGATACTTAGTTTCGTGAGCAACGTTATCGCCTTGCGGGAAATAACCGTTAAGAACCGTCACTTTTTCACCGTTTTCATCTTCAAACGTCGCCATGATCATGCGCTTTTGGTGTTCTTCATTATCGGTTGGGAAACCTTTTTGAACGCTGATAGGCTCTTGTTTACATAGCATTGCCACACCGTAATGGGCTTTTTGACCGTGAAAGTAAACTTTGTATCCCATTGCTTCTACATCGTCGATAGGGAAGGCTTCGTCGTGAACTTTGATTTCCTGCAGACCAATCACGTCAGGTTGGTGCTTGTCGATGAGGGCTTGGAGTTGATGCAGACGCGCACGAAGTCCATTGATGTTAAAGCTAATTACTTTCATTTTTTATCCTTCTCAGAGGGCGTGTTTGAGCATGATGTTACCATTGCAAAGGCAAGCTGAAAATGGTTCTCATGTAAACGGAATAAGTTTAAAGAATTGTTAAATATGTAATTGCTATTGTGCCCGCGTATGGTTTAATGAGTCTCAAAAATGAGTTTGCTTGAATAAGGATGTTGTATGCGAACCATATCTGTGCAGTGGAAAATTACATTACTCTCCGGGCTTTGCCTGCTCGTCACTTCTTTATCTTTAATTGGTTTTTCGGTCTACAACGCGCTCGGTAACCAAAAGTTGTTGCAGCGAGAAACTAGCTCTTCTGTTATCGAAAAATCTGAACAACTCCTACAGACACGAGCGTTATTAAACGCGACGGAAGTGTCTGAGTATCTCAATGAAGCGACTTACCGCGCTGAAATGTTGGCAGCAAATGCGCTGTTTTTTAAAACCAACTCGGAAGAGAATTTTGGCAGTAGTGAAGATCTTCGCTCCGCTCTGAATGAAATGATTCGTCAGGCAGTGTTACGCTTTGACACGATACAAGCGGCTTATCTGGTGTTTAACCCAGACATGCTCGACAGTGAGGATGCCAACTATCGAAGTGCCGATTACGTCGGTTCTAATGAAGTCGGTCGGTTTGCAACCTATTGGTCCAAAGCGAGCAATGGTGAAAACGTGTTAGCGAGTACGATAAGTGAGCAAGCCTTGAATGAGAACGACAATGCTGAGAGCTTTTACTGTCCGCTCTCGTCTGGTCAAACTTGCATTGCATCGCCGCGGGTTAACACCAACGATGCTGGTTCCTTCTTAACAACATCGATCTCCATTCCACTCATCGTCGAGAGTATGCCGATTGGCTTCTTGGGTATAGAGCTACGATTAGACCAGTTAGCGAGCATTGCGATTAATTCTGATCAGAGCTTGTTTGCTGGTGCTGGAAAGGTATCAATGATCAGTCTCGATGGAACTTTGTTAGCGTCAGATAGTAACACTGATTCCCCTGGACAGCCTTTTTCGAGTTCCACCATTTCTAATGACAATCTCACTGATTTATTGTTTGGCGGTGAAGCCAAGGTTGAATGGGATGCCTCTGGTGAGTGGATGACGGTCTTTTCGCCTATCCAAATAGCGAATCAAACGTGGGGTGTGATCTTTGAAATGCCTCGTTCTGCAGTGCTTGCTGATGCGGATCAGTTAGACGCTTTGATTACCAATAAGATGCAAGACGGCGTTATTATTGAATTAAGTGTTGGTGTCGCACTTGTCGTTGTTGGACTGATTACAACCGGACTGCTGGCTAAGACCTTAGTGAAGCCGATTCGAGAAGTTGTCGCTCGTTTGGAAGATATTTCGACAGGGGAAGGAGACTTAACTCAGCGTTTGGAAGCTAAAACAGACGATGAAATTGGTCAACTTGCGAGGGCGTTCAATCGATTTCTTGAGCGTTTGCAATTAACGATTAAAGAAGTCGCAGAAACATCTCGACAAATTGCAGATAAGACCGAACATGCAAAACACGTTGTAGCCGTTACTCGAAATAGCAGTGATGCGCAGTTTAAAGAAGTTGATTTAGTCGCGACTGCTGCTGAAGAAATGACGCAAACAGCGGCTTTGGTGGTACAAAATGCCGAAGTTGCGGTAAAGGCGGCTGGTGAGGCGAGTGAATCTGCAGAAAACGGTCAGAAAGTGATCTTGGCGTCTGAAGCTCAGATGCAAAAACTATTATTAACCATGATGAATGCCGTCCCGGTTGTAGAAGAGCTAGCGAAGAACAACGCCAGCATTACCGAAATTCTTTCTGTTATTGAAGGCATTTCTGAGCAAACCAACTTGCTAGCTCTCAATGCAGCAATAGAAGCCGCACGAGCTGGTGAACAAGGTCGTGGCTTCGCTGTGGTGGCTGATGAGGTAAGGAGCTTAGCAAGTCGAACTCAAAGTTCGGTGGGTGAAATTCGAGATGTCATTGCTAATGTTCAAAAGGGCACGCAAGCGGTTGTTGAGTCCATTACAGAAGGGAATCAAAGTGCGCAATCCTCTTCTCAACAGGTGAATATGGCGGTAGAAGAATTACAGAAAGTATTTGAGTCAATTGCTGCGATAAGTGATATGAATAATCAGATAGTAAAAGCGGCAGAAGAGCAGCAATCTGTCTCTAATGAGGTGAATCAAAGTGTGGCGAACATTCGCGATCTGAGCAGAGAAATCCTTAATCAAGCGCAAACGTCGGAAAATGCAGGTATCGAGATGACCTCACTTTCTGATCAACAGCAAACCTTAATGTCTCAATTCAAAGTATAGCGTGGTATCAACGCAAACTCAGCTTAAACAAAGAGGAGCGAAATCGCTCCTCTTTTTTGTCTATTTGTTGTCTATCAGTTTGCGTTGATCTTATTTTCAAGATCGCTTTGTACGATCTTAATCGCTTTTAGCGCTATTTTAGGATCGATTTCATTCGTTTCTAGCAAGTAAAT
This sequence comes from Vibrio sp. MM46, assembly GCF_027587135.1. Lineage (NCBI taxonomy): Bacteria > Pseudomonadati > Pseudomonadota > Gammaproteobacteria > Vibrionales > Vibrionaceae > Vibrio > Vibrio sp. MM46. The sequence continues at coordinate 72,444 of NZ_JAPPTO010000002.1, forward strand.
TAAATCGACAGCTAGTTTGATCTCTTCTGGGGCATCATCCAGTGATGATTTCGATTCTTCAGACATGCTCAATTGTTCTCTCTTTGGATTACTTGCTTTTCTAGCTCGCTTAATGCTGCTTCACAGCGAATCAGTCGTTGTTTTGCGGTTAATACAGCTTTCTGCGCTTCGGTGTGTAAATGAGCTGGAGCAATGGCAACTATTTGTTGTTTTTCTATAACCATCTCGCGCAAGCGACGAGCCCATTCTTTATGCTGCGCGACTTCTTGTTTTAGTGCATCAAGGGACTTGTCTTGTCGAGCGGATTTCTTAGGCTTTGCTTTAGATATCTCGGCGATAGAAATTTCGCGTTGAATTGCCGTGATTTGGGCAACCAATCGGTCAGTCAGATATTCTGCTCGTTGTGCATTTAACTCACCTTCTTTTTGCTCCTTGATGATGTCGTTTAATGTCGCTCTTGCTTCATTGACACAAGGAACTAACAAACGAGAGCGGCAGCGAAATAGACGTTCATCAAACAGCATTGCCTCATGATGACCTCGCTGATGGTCAAGTGAAGCCGCTTTCTCAGACATTTGTTCTAGACCATTGGAAAGCTGTTTGATGTTCATGATAAGCCTACAAACCACGCATCATAAGCGAGTTTAATTGCTAATACGCTGACAACAGAAACAAACACAGGGCGAATAAATTTAGAACCAAAGCGGATTGCAGAGTGAGCACCAACAAATGCGCCTGCCATTAAACATAAGCCCATTGTTAATCCTAGCACCCAATTTATATGACCCAAAACAGCAAAAGTGACAAGAGAAGTGAAGTTGCTAGTAAAGTTCATCGCCTTTGCTAACCCGGAAGCGAGCAAGATGTTCAACCGATAAAGCGCCATTGAGCTTACAGTCCAAAATGCGCCAGTCCCTGGTCCGGCTAGACCATCGTAGAAGCCGATTGAGAATCCTTGCAGATACTGCTTTTTATTCAACATTGGGCATGGTTCGGGGGTCGGGCTCTGGTGAGTCGATTGTGGAGCTTTATGGAACACGGTATACATCGCGGCAGCAAGAATAATGAGAGGTAAAACCTTCTCTAGCCATTCAGTACTGATTGCGTCGACAAACAATGTGCCGAGCGTGGCACCAACAAGAGTCGCCACAAACGCTCGTCCCCAGCATTGTGGTTTAAACAAACGCTTCTTGTAGTATGTGAAAGCGGCAGTAGAAGAGGCAAACGATGCTGCCAGTTTATTTGTGCCCAATGCAATGTGCGGAGGGAGTCCCAATGACAATAAGGCAGGGACGGTGAGCATACCGCCACCGCCTGCAACCGCATCGATAAATCCAGCAACAAAAGCGACGAGCGCCAAAACCAACAGCATGGTTGGCTCAATCATTTCCATAAATCGTTATTCTTCTAATATTCTATCTTGCGTTTAAATGGCGGCAACGAGTCAATTAAGGCTTGCCCGTAGCGTTTTGTTATCAAACGTCTATCAAGGATGGTCACTCTACCAGAATCGCGCTCTTTGCGCAGTAAACGACCGACACTTTGAATCAGTTTTTTGCTCGCATCAGGCACAGTAATTTGCATGAATGGGTTGCCCCCTTTCTTTTCTATGTACTCTGAGTGCGCTTGCTCTACGGGTGAGGTAGGGACACCAAAAGGAATCTTAGTAATGACCAAGTTTTCCAATAGCTCTCCTGGTAAATCAAGACCTTCCGAGAAGCTACCCGTGCCAAAGAGAATACTGGTTTTCTGTTGGTCGACGAGCTTTTTATGTTTTTTTAGAATTTCTGCACGTGAACTTTCGCCTTGTACTTGCAGTGCCCAGCCTCGTTTTACAAAATCAGTACTTAGAGCATCTGCGACTTGGTTCATCTGCCAATATGACGAGAATAATACCAAGTTCGCTTTGTTGTCTTCTAAATACTTAGGCAAAATTTCAATAAGATATTCGGTAAACTGTGGCGCTTGAGGTTCATACTTCATCGCAGGGATTAAAAGCTCCGCTTGGTTCTGATAATCAAACGGTGACGCCAAGGCTAAAAACTGTGTACCTGACTCAGGTTTTGCGTCTACTCCCACTTGATGGCAAAAGTAATGGAATGAATTCAGTGCACGCATCGTAGCAGAGACTAATACCGCACCGATACAACGACTCCAGATTTGTTGATCAAGTTGCCAGCCGATTTCCAAAGGTGAAACGCTCACAATATAGTCACCTTCACGATCTGGGTGCTTCTCAAGCCACCTTGCTAACGGTGCCCCTTTTTCTCGTGTTGGCTCTGCCATCAAGTTCCAAACTTGAGCAAGATTTTCTAAGCGCTGAATGTAGAACCCCAATTCAGCCAGAGCTGGCTCTGCTAACCTTGAAGAAAGTTCCCCGTCTTTTACTCGCTCAGCAATCAAATCCGCAATTTTCGCGACACTTTGGTTTGCTTTTTTACTGAGCTGTTTTAAATCTTTAGATTGATTTTCTAACCAAGTTGGAAGTTCGCCATGTTCAAAGCGATAGATGTTTTCTTCAAATTGGTTTGGGTCAAATTGCTTTGTTAATTGGCTAAGCGCGGGAATGAGTTCTTGTACCGACTCCTGCAAGTCATTGCGAAAGCGTGCGACGCGTTTCTCGTCTGCCAATGATGAGAATTTGCTGGTGGACTGATTGAGTTTTTCTAACCAAGCTGCCGCTCCTTTTAAGCTTGCAGATGCGGAAGCGTGGTCTCGTGCGACGTGCGGAAGATGATGCGCCTCATCAAAGACATAAATAGTATTTTCCGGCTCGGGCAGAATTACGCCACCACCCAGATCGGCGTCTGCCATTACTAATGAATGGTTTGCGATGATGACATCATTTTTATCCAGTTCTGAACGTGCTTTTTGGAAAGGGCAGTTACGATGAGCTGGTAGGCTGTTATTACAGCTGTGCTTGTCACTGACAATCAATTGCCAGATATGGTCATCAATAGGTTTTGGCCAGGAGTCGCGGTCGCCATCCCATTTGCCTTGAGCAAGAGAACGGTACATGGTTTCCAACAAATCAATGTCTTTCTTTTTTGGCTTAGTCTCAAACATGGCAAGTTGTCCGCCATCGACACCACTTGCCGTTGCGAGTTTCTCCGCGCAGCAATAACGTTGGCGCCCTTTTGCCAGAATAAAAGAAAACTCGCGGTCGGTAATACGACGAAATAATGGGAGATCTTTATTCACCAACTGTTCTTGCAACGCGACTGTTGCAGTCGAAATCACGACTTTTCGGTTGTTGTAGACTGCCACGGGAATAACCGCCATCAGATATGACAATGACTTACCGATCCCTGTTCCTGCTTCTGCAACAAGCATTCTATTCGATTTGTGGTATTGCCCGCACAACGTCTTAGCAATCTCTGCGACTAGGTAATTTTGCGCTCTTCGAGGTACAAAGTTATCCAGTTGAGCTTGTAAGTTCTGGTAGCTGGTTCTGATCGATTTTTGGATGTTACTAGTTAGCATAAGTGCCTCAAACGCGTGGGGCGCGCATAGTAGCACACATCACTAGTTGTACTGTAGTTCACAAAACGGAATGCTTTTATGTGGAATGTAGATCTTGTTCACAAAAAAATATTGAACTCAATCTAAATGAAAATAATTTCATTAGTTGAAAAATATAAAGCTTCAAAAATACCATTTGACCAGAATTTTATTCTGAATTAATTCGGTTTTTTGTTATTGTAAGGTTGTTTATCTCTTTTGTTTATCTTTTGCTAAATTAAGAAAAATCAAGTCGATTGTTTAGAACTTCATCGAATAATTGAAACTTAAATTTTTATGTTACTGTAAAATAAAGATTTTTTTGTTTTTTGATGTTGTGGTTTAGAAAATTTGACAGCCAGAATAATCTTTTGCACTCTAGTGCCCAGATTTTGCAGGTAAAGCATTGTTGCGATTTGATAACAAGCGACCTCAAAAATATAAAAAAGGGAATCGGAAAGGATATCCCAATCTAAGAAAAGGCAGTGGATTAATTATGAAAAAGACTCTAGTAGCTCTTGCAGTAGCAGGCATCTCTACGTCTGCACTAGCAGCAGGCAACATCTACGACAACGGTACAACTTCTTTCAACCTTAAGGGTGAGATCGATACTTACCTAAGTACAAGAGAAGCTAAGCTAGCAGGCAAGCAAATCAAGAAAAACGACCTTGACATTGACCTATGGGCAAAAGTTCAAGTTGATGCTACTCATAAAATCAACGATGACGTTAAAGTGTTTGGCTCATTTGAGCTAGAAATCGGTAACGGTTTCGGTTACGACGCAGACAACAAGGCAGACAACAAGGTTAGCACAGACGACCTTTACTTTGGTGCTTACTTCGGTGATAACTGGGGTGTTGCTGTTGGTGAAATTGGTGACTTCGGTGACTCTCTAGACGCGATCACAATCGACAACACTAACGAAGGTTACGGTTACGCTGATGACTTCCTAGGTTCTCTTGAAAGTGCTGGTCACGCAGTATCTGTTAAGGGCAGCTTTGACCAGCTTACTGTTATTGCAGATGCATACTTAAATCAAGACGAAAATGTTGATACTGCATTCGGTCTATCTGCACAATACGTAATCAACGACATGTTCACCGTAGGTGCTTCTTACCAAGATCAAGGTAAAGCAGAAGTTAAATTCGCTGATGTTAAAACGACTGTAGACCACAAAATTTTGGGTATCGCAGCTCGCTTCAACATGGATAACTTCTCTACAGCGGTTAACTACATTGCTGAAGAGTGGGACAACGTTGACGTAAACACTTGGTCTGCTGTTGCTGCATACCAAATGAATGAAGCTCGAGTTTACACTTCATTCGGTTTCACTGATATTGATGACTCAGACGCAGATGCTAACTACTACACGTTTGGTGCTGATTACGCAGTGACTAGCAACGTTCTTTCATTCCTAGAATACTCAGTAGCAGAAGCTGACAACGGCACTGCGAAACTTGAAGATACTCTAGTTCTTGCTGGTGTTTACTACACGTTCTAATTACTGAACTTAAGTAGATATAGTAAAAGGTCGCAGCTATTGCGACCTTTTTTCTATAGAGTATATAAGCAAATCCTTCTTGAACTCTGGTTAATGTGAAAGAGTGTGAAACGTCAAGGATTGAGTGCGTTTACCAATTATCTACAGTCAATGATGTAGAAATGATTGGCTTTTCAGCAATGATTTCCTCAAACTGTGATGAATCGTAAGCGATATTTAACTCTTTTGATGTAATTAATTGAATTTTAAGGTTATTAGGATATGAGACTAAAAGCTTGGACTGTAGCATTTGTGCTTGGGTTGTTTGGTACAACAGCGAACGCAGACACAACAAATAAAGCTGATACTTCAGCAACCTTAACTACCGCTCAAGGCGTTCAAGTGCTGTTTGTAAATGGCGTTGATGCGGACGATTTGAGTGCACCGTTTCCCCTAGTTGAAGGCTCAAACCAAATCGTAGTTAAAGTTAATAAGGGGATTGGTCGTGGTGAAAAGCGTACCCAAGTTAAATCCTCACCATATATTATCGGCTTGAGTGCGGGTGCAGGAAAGCTATACATTGATGCGCCGTCTTTTAGAGAGCAACGTCAGGCTGAGAAGTTGTTCGAACAAGACAAAATGGACTGGAAAGTAAGTTTCAACGATAAGTCTATTGATTACTCTCAATATAAAATGCCAGGTGAGAAAGGTGCGTTCCCTTACTCAAACCTAGATGAGCAACTAGCGGAATACAATGAAGCTAATGGCGTTTTCTTTGCTAACGGTAAGAGAGTCGAATTGTCTGAGCTACAAGCAGCGACGGCTGTAACGGCAACTAGCAAAAGCGCGCAAAGAGTAAAATCACCGGTAACAAAAGCGAAGATTGCCTACCTAGAAATGACAGACGAAGAACGTCAGGCATTCATGAAGTGGGTTGCTCAACAATAAATATTATTGGTGACGACAAAAATATAAAAAGCAGGTCTTGACCTGCTTTTTATATTTTTTGATGTGGGTGTTTTTTGATGTGCGAGCTTAGACGAGCTTAGAGAGTGACTTCTCGCCATTCTCCCGGCTTCAAGTCGTCAAGCGCAATATCACCCATGGAGTAACGTACTAAACGCAGTGTCGGGAAGCCAATATGTGCTGTCATTCGTCGTACTTGGCGATTTCGACCTTCAATGATCGTAATTGCTAGCCAAGTTGTAGGAATATTAGCTCTAAACCGAACGGGCGGATTTCTATCCCAGATCTTTGGTTCAGGCATCACTTCTACTTTTGCTGGTAATGTCATGCCATCTTTCAATTCAACACCTTTACGAAGTTTTTCCAAGTCCTCTTCATTAGGTGCTCCATCTACTTGTACCCAGTAAGTTTTTGGCGACTTTGATTGAGGTTGTGTCAACTTTGCTTGCAAGATGCCATCATTTGTTAGCACCATCAGACCTTCGCTATCTCTATCTAACCGTCCTGCCGCGTATACATCTTTGACAGGGATGTAATCCGCTAACGTTTTACGACCATCTCCATCGGTAAATTGGCTCAACGTATCATAAGGTTTGTTGAAGATGACCACCTTACGGTCTTCTGGTGTAATGCGTGGTTTTGTTGACTTTGATGAACGGGTAGAGCGCCCTGGTCGATTTTTCGCCTGTCCATTTGAATGGTTTGACTTGCCTGAGCGTTTAAAATGGCTCGATTTAGAGTGGTTACTACGGCGACCTTTTTCATGACCCGTGCGAGATGACATGTTAACTACCTTGCAAAAATGTAAATGAACTGTGTTTGAAAGTTTTAAGTTTTCTTCTTATCGGCTATCATTTGCGCGCCTAAAACTAACAAAAGCGCACAGAATAATAGACTATTTCGTGTTATTTGTTTAATGATATAGCCAAGTTGCTTTTAGAGAGGTGTTTTTGCAAAAGAACTTCATGAAAGCAAACTTGGCACAAAGTGCACTCATGGATAGAGAGCCACAGAGCTTCAAACTATAAGAAAGAGTGCAAACCGCATGTCACGTTGGTGAGGAGGAATGCACTACTAACGTTAAGCAATGCGTAAATTCAACGAACTCAGTTGCTGAGTTGTTCAGCTTAGTTGAGTAAAAAATAGGGAAATTTCATGCCTACAGAAAAACCTACAATTATCTACACAATCACTGATGAAGCCCCGGCGTTAGCAACCTATTCATTACTACCAATCATTCAATCGTTTACTGCATCGTCTGGCATTAATGTAGATACTCGTGATATTTCGTTAGCAGGTCGTATCATCGCTAACTTCCCAGAGCATTTAAAAGAAGAACAGCGCATCGGTGACGCGCTAGCAGAACTTGGCGAGTTGGCGAAAACGCCAGAAGCAAACATCATCAAACTTCCAAACATTTCTGCATCTATCCCGCAGTTAAAAGCTGCTATCAAAGAGCTGCAAGCAAAAGGCTATGAGCTACCAAACTACCCAGAAGAGCCGAGCACTTACGAAGAAGAAGCGATTAAAGCGACTTACGACAAAATCAAAGGCAGTGCGGTTAACCCGGTTCTACGCGAAGGTAACTCAGACCGTCGTGCGCCACTTTCAGTAAAGAATTACGCGAAGAAGAACCCGCACTCAATGGGTGCATGGTCAGCGGATTCTCAATCTCATGTTTCAAGCATGGCAGACAACGACTTCTTCGGTAGTGAAAAATCGGTAACCGTTTCTGGTGCTACTGACGTAAAAATTGAATTTGTCGCTGCAGATGGTTCGGTGAAAGAACTTAAATCGGCGTTCCCTTTACAAGACAAAGAAGTGATCGATTGTTCGGTAATGAACAAGAAAGCGCTTGTTGAGTTCTTTGAGAAGGAAATTGCAGAAGCAAAACAGCAAGACGTTCTGCTCTCTCTACACATGAAAGCGACCATGATGAAGGTATCGGATCCAGTTATCTTTGGTCATGCTGTTAAGGTTTACTACAAAGACGTGTTTGCAAAATACGGCAAGCTATTTGAAGAGCTAAGCGTTGATGTAAACAATGGTATCGGTGACGTATACGCGAAGATCGATGCGCTACCTGCTGAACAAAAAGCGGAAATCGAAGCGGCGATCCTTGCGGTATACGAAACACAACCAGCACTCGCGATGGTTGACTCAGATCGCGGTATTACCAACCTGCACGTACCAAGTGACATCATCGTTGATGCTTCTATGCCAGCAATGCTGCGTGCATCTGGTCAAATGTGGGGACCAGACGGCAAACAGAAAGATACTAAAGCAATGATTCCAGATCGTAGCTATGCAGGTATTTACCAAGCGGTTATCGATTTTTGTAAAGAACATGGTGCATTTGACCCAACAACTATGGGTAGCGTACCAAACGTAGGTCTAATGGCTCAGAAAGCTGAAGAATACGGTTCACACGATAAGACATTCATTTTAGATGCAGCAGGTACTGTACGTGTTGTAGATGCTTCTGGTGCGGTTCTTCTTGAGCAAGAAGTAGAAGAAGGTGACATCTTCCGTATGTGTCAGGTCAAAGATGCGCCAATCCAAGATTGGGTGAAACTTGCGGTAACTCGTGCTCGTGCTTCGGGTGCGCCGGCTGTGTTCTGGCTTGATGAAGCGCGTGCTCATGATGCAGAACTTATCAAAAAAGTGAATGCCTACCTTCCAGCACACGACACTTCAGGTCTAGAAATTAAGATCCTTGCGCCAATCGATGCATGTAAATTCTCTCTAGAGCGTATCAAAGAAGGTCTAGATACCATTTCTGTAACGGGTAACGTATTGCGTGATTACCTGACCGATTTGTTCCCAATTTTGGAGCTTGGTACTTCAGCGAAGATGCTATCTATCGTTCCGCTAATGAACGGTGGTGGTCTATTTGAAACGGGAGCAGGAGGTTCGGCACCTAAGCACGTTCAGCAAGTTGAAAAAGAAAACCACTTACGTTGGGATTCTCTAGGTGAGTTCCTTGCGCTGGCAGCTTCTCTAGAGCACCTAAGCTCTATGGCGGGCAATGCGAAGGCTCAAGTTCTTGCTGACGCTCTTGATAAAGCAACAGGCGAGTTCTTAGACGAAAATAAATCACCTTCTCGTAAAGTAGGTGAGTTGGATAACCGTGGTAGCCATTACTACTTAGCATCGTACTGGGCGAAAGCATTGGCTGAGCAAACAGAAGACGCGGATCTTGCAGCAGAGTTTGCTCCTGTCGCAAAAGCGTTGGCAGAGCAAGAGGAAGCGATTGTGTCTGAGCTAAACAACGCGCAGGGTGTAAAAGGCGAGCTAGGTGGTTACTACTCTCTTGATGATTCTCTAGCGTCTACATTGATGCGTCCAAGCGCAACGCTGAACGCTATTATCAATAAATAATCTTGTACACGCTACTTCGGTAGACCTATAGAAACAATAAACCCGCTTTACGCGGGTTTATTTTTCTCTTCATAAAAGCTTGTGTGCTTCTACGAGAGCAAATGATTTGTCTTTCCGACAGCGCTCTATTTATTTGGCTTGGCCTTCTATTGGAACAACGCTGCTTGCGTGTGAACCTTTTGGACCTTTTTCAATCTCGTATGAGACTTGTTGGCCTGCTTTCAGTGTACGATAACCGTCCATTTGGATAGTTGAGTAGTGGGCGAAAATGTCTCCTTCCTCTTCGTCTGAACAAATAAACCCAAATCCTTTGGCGTTGTTAAACCACTTTACTGTACCTGTAGCCATGCTTTTACATCCCTCATGCATTTTTTACTGATGTTGTTACTTCACCCAAGCCATCCCTTCAGCTTGGTCTCATTGTTAGCCTTGCTATGCTAGTAATTGCTAACACACGTCGAGTGTGCACATCCACATTCATCAAATTGTTAGAAATCCAACAAATTCAGAATGAGGATTTATGCATCAACACTTTCCACTGTAGTCAATGAATCTCGTCAGTCAATAGTGAAAGACAACATTAAGAAACATATTTGAAAACAAATCACTTTTGAGATTAACAATTTTGCAAACTCAATCGAGGTGGTTCGCCGAAGTTTAGATAAAAGGTCTGCAAGGTATTGAAATAGAGCGAGGGCATTCTAAACCAAGTGTGTACATTAGAAGATTCTACTAAATGAATAAAAAGTGATGTTTTCGTGATATTTAGCGACTTTTCCGTTGTAAGTGTGATCTTGGCAGTTTAAGAATGTTTATCGGTTATATGGAAACAGAGCAAAAATTGATAGTTCTAACAGCAAAAAATAACCGTTCTAAGAGATAAAAATCTTTTATTTGCGCGCCTGCCGGAGGTGCATTAGTCTCTATATGAGGACGCAAATTTTATCTATCAAAATCGAATTAGGTGTCATATCTCACTACACCGCACGGCATGCTTATGGTAGATTGTTTTTATAGGTCGAAAACATCAACCCTTTGATACGATATCTTTGAATTGCCATGAGTAAAAATTTTGAATGGGTGACTCCAGACTCAGATCTTCTGGAGCGAGAAAGTACAAAAGTTCAGCCGCCAAAGCTATACAACGTTGTACTCAATAATGATGACTATACACCTATGGATTTCGTCATAGAGGTGCTTGAGCGATTCTTTTCACATGATATTGATAAAGCAACGCAAATCATGCTCAAGATTCACTATGAAGGAAAGGCAATTTGTGGCACATACAGTGCAGAAATTGCCGAAACAAAAGTAGCGCAAGTGACGATGTACTCAAGGGAAAATGAGCATCCGCTACTATGTACTATGGAGCAAGCGTAATAAGAAGACTTGCTCGAGCAACCAAAGTTGTTCTTTCGGGAGGTACTTATGCTAAATAAAGAACTAGAGTCAAGCCTTAACGGTGCATTCGCTCGTGCACGTGACAAACGCCACGAGTTCATGACTGTCGAACACCTCCTACTTGCATTATTGGAGAATGATGCAGCTAAGGAAGCCCTTCTAGCCTGCAAAGCGGACCTTGATGCTTTGCGTAACGAACTCGATATTTTTATCGACCAAACAACGCCGCTCATCCCAGAAAGCGATGAGACGCGCGAAACCCAGCCGACATTGAGTTTCCAGCGTGTACTTCAACGCGCCGTCTTCCATGTTCAGTCGTCTGGTCGAAGCGAAGTGACCGGGGCAAACGTTCTTGTTGCTATTTTTAGTGAGCAAGAGTCTCACGCCGCTTATCTGCTGAAAAAGAATGATATCTCTCGTTTGGATATCGTTAACTTTATCTCTCATGGTATTACCAAAGCTTCTGGTTCAAGCGAAGACTCTTCTTCGTCCGACTCTTTTGGCTCGGAAGCGCCTGAAGAAACCAACCCAGAAGAACGTTTAGAAAGCTTTGCTACAAATCTAAACCAAGTTGCAAAAGCCGGTAATATCGACCCTCTTATTGGTCGTGATAAAGAGCTAGAGCGTACAATCCAAGTTCTTTGTCGCCGCCGCAAAAATAACCCATTACTTGTGGGTGAAGCTGGCGTAGGTAAAACCGCGATTGCCGAAGGTCTCGCTTGGAGAATCGTTGAGGGGCAGGTTCCTGAAGTGATTCAAAACAGTGTGATTTACTCGCTGGACATTGGTTCTTTACTCGCTGGTACTAAATACCGTGGTGATTTCGAGAAGCGCTTTAAGTCTGTGTTAAAGCAGCTAGAGAAAGAGGAAGACGCGATCCTGTTTATCGATGAAATTCATACCATCATCGGTGCGGGTGCCGCTTCTGGTGGTCAAGTCGATGCCGCTAACCTGATCAAGCCTCTACTAAGTAGTGGTAAGTTGCGTTGTATCGGTTCAACGACGTACCAAGAGTACAGCAACATCTTTGAGAAAGAGCGTGCATTGTCCCGTCGTTTCCAAAAGATCGATGTGGTAGAGCCTTCTCTGGATGATACAACCAAAATTCTAATTGGTTTGAAACCTAAGTATGAAGCGCACCACGAAGTACGTTATACCAACAAAGCGCTGCGTGCAGCGGTAGAGCTGTCAGCGAAGTACATCAACGAGCGTCACTTGCCAGACAAAGCAATCGACGTTATTGATGAAGCAGGCGCCCGCAGTCGTCTAGCACCAGCAAGCCGTCGTAAGAAGACCGTTGGTGTTGCAGACATCGAAGCGATGGTCGCTAAGATGGCACGTATTCCAGAGAAATCAGTATCATCTTCAGATAAAGACATTCTGAAGAATCTGGATGACAAGATGAAGATGCTTGTGTTCGGTCAAGATACGGCAATCGATGCACTGTCAGAAGCAATCAAGCTATCTCGTGCTGGTCTTGGTGTGGATAACAAACCTGTTGGCTCATTCCTGTTTGCAGGTCCAACAGGCGTTGGTAAAACAGAAGTTACCGTTCAGCTTTCTAAACTACTAGGCATTGAGCTACTGCGCTTTGATATGTCTGAATATGGTGAGCGTCACTCGGTCAGTCGCTTGATTGGTGCGCCTCCAGGTTATGTTGGCTACGACCAAGGTGGTCTATTGACGGATGCGGTGATTAAACATCCTCATTCGGTCGTGCTGCTTGATGAGATTGAAAAAGCACACCCGGATATCTTTAATTTGCTACTGCAAGTGATGGATAACGGTACGCTAACGGACAACAACGGTCGCAAAGCGGACTTCCGCAACGTGATCCTTGTAATGACTACGAACGCAGGTGTAGCTGAAACTGAGAAGAAATCGATCGGTCTTATCCAACAAGACAACAGTCATGATGCGATGGCGGAAATCAAAAAGGTATTTACTCCTGAGTTCCGTAACCGTCTAGACAATATCATTTGGTTCAATAGCCTAGATGAAACGGTTATCCATCAAGTGGTTGATAAGTTCATCGTGGAGCTACAAGTGCAACTGGACGCTCGTGGTGTGTCGATGGAAGTATCGCAAGATGCGCGTCATTGGTTGGCTCACAAGGGGTACGACAAAGCGATGGGAGCTCGCCCTATGGGACGTGTTATCCAAGAGCAGCTTAAGAAACCTTTGGCGAATGAACTTCTGTTTGGATCACTGGTTGACGGTGGTACAGTGAAAGTTACGTTGGTGAAAGACGAGCTTAAGTTTGAGTACTTAAGTGAGAAAGAAGCTGCGCTTCACTAAGCTTAGGTCTTGTTGAGTTCTAAAAGCGTGCGCTTAGTCGTGCGCTTTTTTATGCCTGCTATTATATTCTCAATTAACCTCAATAAGCTTGGTTCAGCGAGAATGACCAGATTTGAAGGCGAGGCAACTATTTGAAACGCTGGCTATTTCGCTTCGTTGTCTTCCTTGCTTACTTTCGGTAAACAGAGAATCAGTGACAACGCTCTGAATCCTGTAACTTGAAGTCACTTGAGTATAGCTTGTAGCGTGAATTGAATTTCCAAAGCCAGACTGGCTTTTAAAGCAAATGACAAGCAATAAAAAACGGAGCTACGAGCTCCGTTTTTTATTGTATTCGAAAATCAGAGATTAACGAGCACGGAAGACGATGCGGCCTTTAGATAGGTCGTATGGAGTCATCTCTACAGTTACTTTATCACCAGTAAGGATACGGATGTAGTTCTTACGCATCTTGCCAGAGATATGTGCAGTCACAACGTGACCGTTTTCAAGTTCAACGCGGAACATAGTGTTTGGTAGAGTGTCAAGCACAGTGCCTTGCATCTCAATTACGTCTTCTTTAGCCATTTAATCCTCTTTAGAAATTAGGCGGTATTAGCGGGCTAATTTTGCCGCTAAACAGTAATTATGTAAAGTTGGGGCGTATTCTACCCTTGCCAACGCTGATTTACTAGCCTTTGGTGTCTCTGAAAGCGAGTTTTGTAGTTCATCGCCGGACATTCATCGATTTGATACCCTAGATACAGCCAATGTTTGTTGTGCTGTCGGCAGTATTCTAGCTGGAAAAGCACGCCTAAGGTCCCGAGAGACAAAGGATAATCTGGGTCAAAGAAGGTATAAAACGCACTCGCACAATGCTCCATAATATCAGTGACAGCAACGGCTACTAGGCGCGCTTCGTCATCATAAACATGAAGAAAGCCAGTCGTTAACCATGTTGTTTGAGCAAATCGCGCGAACTCGTCTTCCCGAGGTGGATACATAGTACCATTTTGGTGCCGTTCGCAAATATAACGGCTGTAGAGTTCAAACCAATTTGAATCGAGCTCAGGTTTCATCTCCCAATGCAGTGCCTTTCCTTTGTTTAGCAAACGTTTCTGGCTTTTGGATGCTACGAAATCCGGTACTGCGATTCGGATTGGTTGACAAGCACTACAGTGCTGACAATGCGGCTTGTAAATGGTGTCTCCACTGCGGCGGAAACCATTAGCCATCAATACTTGATAGCTTTGCTCTGTATGCAAATCAGCATCAAGAGCTACTGCCACACGCTCTTCACGCTCAGGTAAATAGCTGCATGGATGGTTGTTGGTTAACCCAATACGAATATGTTGGAGATCTGTGCTCATGATACCGCGCCCTGCAAAATCTGTGGCTCAAACGTGCCCAAATCGGTTTTCTTATCTCTTAAAGATAGTAGTTTTTGTATGAAATCGTCGCGTTGGAGTTCAAATGCACCAAGCGATGCTAGGTGTGGGTTCATCACCTGACAATCAATCAATTGACCTTGATTTGACGCCAAGTGTTCGCACAGATACCACAATGCGATTTTTGAAGCATTGTCTTTGAGGCTAAACATCGACTCACCACAAAAAAGTCGACCGACGCTAATACCATATAGACCGCCAATTAATTGATCGTCGTGCCATACTTCTACTGAGTGACAATGACCACGCTTTGCAAGCTCGATATAAGAAGCTTGCATCTCGTCATTGAGCCAAGTCTCTTCCGCAGGGCGGGTGGAAGAGCAAAACTGAATGACACGTTCGGTTGCGTTGTTTAACGTTACTTTATACTGTTGTTTACGCTGAAACTTTTTCAAACTCTTGGAAGGCGTAAAGGTCAAAGGATCGAAAACAGCTCGTGGTGATGGACTCCACCAGAGAATTGGCTCTCCGGGACCATACCAAGGGAAAATGCCTTGTTGATAGCCACATAGGATGCGGTCGGGGTTAAGGTCGCCACCAAACGCCAATAAACCGTTTGGATCGCTCAGCGCATCATAGGGAGATGGAAAAGAGAGCGAATCATCAAGTTCAGTTAAATAGATAGCCATAAAGAGAAGTTTACCAACATCAGAGCCTATAGGAGCTTATTATGAGCAGAGAAAGACTTAATATAAAACGATGGGCATGGATCATACTGTTTTTGCCATTTTTCGCCAATGCAGCTTATGAAAGAAATGTAGCAAAACCAGTCAATCAAGTGGTGTATGGCAAAGTCGATTCTGTGCGATACATAACTCAACAAGAAGTAAAGCAATCACAAAGTAACGGTTGGGAAACGCTTCTTGGTGCCACAATTGGTGGTCTAGTGGGCAACCAATTTGGTGGTGGCACAGGTAGAGAAGTCGCAACTGCCGTGGGCGCACTCGCGGGGGCCGCAGTCGTTCGAAATCGAAATAACTACGAATACACGGTTGAGTATAAATTGGTTGAGCTGCTAATTAAGGTTGATGGCAACAAACTTATCAACGTCATTCAAGACGTTGATAATAGTATGCTGTTTAACCGTGGTGATGATGTACGCATTCTGTATTTTGATGATGGTGTCAGGGTTGATATTGCGTATTAGATATTTCTAAGTAACCTCGAGATGTTTGGGGTAGCGACAATGGCTTGGTTTGTTAGCGTGGTTAGGATTTGAAGGTTCAGTGGAGCCAAGCCAAAAGTTGGCAACCAATACACTGCGTTGTTTTCTTTGCTCTCGAGTCAATGACAACGGTCTGAACCATGCATCTTGATGTCACTTGGGTATATGTTTGTACTGCAAAAACGAAGTTGACTAATTATTCAAAAATTAGCGTAGATTTGCTCTGGTTTTGTGGTGGCTTTTTCGTTAGTCTGAATTCACGAAGAATTGTTTAGCTCTCAAAAATTGTGAAGTGAGAGCACAAAGGATTAACAACTTTTAATGGAAAGCCTAACGTTACAACCTATCAATAAAATTCAAGGGGAAGTGAACCTTCCTGGATCAAAAAGCGTTTCCAATCGAGCTTTGCTTCTTGCCGCTCTAGCAAAAGGCACGACTCGGTTGACCAACCTTCTCGACAGCGATGATATTCGCCACATGTTGAACGCTCTGACTAAGCTTGGTGTTCAGTATCAGTTGTCTGAAGACAAGACAGAATGTGTTGTAGAGGGGCTTGGTCGTCCATTTTCTGTTTCTGAACCTGTTGAGCTATTTTTGGGTAACGCAGGTACAGCAATGCGCCCATTGGCAGCAGCCTTGTGCTTAGGTGAAGGTGAATACGTTCTTACTGGCGAACCTCGCATGAAAGAACGCCCAATTGGTCACTTAGTGACAGCCTTAAAAGCAGCAGGCGCTGACGTCGAATATCTAGAGAACGAAAACTACCCACCGCTGAAAATCACTGGTACTGGACTTAAGTCTGGCTCTGTATCGATTGATGGTTCAATCTCTAGCCAATTTCTGACAGCGTTTTTAATGTCAGCACCGCTGGCTGATGGTGAGATTCGCATCAATATTGACGGTGAGTTGGTTTCTAAACCATACATCGACATTACACTCCATATTATGAAGCAGTTTGGTGTCAACGTAATCAACAATGATTACCAAGAGTTTGTGATTCCAGCTGGTCAGCAATATATCGCTCCGGGTGATTTTTTGGTGGAAGGTGATGCTTCTTCTGCTTCTTACTTTTTGGCCGCAGCTGCCATCAAGGGTGGTGAAGTAAAAGTAACCGGTATTGGTAAGAACAGCATTCAGGGAGATATCCAATTCGCTGATGCACTTGAAAAAATGGGTGCAGAAATCGAATGGGGTGATGATTACGTCATTTCTCGTGTTGGTCAGTTAAAAGGCATCGATATGGATTATAACCATATCCCTGATGCAGCAATGACTATTGCAACGACAGCGCTTTTTGCTGAAGGTACAACCGCAATTCGCAATGTATACAACTGGCGCGTAAAGGAAACGGATCGTCTTTCAGCGATGGCGACTGAGCTTCGTAAAGTCGGTGCTGAGGTGGAAGAGGGTGAGGACTACATCATCGTGAAGCCAGTCCCTAAGCTTACGCACGCAGCGATTGATACTTACGATGATCACCGCATGGCGATGTGTTTTTCATTAGTGGCACTGAGTGATACTCCAGTGACGATTAACGACCCTAAATGTACGTCAAAGACCTTCCCTGACTACTTCGATAAGTTAAAGGCACTAAGCTGCTAATTCGCCTTATTGAAAGTGAAAAGCCAGAGTAGAGACTCTGGCTTTTTTATTGGAATTTGAAGCGCTTACTTGTTCAATGTGAACTCTTTTGAAAGGTGATGCGCTAGGTACTTAAACATATTGAAAACCGCAGTAGTGTTGGTTGTCGGCAGACCTTTTTCATCTAAGAAGTACTCACCTTTAAACACCAAAACACCGTCTTTTTCTTCTACACTTGTTGCGCGCATGCCTTCAATGTAGTCATCGTGCTCTTGGATGATTTGGTTCGCAATTAAAAGAAGGTCGAACTCTTCAATGTGTTTTCTATCAGACATACCATTCTCGTCATTCAATGAAACTTTAAGTGGGGGCAGTATACCCACAATTGTGAAGGGTTTGCATACTAAAAACAGTGATTGCGTGTTTTACGAACGTCACACGTTAATATAGAGGGAGTAGCGAAGCGATTCTCATCTGCAAATAGCCGATATTTCACTGGCATAACTTAAGCTTACGTTCTGATCGCGTAAGACAAATTATTTTGTGATGAGAGACAAAATTTATCGAATTCGACTAGCGAGAGGAAACTTTGCCTGCTTAGTATATGCCGCTCAAGACCTTTTGCAGTACCCTGCCTCGTCAAAGTACAAAGGCGATGAATTGTCAACCAATCGGATCTGAATTTCAAAAAAGCAGTTGATCTTCTTTTCATCTCGCACAATAGTAAAAAAAGAAGCAATGAAATAGAACATTATGCGGGTAGCTTCCTTTGGGCTAGTTACCCGCATTATTATGAAGGACGTTAGAGTCAGTTATGGGTAAATCGCTCGTTATAGTGGAGTCACCAGCCAAGGCTAAGACGATAAATAAATACCTTGGTAAAGACTTTATTGTTAAGTCTAGTGTTGGTCACGTGCGTGATCTGCCTACGGCCGGTCAAAGCACTGGTGAGAAAAAAGCCGCAGCCATTTCTACTAAAGGAATGAGCCCGGAAGAAAAAGCGCGTGTCAAAAAAGAAAAAGACCGTAAAGCTCTAATCAAAAAAATGGGGATTAACCCATATCATGACTGGGATGCGAATTACCAAATCCTTCCAGGCAAAGAAAAAGTCGTTAGCGAACTGCAAAAATTAGCCAAAGATGCTGATTACGTTTATCTCGCAACCGATTTAGACCGCGAGGGGGAAGCAATCGCATGGCACCTTCGTGAGATCATCGGTGGCGATGAAGAGCGATACAAACGCGTAGTGTTTAACGAGATCACGAAGAATGCAATCCAGCAAGCTTTCCAGACGCCTGGTGAGCTAAACATGGATGGTGTTAACGCACAACAAGCACGTCGATTCATGGACCGTGTAGTAGGTTTCATGGTTTCTCCATTGCTATGGAAGAAAGTGGCGCGTGGTCTGTCTGCTGGTCGTGTACAATCAGTAGCGGTTAAACTACTGGTTGAGCGTGAGCGTGAAATCAACGCTTTCATTCCAGAAGAATTCTGGGATATCAACGCAAATACGCACACAAAAGATAAGACGGCGTTCAAACTGCTTGTTGCGCAGAAAGATGGCGTTGCGTTTAAGCCAGTTAACGAGGCTGAAACCAAAGCGGCGATGTCGGTACTGGAAAACGCAAGCTACGAAGTATGTAAGCGTGAAGACCGCCCAACGAAAAGTAAGCCGTCTGCACCATACATTACGTCTACACTTCAGCAAGCAGCGAGTACTCGTTTAGGCTACGGCGTTAAGAAGACAATGATGCTGGCGCAGCGTCTATACGAAGCGGGTTACATCACCTATATGCGTACCGACTCAACCAACTTGAGCGCGGAAGCAGTAGATGCAGTTCGCGGTTTCATCGGTTCTGAGTTCGGTGACAAATACCTTCCAGCTAAACCGCTAACATACGGTAGTAAAGAAGGCGCACAAGAAGCGCACGAAGCAATTCGTCCTTCCGATGTTGCTGTGAAAGCTGAAGACCTACAAGGTGTTGATGCGGACGCACATAAGCTGTACGCGCTGATTTGGAATCAATTCGTTGCGTGTCAAATGACGCCTGCAGAATACGATTCAACCACCATCAGTGTGAAAGCGGCTGAGTACACGTTAAAAGCGAAAGGTCGTATTCTTAAGTTTGACGGTTGGACTCGCGTTCAACGCCCAATGGGTAAAAACGAAGATACGATTCTTCCTGCTGTTCAACTGGGCGATAAGCTAGATCTTGAATCACTAGATCCTAAACAGCACTTTACCAAGCCACCTGCACGTTTCACAGAAGCGGCACTGGTAAAAGAACTTGAGAAGCGCGGCATTGGTCGTCCTTCTACATACGCTTCAATCATCTCTACGATCCAAGATCGCGGCTACGTAAAAGTAGAACAGCGTCGTTTCTACGCAGAGAAGATGGGCGAGATTGTTACTGACCGTCTGGATGACAGTTTTAATGATCTAATGAACTACGACTTCACTGCGCGTATGGAGCAGAAGCTTGACCAAATCGCTGAAGGCGATGTGATGTGGAAAGATGTTCTAGATAACTTTTTCACAGACTTCACTGGCGATCTAGAGAAAGCGGAGCAAGACGAGAATGAAGGCGGCATGAAGTTGAATCACATTGTGATGACAGATATCGAGTGTCCGACTTGTAGCCGTCCTATGGGTATTCGTACCGCGTCAACAGGCGTATTCCTAGGCTGTTCTGGTTACGCATTGCCACCTAAAGAGCGTTGCAAGACAACCATCAACTTGGGTGACGAAGACGGTATCATCAACGTTCTAGAAGAAGATGTGGAAACAGCAGCTCTGCGTGCTAAGAAGCGTTGTCCTATCTGTGAAACGGCGATGGACGCATACTTGATCGATGATAAACGCAAGATGCACGTTTGTGGTAACAACCCGAACTGTGAAGGCTACATCGTCGAGCATGGCGAATTCAAAGTGAAAGGCTATGATGGTCCAGTTGTTGAGTGTGACAAGTGTGGTTCTGACATGGTGCTTAAGAACGGTCGCTTCGGTAAATACATGGATTGTACAAGTGAAACGTGTAAGAACACTCGTAAGATCCTGAAGAACGGTGAAGTAGCACCGCCGAAAGAAGATCCAGTTCATTTCCCTGAACTTCCTTGTGAAAACTCAGATGCGTACTTTGTTTTACGTGATGGTGCTTCTGGTCTGTTTATGGCTGCGAGTAACTTCCCTAAATCACGTGAGACTCGTGCTCCATTAGTTTCTGAACTTGCTCGCTTCGAAGAACGTCTTCCTGAGAAGTTTAAGTATCTGACTACCGCGCCAGCTGCGGACCCTGATGGTCGCCCTGCTGTTGTTCGCTTTAGCCGCAAGAGCAAAGAGAACTACGTGCGCACTGAAGACAATGGAAAACCAAGTGGTTGGACGGCATTGTTTATCGATGGTAAGTGGGAAATCACGGACAAGCGCAAAAAAGCGAAAGCATAATCCTAGAGATTGAATCGATAAGGCAGCTCATACGCTGCCTTATTTTTTACCTGCTATTTTATAATTCATTCATTTCACCAATCATTTTTCTTCCATTTTCACCATTCTTGTTTTCATCCAACGGTCATAGTTTCATCGTATCCTGTCGCAAAACTGCACTTGTGTAGTTAATCGGTTTGTAAATTGTTTTCACAATGTAATCGTTTGCGTCCCATTGTGTGATCAAGATACCGTATTGAGTAAGCAACATCTGTACACTACACGGAATGGCATATTTTAAATTGTAATTTAGTTCCAGTTCGATAACTTATTAGACAGATAATGCAACTGTATGCTGTTATTTAGCGCCGAAAATAAAGAATAACTAAGGCGTGTGCGTACGAGGATGTGCAATAGCTTTTTCAGTTCGTATTGTGAGGGTTCATAGAAACTCATCAGTATGGACGTATTAACGTATTTGCTTGACTCCCCGAGTTCTGCTCATATCAAGCGAGTACCAGTTCCAAGCTATAACTATATGGAGAACAACGAATGGCTGGTGTTTTGGGAATGATTCTTGCTGGCGGTGAAGGCTCTCGCTTGAGACCTTTAACGGAATCCCGCAGTAAACCTTCGGTCCCTTTCGGCGGAAGTTACCGACTTATTGATTTCGCTCTGAATAACTTTGTGAATGCGGATTTAATGCGCATTTACGTCCTTACTCAATTCAAATCTCAATCTCTATTCCACCACTTGAAGAAAGGGTGGAACATCAATGGCATCACCGACCGCTTTATCGACCCAATTCCTGCGCAGATGCGTACAGGCAAGCGTTGGTATGAAGGAACGGCAGATGCTATCTACCAAAACCTGCGTTTTATGGAGTTGGCAGAACCTGATCAAGTATGTATCTTTGGTTCCGATCATATCTATAAAATGGACATTAAACAGATGTTGGCTTTCCACCAAGAGAAAGAGGCTTCGCTAACGGTTTCAGCGCTAAGAATGCCGTTATCTGAAGCGTCTCAATTTGGTGTTATCGAAGTAGACAACGAAGGTCGCATGATTGGCTTTGAAGAAAAGCCAGCTAATCCGAAATCTATCCCAGGTGATCCAGAGCACGCACTCGTGTCTATGGGTAACTATATCTTCGAAGCTCAGACACTGTTTGCCGAACTTATTGAAGATGCTGATAACGAAGCGTCAACGCACGACTTTGGTAAAGACATTATTCCTAAAATGTTCCCGCGTGGTGATGTGTTTGTTTATGACTTCAGTACCAACCGCATCACGGGTGAGAAAGAAGAAGTATATTGGCGCGATGTAGGTACGATTGATGCGTACTGGCAAGCTCATATGGATCTTCTTGAGAAAGACGCACCGTTCTCTCTATACAACCGCAAATGGCCACTTCATACTTATTACCCACCATTGCCACCAGCGACATTTACTGACTCTGTTAATGGTCGAGTTCAGATCATCGATAGCTTGGTATGTAACGGTAGCTACGTGCGTGGTTCACGTATTGAAAAATCAGTATTAGGTTTCCGTAGCAACATTGCTTCGGCGTGTGACATCAGCCAGTGTATTTTGCTCGGTGATGTGAAAGTCGGGGAAGGTTGTGTGCTTCGTCGCGTGATTGTAGATAAAGACGCAGATATTGCGCCGGGTACGCAAATTGGTGTAAATCTACAAGAAGATAAGAAACACTACCATGTGTCAGATGATGGCATCGTTGTAATTCCAAAAGGAGCACGTGTTGGCTACTAACAATTTGTCTGTTCTGTTTGTAGCGTCTGAAGTCGAAGGACTAATTAAAAGTGGTGGCTTGGCTGACGTAGCCAAGGCACTGCCGGAAGCCCTTCAAAATCTTCAGCAAGATGTACGAATTTCTATTCCAGCCTATACTGGCATTGAGCAACTATCGGAAGCGGAAACGGTTCTAGAAACAGAGTTAACGAGTTGGCCACATACGGCGTACCGAGTGCTTAAGTTAACGCTTGGGGATAATCCAGTTTACTTAATTGATTGTCCGCCGTATTTCAATCGTCCTTCTATGTACGCCGAAAACAACCAAGCTTATACAGACAATGGTGAACGCTTTGCATTCTTTAGTGCAGCGTGTTTGGACATGTTACCTAAGCTTGGCTTCCAGCCGGACATTGTTCACGCTAATGACTGGCATACAGGATTAGTCCCATTCTTGCTCAAACATCGATACGGCAATGAAGCCTTCTTTGCAAACACTCGCAGCGTTATTTCAATTCACAACGCGGTGTTCAAAGGGGTATTTAGTTACGACGATGTTCAATGCCTTCCAGAGTTCCATAGTCGAAATGTGCCTGATGCTGCCGTCAGTGCCACTCACATCACCATGCTCAAAGCGGGGGTGATGAATGCAGACAAAATCAATGCAGTAAGCCCGACTTACGCAGAAGAGCTTAAGACTGAGCTAGGTAGTCATGGTATGGCGTGGGAGTTTCAACAACGCGCTGACGATTTAGTGGGTATTCTAAATGGTTGTGATTACAGTGCGTGGAATCCAGAAACGGACTCTAGTTTACCGTTGAACTACAAAGCGAACCGACAAAGCATGGTGCGTGGCAAAAACGCTTGTAAGAGAGCCCTACAAGAAAAGCTGGGTCTTGAAGTATCTGATTGCGCTATGTTTGGTATGGTTTGCCGTTTAACGCAACAAAAAGGCGTGCATTATTTGCTACCAGCATTGGCTGACTTCCTCAAACATGATGTTCAAGTTGTCGTCGTGGGGACCGGCGATCCTATCCTTGCTGCCCAACTGAGAGACGTCTCAGCACAGTTCGCTAATAAGTTGGTTTTTGTTGAAGCATACGATAATGAACTCGCACACCTTGTTGAGGCTGGCTCAGATTTCTTCCTGATGCCTTCAGAATTTGAACCTTGTGGTTTAAATCAGATCTACAGTATGGCTTATGGCACGTTGCCGATTGTTCGTGGTGTAGGCGGTTTGAAAGACAGTGTTAATGACTACGACGCAGATCTTGAAGAAGCCACAGGTTTTGTATTCTATGAGCCAACACCACAAGCGTTGTTATTGACGATGCTAAGGGCACTGTTGCTTTACGCACAGAGTCCGAACGAAGTAAGGCGTGTACAGCTTCATGCAATGCAGAAAGACTTTTGTTGGCGTAAAGCTGCGGAAGAATACTTGCAGTTGTATAGAGCCGCGTTAAATTGACGCAAAATCTTTAAAAAGTGTAACGAAAGGCACCGAATAGGGTGCCTTTATTATCTTACCCATAAGGAGTGTGGTAGCATTTATCCATTCCTGTTCACAAAGAATGTTTTTCATACTGATACATGACTCAGCCACTTTTATTCCATAAAACCTATATACACCCTACTAGCAAAGAGTGGGTCGTTTTCGTGCATGGTGCTGGTGGCAGTTCTTCGATATGGTTTAAGCAGATCAAAGCGTATAAGCAGCACTTTAACTTACTGCTGATCGACCTTCGAGGGCATGGAAAATCTAACCAACTGCTTAAAGAATTGATGACAAGTCGCTATACCTTTACGGCGGTGACTCAAGATATTCTAAAAGTTTTGGATCATCTTAAGATTCAGTCTGCGCACTTTGTCGGTATGTCTTTGGGTACTATTATTGTTCGTAATTTGGCTGAGTTAGCCTCTGAGCGAGTACGCTCTATGGTTCTTGGTGGCGCAGTTACGCGTTTAAATACCCGCTCACAAATCCTGGTGAAGTTAGGTAATCTAGGAAAGCACATTCTGCCTTATATGTGGCTGTACAAGTTGTTTGCCTACATTGTTATGCCGCAAAAAAACCAACGAGAATCACGTCACCTATTTATCCGTGAAGCAAAGAAATTATGCCAGAAAGAATTCAAACGATGGTTCATCTTAGCCGCTGACGTTAATCCTCTGATGAAATACTTTAAAGATCGTGAACTGCCTATCCCAACATTGTATTTAATGGGTGATAGGGATTATATGTTCATCAAGCCAGTTAAAGAGATGGTTGCGGTACATAAGCAAAGTGTTCTACGCGAGATTCCAGACTGTGGTCATGTGTGCAATGTAGAACGACCTGATGACTTCAATCAACACTCTATCGAGTTCATTAAGCAGCAAAGCTTAGCCGCTTAAACTTAAAATGATTGAAAAGAATAGGGGAGCCATTAAGGCTCCCCTATTTGATATCCGCATTGCCAACAAGCGCCAAATTGACCTTCATTTTGCTCCGAACATTGTGGGCACTGCCAATCTTGGTAAATAAGTTCTGCTTGTTTTCGATAGTCTTCGACGATGGCTGATGCTTTCAACTGTTGCTCCGGATGTAAAAGCCAAACATACGGGTCAGTATCATCGCTAAAAGGCAGCTCACCCTTCAATCCGAACATGCCTTCACCTCGCACTTCGCAGGCTATTTGCTCGGTTTTAAGAAGCTCACAAACGATATGAGCTTCAGCCGGATTTTTAGCGATGTATATTTTCATTAAGCGTTTCCATTCTGTACTTGTGCAGGACGAACCTTATTCATAACCCATTTAGCGATAATAGGGAACAAACCAAGTAGGGCAAACGATGCTAATACGGTTGGTGACACAATTCCAGAAAGACTATCAATGGTTGCTAGCTGTGTGCCTGCATTCAGATAAACCGCA
Source organism: Vibrio sp. MM46 (assembly GCF_027587135.1). NCBI lineage: Bacteria > Pseudomonadati > Pseudomonadota > Gammaproteobacteria > Vibrionales > Vibrionaceae > Vibrio > Vibrio sp. MM46. The sequence continues at coordinate 97,729 of NZ_JAPPTO010000002.1, forward strand.
GTGCCGGGCAACATACCAATTTGGCTTGTTAAGTAGAATCGAGCAATAGTCATTGGTGTCAGACCCATTAACAAGTTGATTAGGAAAAATGGAAAAACAGGGATTAAGCGTAGCGAAAATAGGTAAAATGCGCCGTCTTTTTCTACACCCTGATTGATCGCACCTAGCTTGTTTCCAAACTTACTCTGTACCCATTCCCTCAATAGGTAACGGCTGCTTAAAAAAGCGATCGTTGCACCGATTGTGCTGGCAAAAGAAACCAGCAGCAAACTTGTCCAGAAACCAAATAGCGCCGCACCAAGCAAAGTCACCACTGCTGCACCTGGAATCGAAAACGCAGTGATGGCAATGTAAGCAAAGAAATAAGTGGCAGCAGCGAATACGAAGTTTTCGCTAATAAAAGTGTTCAACGCTTCTTGTTGCGCCTTCGCGTTTTCTAGTGTTAGGTATTGACCAAAATTCACGCCTAAAAAGATAATCGTCGCGAGTAGGATCAGTCCTAAAATCAGTTTCTTGTTCATATCAATAGCTCCGTTTGGCTTCTTAGATAATAAGACAGAATGGGGCAATAAAAAATTTCAAAAAAAAACCGCAGTTTGAAAACTGCGGTTTTTACTCAATGTCATGCTGATATAAATGCTTTAGGAAAGAGCACTCATCAATTCTTCTCGACGAGACTGAGGTACGACACTCCAATGTGTGCCTTTGATTGCACCTTCTAACGCCCAGAGCAGTTCAAGGCTTACCGTAGAGGCATGCGTATCTTGGATTGCTTTGTATGCGTTTAGCGCGCCTTCTGCCTCAAGTTGCTCTACAGAGTCAATGCCCGCTTTCTTGAGCATACGCTCAGTCGCTAGACGCAGGTTAGGTAGATCTTTCAATCGATTAGGCTTGGTGCTTGCTTGTTGTTTTTTCTCTTGCTTAGCAGTCTCGAGGGATTGCTTGGCAACTTCAATCAAGCGGTCGGTTGTGTCCCAAAGATCATCAGAAATTGCATAGTATTTCGTAACGACTGGGAAACCACGTTTCTTGTAGACGTACGGTTTTAGTCCTTGAGTCTCGAAGTCAGATGAAGTTTGTTGGTCAGCTCGAATATGAAGTTGATTGTTTACGACAAGCGCAAACATCGTTTCATCGGCGAAGAGCCCAAAACCACCAAACATTGAGCGCGACTTGATATTACCAAGTGCCTCAAACAGCTTCATTGAGTCTTTGAGTATCGGTTTATCCATGGTGTGTTATCTCGGTGTAATTAATATTACGCCACCAAAAATCAGGTCCGAGAGATTAGCAAATGCATGCAGACACAATGTCATTAAAGGGTAAACTCACTTAATGCATATTTGCCATCGGTAACCCCGCTACCTTCCATCTAATAAGATGGTTCAGGCCGGAGGCTTTGCGTCCCACCCTTTCGGATGGTTTGCCCTGTGCGTGACTCTTTGAGGATACTTCGTATATTGAATTAACATCACGTTTCAAACGTTGAAGTGTGATCTTGGTTCAGTTAATAGTGGTAATTTGATGTGTAAAGTTTCATATGCTGGAATGTATAATTGTAATACAAAAGGTCTATCAAGGATATGTGCTACCTTGAGTTAAAACAGCAACTTATCTTCGTTCTTTAAATTATTTTTCTGATGAAATGTCCAAAAAAAGTTATTTTTAGGCAATAAAAAAGCGCTCCTAGGAGCGCTTTATAAAATCAAGTGAGAGATCAGTTCAATTTCTTAACTGTATTACGTACAACGATCTCTGGTTGCATTTCGAAAACACGCTTCTCATGCTCTTTATCTTTGATGCGCTCAAGTAGGATCTCAAATGCATTTTTACCCACACGACGTTTTGGTTGGTGAATCGTCGTTAGCGGTGGAGAGAAGTACTCAGCAAGTTCGATATTGTCGTAACCGATAACAGAAATATCGTCTGGTACTTTGATACCGTTTTGTTGTAGGCGGCTCATCAAGCCAAGTGCCATTGTGTCATTGAAACAGAAAACAGCGGTTGGACGTTTGTCCATAGCACTGATGTTATCTGCAGCTAAGACAGCCGTGTCACACTCAAAGTTGCCTTCAAGAATCCAATCTTCGTTAACGGCTAGGTTTGCTTCAGCCATCGCACGGCGGTAACCCGCAATACGTTCTTGGCAAGCTGCTTTTTCGAAGTGACCGCTCAGACAAGCAATATCAGTATGACCATTGTCGATCAGGTATTTTGTTGCGATGTAACCGCCTTCTTCTGAGTTATCGATGATCTTGTCCGCTTGTGAGCTTTCAGGACCCCAATCCATGACAACTTTAGGAATGTCTGAATGACGGTCAAGCATCTCTTTTAGCTCTTCTGTAAGGTCAGAACACATTACTAGAATGCCATCTACACGTTTCTCAGCTAGCATGCGGATGTAGTCACGTTGCTTCTCGTAAATACCGCCCGTGTTACATAGAATCAGAGTGTAACCTTGACGGTAACAGTAGCTCTCAACGCCGTCGATTACTTCAGAGAAGAATAGGTTGGTAGATTGAGTAACTAACATACCGATGGTACGAGTTGAGTTGCATTTTAAACTGCGCGCAACGGCACTTGGTGCGTAATTAAGTTCATCCACCGCTTTCATTACTTTTTCTTGAGTTGCTTCAGCAACAAAGCGAGTTTTATTAATTACGTGCGAAACCGTAGTGGTAGAAACGCCGGCTAAGCGAGCAACGTCTTTAATAGTGGCCATAAATGATGTCCTGTATCGAGCTACTGTAAATACCGTAGTGAAGACAACCATACGCTTAGGGTCTTGCGCAAACCGAGCAACTGCGAATAGGGGCATTGCTGAGATATTTGGCAGCGGTTGTTCCGAAATCGGTATAAAAAGGTTTGTAGCAACATTTATCGCTGAGTCTCATATTCCTTTCTTATATAAGTGAGGAATTGGTCAGCAATCCTGTTAAGAAAACACAAAAACCGCTTTATTTCAGCGGTTTACATATAAATCATATTTAATCGTTTGCGCTCACATTTTAGACTGATGCGAGCAAGCTGGCAATATTCTAGGCAGTTGTTTTGTGCCCCTGAGGTCACATTTTAACGGCTAAATTGATTGTATTTCTCTGTGCCAGATTAAAAACAAACGAATAAAATAGGGAGTCTGAATGACAGACTCCCCAAAATAGGTGGCAATTATTCACCAAGAAGGTAGGTGCTGTCCAGTTTACAAAATGCAATTAATAGTTGCGTAACGCTAATGTAGAAGCCAAATTCGTCGAATTGCTTACATTTAGCAGCAAACTGTGGCAGCCAAGTCATAAGGTGTTGTTGGATGAACTCGTTCTGTTTTCCGAACGCTTCTTCCATATGTTTATCTTGCTCTAGTTCGTTCGAGCGGATAATCATGTTGCCTAGAAAATCTAGCTCGACCGCTAAGTGGTCCGCTGGTTCTTTCAGATTTTCGTCCACTTGCACGCCAAAGTCTGCCATCAGTTTTTCCATCTCTTCTGCTGGCTTATCATTTAATAAACCAGATTCGCCGATGTACATTGAAGCATAAGGCAGTGCGCCGTGCTTTTCTGTTTTTAGAAAGAGTTCACAGAAGTCCGCTGCTAATTCTAACTGAGCGTCTTCACGGTCTTGTAAACGGTTGAGTGCATCAACAAGGGTATCAACAGCTGGTTTTAGTGATTCGTTTTCACCAAGACCCGCTAAAAAGCTTCGAATTTCAACACTGTGGTAGGTTTCTAGTTCTCTCTCTGTCAGTTCTTTTGCGAACAGGCTAGAAAACCACCAATAGATTTCTGCGCGTTTCTCGTTAAAAGCTTTCACTTCTTGCATTTTTTTGCTCCTGAATGGTTATCCCTTAAGTGTAAACAATTAAGATGAATAGCAGTAACTATAATTGTTATGCATTATTGGAAAATATGCGTATTTGTGAATGGCTGTAAATAAGCTTGCTTTGAATCAATAAAATCGCAAAATCTTGCTTTTTAATGTATCTATGACTAGAAATGTTACTAGTTATGAATAGAATACGTCTTGGAAAATAAAAAAGACAGAAAGTGGTGTAAATGAGCTATCACGTATTAGTCGTAGAAGATGATGTTGTAACTCGCAGTAAGCTCGCGGGCTATTTCCAAAATGAAGGTTACAAAGTCAGTGAAGCAGAAAGCGGCGCAGAGATGCGCGAAGTGCTTCAAGGCGGTGATGTTGACCTAATCATGCTGGATATTAACCTGCCTGGCGAAGATGGTCTTATGCTTACGCGTGAATTACGCAGCCAATCAGATATCGGCATCATATTAGTGACAGGACGCACGGATAGCATTGACAAAATCGTTGGTCTAGAAATGGGCGCAGACGATTATGTGACAAAGCCTTTTGAACTAAGGGAATTATTGGTTCGCGTGAAGAACTTGCTATGGCGCATCTCTGCGGCACGCAGCGGTTCTCAAAAAGCAGCGAACGACACTAATGAAGAACACATTGTGCGCTTCGGTGAGTGGACGTTTGATATTCAGCGTCGAGCTCTAAGCCGTAATGGTGAGCCAGTGAAACTAACCAAAGCTGAATACGAGTTATTGGTTGCACTGTCCTCGTACCCAAATCAGGTACTAAGCCGCGAGCGTATTTTGAATATGATCAGCCACCGAGTGGATGCGCCAAATGATCGTACGATTGACGTACTGATTCGCCGCATGCGCGCTAAGATGGAGTTTGATCCTAAGAACCCACAAATCTTTGTGACGGTTCACGGTGAAGGCTACATGTTTGCTGGTGATTAAATCATACCTAAAGAAAAAGGAGAGCATTGGCTCTCCTTTTTTGTTTCCGCAATTTGACCACTGAATCGTTTTTAAGTGTTTTATGGTTGTTCTACTTCAACCATTGGTGTTTGACCTACGTTATCACGCAACTTTTGCCACAACCCACCTAAATACTCATGCCAATACAATTCGGTTTGTTCTAAGTAACGAGCTTTCGGAGTGTACTTTTGCCATGGCTGTTCAATGTCATCAATTGCCATAAAGTTGGTTGGCGCAGGGATTGGCTTGATACCTGCAGCATTAAACTCGTACAAAGCACGCTTCATATGGCTTGCTGAGGTTACCAGCACAATGTCTTTTTGCTTCACAAAGGCAGCGGCTTGGCGGGCTTCTTCCCATGTGTCTTTAGCGTCTTCGAGAAGGATGATGTCGGACTTTGCGACACCAAGAGAAAGTGCCACGTTAGCCATCATGCGCGCATGACTGATTTCAGATCCACCTGCGTAACCGGACAAAATTAACTTAGCGCCAGGGTACATACGCAAAATACGGATGCCCTCGGTAAGGCGCATTAGCGCTGTACGGCTTAGTTGAGAAGTTGGTGGGATCTCATCATCGACGACATGACCATTACCAAGCACCATGACATAGTCAATGCTACCTGATACAGGTAAAAACGCTTTGTACTCGCGCTCAAGAGGCATCAGAAGCTTGGTTGAAACAGGTTGGAAGGCAACGAGGAAAATGCCGACAAAAGAGAATAGAACAACAAAGCAGCCAGTTTTACGTTTCGTGGTAAAACTAATGAGAGCAAGACCTAACAAGCCTATGATTAGCAATGCCGGAAGCGGCATTAACAAGGCTGACATTACTTTTTTCAGCTCAAACATACATAAATAGTCCGAAAAAACATCAATTGATAATAAAAATGAGGATAACCCTCTTTATTCCTGCTTTCCTTGTGACAGAATAGCGGCACAATCCGTTATGATAACTCAGCAGAAGTGACAGAAGACCGCAATTTCGACGATATCGCCCACAAATTTGCAAAAAATATTTACGGCTCCGATAAAGGGGAGATCCGACAAATCATTGTGTGGGAAGATTTTCTACAGATTCTAAGTGAATTAGACGCCGACCATCAAGCACTACAAGTCCTTGATGCTGGTGGTGGTTTAGCGCAAATGTCGCAAAAGCTTGCTAAGCTCGGACATCATGTCGCTTTGTGTGATCTATCTTCGGAAATGCTGCAACTAGCAAAGCAGGATATTGAAAAAAACGGTTTGCTTGAGCAGTATCGCCTGATTCATTCGCCTGTCCAATCCATTGCTGAACACATGGAAGCGCAGGTGGACCTTGTCATGTTCCATGCCGTTATGGAGTGGTTGGTTGATCCGAAAACCGCACTTGAAACGCTTTTGGAGCAGGTCAAACCGGGGGGCATCGCTTCGGTTATGTTCTATAACCACCACGGCTTGGTCTATAAAAATGTGGTTTGTGGCAACATTCCTCATGTTTTAGACGGCATGCCTCACCGAAAAAGATTTAAACTACAGCCACAAAAAGGGCTAAAACCTGAAGAGGTTTATCAATGGATAGAAGATTCTGGTTTTAGTATTTGTGGTAAATCTGGTATTCGTTCATTCAGTGATTACATAGGTAATATGCAATACATGGGCGATTACGAGTTTGAAGATGTGTTGGCGCTAGAAAAACAACTTTGTCGACAAGAGCCATACCTCTCATTAGGCCGCTATATTCATGTGTGGGCTAAGAAGAACGATAAACAGGAATAACGATGAGTGAGATGACTCTCAATGCTGCAGAGCAACCAATCGATGAGTTGGTTGGCTGGGTAAAGCAGCACGATTTCTCGTTGAACCTGACCACTGAGCGACTGGCATTTTTGATTGCTATCGCTGTATTAAGTAATGAAAGGTTCGATGAAGAATTGGGTGAAGGTGAATTGCACGACGCATTTGCCATCGTCACTCGACTTTTTGATGAGACGGGAGAAGCTTCGGCTTTCCGTGCGAACAATGCCATTAACGAGATGGTTAAGCAGCGTCTTATGAGCCGTTTTGTCAGTGAGATTACTGACGGAGCGAGCATTTACCGCTTGTCGCCATTAGCGATAGGAATTACCGACTACTACGTGCGCCATCGTGAGTTCTCGAAACTGCGCCTTTCTATTCAGTTGTCTATGGTCGCTGATGAAATGGCGAAAGCGATTGAAGCGGCACAAAAAGGCGGCACTCCGGGCCACTGGAAGAAGAACGTGTACGGGATATTGAAATATTCTGTAGGCGAAATCTTCGATCAAATTGATCTCAACCAACGTGTGATGGATGAGCAGCAACAATCTGTGAAACAACAGATTGCTGACCTGCTTAACAAAGACTGGCGTGAAGCAATCAACAACTGTGAAGCGCTTCTGTCAGAAACATCAAGCACGTTGCGTGAACTTCAAGATACGCTGCAAGCTGCCAGTGATGAACTGCAAACTCAGATCCTAGACATTCAAGAGATTGTCTATGGTGACCCTGAGCTTGAGTTTATCGAAGAAGCCTTGTTTGGTCTTCAGATGAAACTGGACCGAATCACAAGCTGGGGTCAGCAAGCGATCGACCTTTGGATTGGCTACGACCGACACGTACACAAGTTCATCCGTACTGCAATTGATATGGATAAGAACCGTGCGTTTAGCTCGCGTCTGCGCCAGTCCGTTAAAGACTACTTTGATTCGCCTTGGTATCTGACTTATGCAGATGCGGAAAGGCTTTCTGACCTTCGTGATGAAGCCCTAGTACTGCGTGATGACGAGGTAACAGGTCAAGTTCCGATGGAAGTGGAATACGAAGAGTTTCAACAAGTCAATGATGAGTTGGCGGAGCGAATTGGTGACATGCTGAAAGCGCATAAAGACCAAGGCGCACCTATTGACTTGAGCGTGGTACTGCGAGATTACCTTGCACAGCACCCTCATACTCATCACTTTGATTTAGCTCGCATTGTCGTTGATCAGGCGGTACGTCTGGGTTATTCAGAATCCGACTACCAAGCTGTTCAGCCAGACTGGAAAGCAATCAACGAATTTGGGGCAAAGGTACAAGCGAATGTCATCGACCGATACTAATGAATACATGTCAGAGAATCTGGCAAAAGCAATTTCTAACCCTCTGTTCCCAGCGCTAGACAGCATGCTTCGAGCAGGGCGTCATGTTTCAAGTGAAGATCTGGACAACCACGCGTTGTTGTCGGATTTCGAACTTGAGCTTTCTTCTTTCTACCAGCGCTACAACACCGAATTGGTGAAAGCGCCAGAAGGTTTCTTCTACCTTCGTCCACGTTCAACGTCTTTGATTGGTCGTAGCGTTCTTTCTGAGCTGGACATGCTGGTGGGTAAGGTACTGTGTTTCCTTTACCTAAGCCCAGAACGTCTTGCGCACGAAGGTATCTTCACTAACCAAGAATTGTACGACGAGCTACTTGCTCTGGCTGATGAAAACAAGCTGATGAAGCTAGTGACGAACCGTGCGACTGGTTCTGACCTTGATAAAGAAAAGCTGTTTGAAAAAGTACGTACGTCACTCCGTCGCCTGCGTCGCCTAGGCATGATCATCAACATCGGTGAAACCGGTAAATTCAGCATCAGTGAAGCAGTATTCCGCTTTGGTGCCGATGTACGTATTGGCGATGACATGCGTGAAGCGCAGCTGCGTCTGATCCGTGATGGTGAAGCGGTAGTGCACACCAAAGAGCCAAGCCAAGGCAGCCTATTGTCTGAAGAAGATCAAGACGACCAAGCCCAAGAAGAAACAACAGAAGAGGGTGAAGCATGAGCATGATTGAACGCGGTAAATACCAATCGCTGACCATGGTCAACTGGAACGGCTTCTTTGCCCGTACGTTTGACATCGATGGTCTGGTAACCACGCTATCAGGTGGTAACGGTGCAGGTAAATCAACCACAATGGCGGCGTTCATCACCGCATTGATTCCTGACCAAACGCTACTGCACTTCCGTAACACCACAGAAGCAGGCAGCAGCCAATCGTCTCGCGACAAAGGTCTGTACGGTAAGTTACAGCCGGGCGCATGTTATGCGGCGCTAGATGTGGTGAACTCACGTAACCAACGCCTATTGTTTGCAGTAAAACTGCAGCAAGTAGCGGGTCGTGATAAGAAAGTAGACATCAAACCGTTTGTTATCCAAGGTCTTCCAAGCCATGTGAAACCAACGGATATCTTGGTTGAAAGCGTATCTGCGACTCAAGCTCGTGTACGTCAAATCAATGAAGTAAAAGAATCGATCGCAGAATTTGAAGGCGTTCAATTTAAAGCCTTCTCTTCTATCGTGGATTACCACTCGCAGATGTTCGAATTCGGTGTGATTCCGAAGAAACTGCGTAACTCTGGTGACCGTTCTAAATTCTACCGCCTGATCGAAGCATCGCTTTACGGTGGTATCTCAAGTGCAATCACGCGCTCGCTTCGTGACTACCTTCTGCCACAAAACGGCGGCGTGAAGAAAGCGTTCCAAGATATGGAATCAGCACTGCGTGAAAACCGCATGACGCTAGAAGCGATCAAAACCACGCAAGCAGACCGTGACTTATTCAAACACTTGATCACAGAGTCGACTAACTACGTGGCGGCGGACTACATGCGTCACGCGAACGATCGTCGTAACAAGTTGGATAAAACGCTGTCATTGCGTTCAGAGCTGTTCGGTTCTCGCGAAACTCTCGTTGAGCAAAACAGCCTGCTTAACCGTGTTCAAGAAGAGCTGGAACTGCTGATCGAGTCGGAATCTGCGCTAGAGCAAGATTACCAAGCGGCTTCGGATCACTTGCAACTGGTGCAAAACGCATTACGCCAGCAAGAGAAGATCGAACGCTACCAAGAAGATCTTGAAGAGCTGAGTGAGCGTCTTGAAGAACAGATGATGGTAGTGGAAGAAGCGCAAGAACGCGTGATGATGGTGGAAGAGCAAGCGACTGTTGCGGAAGAAGAGGTGGATAGCCTTAAGACGCAACTGGCGGACTACCAACAAGCACTCGACGTTCAACAAACTCGTGCCCTTCAATACCAACAAGCGGTTCAAGCGCTGGAAAAAGCGAAGCAACTACTTGGTGATGACAGCCTAACGGCAGAATCGGCACAAGCGCTTGTCTCTGAGCTTAAGAGCAAAGAATCAGAAAGCACCAACGCGTTGCTATCGGTTAAGCACAAACTGGACATGTCTTCTGCAGCAGCAGAGCAGTTCGAAACTGCGCTTAAACTAGTACAAAGCATCGTTGGTCAAGTTGAGCGTAAAGACGCGTCTGAACATGCGAAAACCGCAATTGCGAAAGCGCGTGAATCTCAACAAGTTGCGCAAAACGAACAGCAATGGCGTGCTCAGCACCGTGACCTTGAACGTAGCCTTAACCAGCAACGTCAAGCGCGCGAGCTAGTCAATGAATACCAGAAGCAGTTCCATGTTGAACTGACTGACGAAATCACGTTTGAACAAGAACGTGAGCGTCACGCGATGCAAATCGACTCGCTAGAAATGACGCAGGAAGACGTGCGTGAGCAACGCAGCGAACAGCGTCGTCTAGAGCAAGATGCAGCGGCGGAAATCAACAAGCTAGAAGCCATTGCTCCAACGTGGATTGCAGCGAACGATGCGCTAGAAAAACTGCGTGAGCAAAGTGGCGCTGAGCTAGAAGATAGCCAGTCAGTCATGAGCCAAATGCAAGTGGTGCTTGAGCAAGAGAAGACTCTTTCTCTGGCGAAAGACAAACTGGCAGAGCGTCGCAGCCAACTTGACACTGAGATTGAGCGTCTTGCTTCTCCTGGTGGTTCAAACGACCCTCGCCTGAAAGGTTTGGCTGATACACTGGGCGGCGTATTGCTGTCTGAGATCTACGATGACATCACAATTGATGACGCGCCTTACTTTAGTGCGATGTACGGTCCGGCTCGTCACGCTATCGTTGTTTCTGACCTATCTGGTATCGAAGAGAAACTGGTAGAGCTAGACGACTGTCCAGAAGACTTGTACATCATTGAAGGTGACATCGATGCCTTTGATGACAGCTCATTCGACGCGGAAGAGCTAGAAGGCGCGGTTTGCGTTCGCATGAACGATCGCCAAATGCGTTACTCTCGCTTGCCTGAAATCCCACTGTTTGGTCGCGCGGCACGTGAACAACGTTTAGAGTTACTGCGTAACGAACGTGAAGAAGTTGTTGAGAAGCACGCGAAAGCAGCATTCGATTCGCAAAAAATGCAGCGTCTGTATCAAGCTTTCAACCAGTTTGTGGCAAGCCACATTCAAGTAGCATTCGAAGCTGACCCAGAGCAAGCATTGGCAACCATCCGCGACAAGCGTAACCAAATTGCGCGCGTACTGGCTGATCTGGATGCAAAAGAGCAGCAGCAACGTTCTCAACTGCAAACCAGCAAGCAAGCATTGTCTTCTCTAGACAAGCTAGCACCAAACATGGCGCTGATTGAAGATGAGTCGCTGCAAGCACGCTTTGATGAGTTGGAAGAGAAAATCGCCCAGCTTTCAGAAGCAAAAGCTTTCCTAAATAACCACGCGAAAGCGGTGACAGAACTGGAAAAAGTCGCAGTTGCCCTAGATGCTGACCCAGAGCAATTCGATGCGCTAGAAGCAGAATACAAAGCGGCAGACGAACAGCTACAAGATCTTAAGAAGCAAATCTTTGCGCTCTCGGATCTCGTTGAACGTCGCCACTACTTCGCTTATTCAGATTCAGTAGACCTACTGAACAAGAGCAGTGAGCTGAGCGAACAGCTAAAAGCGAAATTGGTTCAAGCTGAACAAATGCGTACCCGCTCTCGTGAAGAGTTGAAGCAATCACAAGGTCAAATGAACCAATACAACCAAGTATTGGCTTCTCTGAAGAGTTCGCACCAAGCGAAGCTGGAAACGGTTCAAGAGTTCAAACAAGAACTTCAAGAGTTTGGCGTTAACGCGGATGAAGGTGCAGAAGAGCGTGCAATGCGTCGTCGTGACGAATTGCATGAGCGTCTGCACACGTCTCGTAGCCGTAAGAGCGAATACGAGCGCACAATCACCTCTACTGAACTAGAGATGAAAGGCTTGGCGAAACGTCTGAAGAAAGTTCAGAAAGAATACGTTGAGCTGCGTACCTTTGTTGTTGCAGCGAAAGCCGGTTGGTGTTCAGTACTTCGTTTGGCGCGTGAGAACGATGTTGAGCGTCGTCTACATAAGCGTGAACTGGCTTACATGTCAGCGGATGAACTGCGTTCAATGTCGGATAAATCATTGGGTGCACTGCGTCTAGCGGTTGCGAACAACGATGATCTTCGTGATGCGCTGCGTCTGTCAGAAGACAATGCACGTCCAGAGCGTAAAGTTCTGTTCTACATCGCTGTTTACCAACATCTTCGTGAGCGTATTCGTCAAGATATCATCCGTACTGATGATCCAGTGGAAGCAATCGAGGAGATGGAAGTAGAGCTAGCGCGTCTAACGGAAGAGCTAACGCAACGTGAAAACCGCCTAGCGATCAGCTCTGAGTCGGTAGCGAGCATTATCAAGAAGACGATTCAGCGTGAGCAAAACCGTATTCGTATGCTGAACCAAGGTTTGTCGAACATCTCGTTCGGTCAGGTGAAGGGCGTACGTCTAAACGTGAAGATCCGCGAAAGTCACGAAGTGCTACTTAACGGTCTAGCGACACAACAAGAGCAGCATAAAGATCTGTTTGAATCGACTCGCTTTACCTTCTCTGAAGCAATGGCGAAACTGTTCCAACGCGTGAACCCACATATCGATATGGGTCAACGTTCTCCTCAGGTTCTGGGTGAAGAGCTACTGGATTACCGTAACTACCTAGAGCTAAGTGTGGAGGTGAACCGTGGTTCTGACGGCTGGCTACAAGCTGAATCTGGCGCGCTATCTACGGGTGAGGCGATCGGTACTGGTCAGTCAATCCTACTGATGGTTGTTCAAAGCTGGGAAGAAGAATCACGCCGTTTGCGCAGTAAAGATATCGTGCCATGTCGTCTGTTGTTCCTTGATGAGGCAGCACGTCTGGATGCGAAATCTATCTCAACCCTGTTTGAACTGTGTGACCGTCTGGATATGCAACTTCTTATCGCGGCGCCAGAAAATATCAGCCCAGAGAAAGGTACGACCTACAAACTCGTGCGTAAGGTGTTTAAAGACCACGAGCATGTACACGTAGTTGGTCTGCGTGGTTTTGGTCAAAACGATAAACCTAAGACTGAAGCACAAGAGATGATTGAAGAGTTTGAGTCCTAAACTCCGAAGCTAAAAACGCCCGCAAGAAACGCGGGCGTTTTTGTATTTGTAAAACGAAATAAGCCGAGTCTGTAGGGCAACAGGCTCGGCTTTTTTGCAGGCGCTTAAATGTGAAAAGGTAAGTCCTATTCTTCTGAAAAGTCGTTTCCTTTTTCGATCATTTCAGCAAGCTCATCAAGTGCTTGGACAGAGATTTCCGACAAACGTTGTAGGTGTTGGTCAAAGTTCTCTTGTTCAACAAGCGGAGTATCATTGTTATTAGTTTCTTTTGTTAGCATCGCCCAACCTCTCGAGTTGAGTAAGGGGGAGAAAATATAAAATCAAAAATCGGCAGAAAAAAGAAACGATCGATGTGTATTTTGTTAGCTGGATCATCGATTGCAGTGATAAAAACGATGAATTACTTAGGAAGAGAGCGATAGTGCTCAAATATGAAAAGAAAGCTAGCAACCACGAGAATGGCTGCTAGCGATTAGATTAGAACTGAGATTTTACGCCAAATTGCTCTGCTGCGTACGCAACACGCTCTTTTGGTTTTGGATACTCAGCAGGAGTGCCAAGGTTCTCAATGTGTTTCAAGCGAGGTAGGAGACCTGCACCGTTTGCAATTTGGATTGCTAGGCCAGGGCGAGCGTTTAGCTCCAGAACCATTGGACCTTCTTCTTTATCCAATACCATGTCGGTGCCCATGTAACCTAGACCTGTCATTTCCCAAGCACTGGACGCAAGCTCTAACAAACGCTCCCAATGAGGCACTTGCAGTGTCGACAGGTCTTTACCCGTATCTGGGTGATGAGTCACTGGTTGGTCAAATTGCACCGCGCGAATGGCTTTACCAGTAGCAATGTCGATACCGACACCTACCGCGCCTTGGTGAAGGTTAGCCTTACCATCCGATGCTGCTGTAGAGCAACGCATCATCGCCATAACAGGGTAGCCCTTAAATACGATAATACGTACGTCTGGCACACCTTCGTAACTGAAGCCGTCGAAGCAGTCATCAAACTTAATTAAGTTCTCAACCACAGCTACATCGTTCTTACCACCAAGGGAGAAAAGACCCGCGAGTGCGTTACTGATGTGACGCTCAACTTCTTCTTTATTGCAGGTAGCGCCCGATGGCTTTGTATATACGCCATCTTTGTGCGAAGTGATAACCAAGATACCTTTACCACCACTGCCTTGAGCTGGCTTGATTACAAAACCGGGCCAGTTCTCAACCATCTTGTGAATCTTTTTCACTTCAGCTTGGCTGGCGATCACGCCAATAAGAGCAGGCACAGTCGCGCCTGCTGCTTCAGCGATAATTTTGGTTTTGAGCTTGTCATCCACCAAAGGGTATTTAGAACGATCATTGTAACGACCAATGTAACTGTGGTTACGCTTGTTCATCCCCATAATGCCTTTATGGCGGAGTTTTGCTGGCGAAGTAAAACGTTCAAACATCGTTTAGTCCTCCGCTAGTGGTTTAAAGCGACGTAGCTCAGTTAGACGGTAACCCGTGTATGTACCTAGTAGTAGAATACCTGCCAGTACAATGAGCTGTAGGCCGATAAAGTTAAACGTTAGGTGCTGGATGTAGGTGTTGGTCATCGCCAAGTAAACCAGTACCGCTGTCAGTAGTGAGCCACCACCTTGAAGGGCAACTTCTTTCGCGCCTTCTTCTTCCCATAGAATCGACATACGTTCGATCGTCCATGACAAGATGATCATTGGGAAGAAGGTAATGGTTAGACCCTCAGTCAGACCAATCTTGAATGCCACAACGGTAAACACAGAGATGATCATGATTACTGTGATGATAACCGCGGATATCCTTGCGACCAGAAGTAAGTTTAGCCTCGATAAGTAACTTCGGATGATCAGACCCGTACCGACAATCAGTAGGAAGCCGACGATACCTGTTACAAGTTGCGTTTGTACAAAGGCAACCGCAATAAGAACTGGCATGAAGGTACCGGATGTCTTAAGGCCGATGATAACGCGCAGGAACACAACAATAAGAGCACCAATTGGAATCAGCATGATGGTCTTAAACATCGCCTGCTCTTCAAGAGGTAGGCTGTGGATAGACAGGTTCAATAGACCGTCAGCTTCCACTTTGTTGTTGGTTGCTTCTTGCGGTGTGAGCTCCTGCTTGATCATAGAGAAGTGAACTTGGCTGTTTTTGCCGCCCACTAGGTCAAGTAGGGAAACATTCGATTCATCCCAAACAAGCAGGTTAGGCTGCGCTGCAGCTTGCTCAGAGTTTGGTGAGAAGAGTACCCACTTATCGCCAGACCAAACTTGAACCATAGGTTGAATCGTTTGACGGCGACGTCCATCTTCCAGCTCGATAACGCCAACGGTCTTACTCTGTACGCCAGCGGTAAGCAGAATTTTGTGCAGAGCGTCGGTACGATCAAAGTCATTTAGAATCAGTGCCGCGTTTTGGCTATCTGGATCGTTCAGTGTTTTGATCAGCTCACGAGCGAAAGTCTCGTTGTCTGCTGAACGGCTCATTGCACGCTCAATCAACGCATTTGCTGCCGCTTGTTGAGGTGCTGAAAGGGTTGGTTTGGCAATTTCACCGGTTGGTGGCTGTTCATCCACTTTTGCTTGTGGATCAACCAAGAATTGGGCTTTGTAGTAAATGGTTTGTGCGCCAGTTGCTTGGCGGATAGACCATTCAGCACGACGACCTGAATCAGAGTTTACGTAAGAAACACCATAACCAGGAGATGACGCCGACTCACCGATTAAGGTGTAGCCTTTTTGTGTATGAGGAGCAGCGAGAGAAGCTTTAACTTCACCGCCATTTGCATTGAACTCAATGCGGGCTTCAACATCCCAAACTTGACGCGTTTCACCTGGAGTCCATGGAACGCCGTAATTCTGATGTCTGAAAACACTCAAAGCGATGCCCGCAACCACCAAAAGGATGATTGACAGGTAAAACGGTATTCTTGACGTCATAATCTACCTTATTATTTTTTATCTTCTTCCGTTTGAATATATTTACGACTCACATCGACGAGTGCGATGTCGCGCATAAATTCTCTTCCTAGTAACACAGGATGGTTCATTTGAGAGCGATCTGCCAACGTAAATTGCGCTTTTTCATGAATTTTTCCAACGCGCACCCAAAGTTCAACTACAGCACGACGCTCTAGTTCTTCATTGGTTGCTTGACGGATTTTCACGTAGCGAATAATTGGTGCTTCAATCCAAATATCTTTCTCTTCATCTGACTTCGTATTATCAGCTAGGTGGAAACGCACCCAGTTTTTGCCATTTCTTTCGAATTCTTCGATATCAACAGCGTTCAGTGAAGATGTTGCCGCGCCGGTATCTACGCGAGCGTCGAACGTTTGTTTGATTGAATCGATCGTCACTCGCTCAATTGAGCCAAGGACAATGTCATGGGTAGGAGTTGCTTGAACGGGAGCTGGAGCTTGAACAATGATAGGTTCTTTAGGCTTTCTCACTTCGTCCATTGCTTCTTTACGGAAGGTATTGAGTTCGCCATTTAACTTATCCACTTGGTCTTCCAAACTTTCGATGTAATCCGACTGGTTACTAAGTTGAAGCTCTAAGTTGGTAACGCGAGTATTGAAATTCGTTTCTGAAGCCTGAATAGCAGCTAACGTTTCTTGGTGGTACTGTTCGCCTTTGGTCAAAGTACATCCAGATAGTAAGGCGATGGCAACAACCGGAGTCAATCGTATAAACATTGAAAACCTTGGGATTGGAGTAAGTTGTTTGTTTTTTAAGAGTTTAGCGTTATCGCCAAAGGCTCACAAGCAAGAATCTGCTTCAGACTCTTACAGAATGAGGAATAGTGACGAAAAGCCAAAAAATTAAGGACGCAAGACGCATCCTTAATTAGATTTGAAGAGAGGTTAATGTCTTAATGGAGGGAGTGAGTTAAGACAATGTCAGAAATCTCAGTTAATTATGGCTTGGTTGCGACAAGCACCGCACGGCGAGGTGCAGGGTAGCCTTCAACGGTTTTGCTTGGGTCGTTTGGATCTAGGTAATCCGGCAGTGAATTGTGCGTCATCCAGTCGGTCGTACGCTGCTCATCTACAGACGTCACGTTTTCATCTACGATACGCACATCTTTAAAGCCAACCAGTTCTAGCCATACTTTCAGTGCTTTCGCTGACGGGAAGAAGTACACGTTACGCATTTGCGCGTAGCGAGACGTCGGAACCAATACCGCGTTCTCATCGCCTTCGATAACGAGTGTTTCCAGAACAAGCTCGCCACCTGATACTAACTGGTCTTTTAGCTGCACCAAGTGATCTAGTGGAGAGCGACGGTGGTAAAGCACGCCCATACTAAATACAGTGTCGAACGCTTCTAACTTTGGTAGTTGTTCAATACCTAATGGAAGAAGGTGAGCACGTTGGTCATCGCCCATCAACTTACGAATCGCTTCGAACTGAATTAGGAACAGGTGAGAAGGGTCGATACCAACCGTTAGGCGTGCACCTTCACCCAGCATGCGCCACATGTGGTAGCCGTTGCCACAACCAACATCGAGCACGCTGCGGTTTTTTAGTGGTGAGATGTGCGGAAGAACGCGATCCCATTTCCAGTCACTGCGCCATTCAGTATCGATATGAATACCGTGCACTGTGTATGGACCTTTGCGCCATGGGTGGAATGTACGTAGTAGGCTTTCTAGCTTTTTCAGCTCACCTTCATGGAAAGGCGTATCGTTGCTGATGGTTACTGAGTTTTTGATGTCCACTTGGTTTGGTGCACCTTGTGGGATCTTGTTCAGCGCTTTTAGCCAGCGACCAAAGTCACCGTGCTCAGCGTTTTGCCAATCTGTTAACTGTTGAGGTAATACGTTTAGCCACGGCTGAAGACGAGTGTCTTGAGCGATTAACTGATAAAAATTAGCAAAATTAAACATAGTTTTTCACTGAGTTTATGGAGTCAGCAGACCCTAGGTAAAAGTTAAATGTGTCATTCCCTACAGTGAGGGATGAACGTGATAGGGAATCTCGGTTTTTATCGTTTTTGATAAGAGATCCCCAACTCGCTCGTTCCTCGCTCTTGAGGATGACGTCCTAATGAGAGCGAACTGTGTCGCGAAGCTTATTTAATCGCAAACATCGAGCCGAAGTTAAAGCACTGGAACCAAACGTCGTAGCTTGAGAAACCAATTTCTGCGAAACGCTCTTTATGATCTTTCTTTGAATCAGGGCGCATCACGTTTTCAATTGCGCTGCGCTTTTGGCTGATCTCAAGTTCGCTGTAGCCATTTGCACGTTTAAAGTCGTGGTGAAGATCAATCAACAACTCGTTAGATACTTCATCTTCAAATACGAATTTTTCAGACAGAATCAAAATGCCGCCTGGGCGCAGACCTGCGTAGATTTTCTCTAGTAGAGCATAGCGGTCTTCTGGAGAAAGGAATTGCAGCGTGAAGTTCAATACCACCACAGACGCGTTTTCGATTTCGATATTACGAATGTCCGCTTCGACTACATCAACTGGCGTATCACTGCGGTACGCGTTGACGTGAAGCTTACAGCGTTCAACCATCGCAGGAGAGTTGTCCACTGCAATGATTTGGCAACCTTCTTGTTTGATATGACGACGCATAGACAGCGTAGCAGCACCCAAAGAACAACCTAGGTCGTAGATGTTTGAGTGAGGCTTAACAAAACGCTCTGCCAACATACCAATTGCAGAAATGATGTTGCTGTAACCCGGCACCGATCGCTGAATCATGTCAGGGAAAACTTCCGCCACGCGTTCATCGAACGTGAAATCCCCAATTTTATCGATTGGAGCCGAAAAAATAGTATCTGGATTGCTCTTAGGGTTCATAACCAAATCTCTGCATACAAGCCGCCTGAAATGTCAGGCATCAAAAAAGGCGCGTATTTTATGGGAAATTCGCGCCTCTGTCATTTGCTTAATTATAAGCTTGTCTAAAACATTTGTATTTGCGAGTTGCCATCGTTGGCAGGAAATACAGACAAGTTTGGCAGTGAGAGCTTAAGTTGTAGCTGCTTATATAACTTTTCAGCCAGTTCTGGTGCTAAGACGTTATCTGGTGTGTGAATCATCAAGTACGGTTGAATGCCTTGTTCAATCCACATCGGCAGCTTCTTCAACCAAGGTTCGAAAAAGCGCAGGTTGTCGTCCATGTCTGGATGACCGATAAAACGAATCATCGGGTGTTTGGCGGTTGCGATTGCATGAACCGGAACGCGAGGCTTTTTCTGATGGGCATCGATCACTGCTTCTTTTATCGGCTGCGCGGCGAATACAGGGCGGCTGTCCATAATAATGCGGTCGATGCCGCTCTCTAACAGCCACTGATTCAACGCACGTTCTTCTTCACCTTTGGAGAAAAACGCCATGTGACGAACTTCCACCCCAAGCGGGAAATTCGGCGGAAAGCTGGCACAGAATTTCTTCAATCTATCGAGGTGTTCTGGACCAAATGCAGCGGGGAGCTGAATCGTCCATTGCCCAACACGCTCATGAAGTGGTTCCATGATGGTCATAAAGTCACGTAACTGTTCGTCGCAACCTCTGAGCATCTGCTCGTGAGTAATGGCTTTTGGCAACTTAAAGGTGAATTTGAAATCGTCGTGAGTCGCGGCTTTCCAGTTTTGCACCGTGTTGAGCGTCGGTGTGGCATAAAAGGTGGTGTTGCCTTCTACGGTATGGAACACCTGCGCGTACTTTTCGAGTCGCTCTGCTGGTTTGGTGCCACTGCCATAAAAGCTTTGTTGCCACTGGTTGTGCGACCACATGGTCAATCCAAGTCGAAGGGGTAAATTATCCATATCTCTGCTTTACGTTTTTTCCTGAGCCCACTTTACGAGAGTTTTGCTGAAATGGGTAATTTCACGCTATAATCCCCACCAATTTTTTCGCTTTGGTGCGCTTTTGAACATTTGTTGTACTAAAAACCACCAATGAATGATAAAACACACTTAATTGTATGTTGAGTAGTCGATTTTCATAGGCTTTCAGCGTATAAATGGATCTTTACTCTGCTCGGCAATGAGGCTGACAGAGCGTAGTTAACAATATTTGAGAGATTGGGAATTTCATTATGCGTACCCATTACTGTGGTCACCTGAACAAGTCCCTTGCAGGACAAACTGTAGAACTTTGCGGCTGGGTTAACCGTCGTCGTGATTTAGGCGGTCTTATTTTTATCGATATGCGAGATCGCGAAGGTATCGTTCAGGTAGTTGTTGATCCAGATATGGCAGATGCGTATGAAGTGGCTAACACACTTCGTAATGAATTCTGTATCAAGCTAACTGGTGAGGTTCGCGTTCGTCCAGAAAGCCAAGTAAACAAAGACATGGCAACAGGTGAAGTTGAGATCCTTGCTACAGGTCTTGAAATCATCAACCGCAGCGACGTTCTGCCTCTAGACTTCAACCAAAAGAACTCTGAAGAGCAACGTCTGAAGTACCGTTACCTAGATCTACGTCGTCCAGAAATGAGCGACCGCATCAAGCTACGAGCTAAAGCGTCTAGCTTTGTTCGTCGTTTCCTAGATGACAACGGCTTCCTAGATATCGAAACACCAGTACTAACAAAAGCGACACCAGAAGGCGCTCGTGACTACCTAGTACCTAGCCGTGTTCACAAAGGCAGCTTCTACGCGCTTCCTCAGTCTCCACAGCTATTCAAACAGCTTCTAATGATGTCTGGTTTTGACCGTTACTACCAAATCGTTAAGTGTTTCCGTGATGAAGACTTGCGTGCTGACCGTCAACCAGAATTCACTCAGATCGATATCGAAACGTCATTCATGACGGCTGATCAAGTTCGTGCAACGACTGAGAAAATGGTTCGTGAAATGTGGCAAGAGCTACTGAACGTTGATCTAGGTGAATTCCCAGTAATGCCGTTCAGCGAAGCGATTCGTCGTTTCGGTTCTGACAAGCCAGACCTACGTAACCCACTAGAGCTAGTAGATGTTGCTGACCTAGTAAAAGACGTTGAGTTCAAAGTATTCTCTGGTCCAGCAAACGACGAGAAAGGTCGCGTTGCAGTTATCAGTGTTCCAGGTGGTGCTGAGCTTACTCGTAAGCAAATCGACGGCTACGCAGAATTCGTAGGTATCTACGGTGCGAAAGGTCTAGCATGGATGAAGGTTAACGACCGTGCAGCAGGCATGGAAGGTATCCAATCTCCTGTAGCTAAATTCCTAAACGAAGACGTGATCAACGGCATTCTAGATCGCACTCAAGCGGAATCTGGCGACATCATCCTATTTGGCGCAGACAAAGCTAACATCGTTGCTGAAGCACTAGGTGCACTTCGTCTTAAACTTGGTAAAGACCTAGGTCTAACGAAAGAAGGCACTTGGGCTCCGCTATGGGTTGTTGACTTCCCAATGTTCGAAGAAGACGACGAAGGCAACCTACACGCAATGCACCACCCATTCACATCACCTCTAGGTGTGACTGCGGAAGAGCTAAAAGCGAACCCAGCAGTAGCGAACTCAAACGCATACGACATGGTTCTAAACGGCTACGAAGTAGGCGGTGGTTCTGTACGTATCCACAACGCAGAAATGCAAGCAGCGGTATTCGATATCCTAGGTATCGATGCAGAAGAGCAACAACTGAAATTCGGCTTCCTACTGGACGCGCTAAAATTCGGTACGCCTCCACACGCAGGTCTTGCATTCGGTCTAGACCGTCTCGTGATGCTGCTATGTGGTACAGAGAACATCCGTGATGTTATCGCGTTCCCTAAAACAACTGCGGCGGCGTGTCTACTAACAGACGCACCAAGCCTTGCAAACCCAGCGGCTCTAGAAGAGCTAGCGATTGCAGTAACAGTTGCGAAAGAAAAAGACGCAGAATAAGCGCACAACAATTAAAGAAAAAACTCCCGCACCTGCGGGAGTTTTTGTTTTAATGGCAACTATTCTCATACTTACAGTGAGTTATTGATTAGGACTTTTCATGTCAATTATTTTGGGTATTGACCCAGGCTCTCGTATTACCGGTTACGGCGTGATTCGCCAGCAAGGTCGTCATCTGCAATATCTAGGCAGCGGCTGTATTCGCACTTCTGAAAAAGAGTTGCCAGGTCGTCTCAAGCAAATCTACGCAGGCGTGACGGAAATCATCACCCAGTTTCAACCAGATGTATTTGCTATCGAACAAGTGTTTATGGCGAAGAACGCTGATTCTGCATTAAAGCTAGGACAGGCGCGTGGTAGTGCAATTGTGGCGGCTGTGAATGCGGATCTTCCGGTGCATGAGTACGCGGCTCGTCTCATTAAACAAGCGGTAACAGGCACTGGTGGCGCAGACAAAGTTCAGGTTCAACATATGGTTCAACACATGCTTAAATTGCCAGCCAAGCCTCAAGCCGATGCCGCTGATGCGTTGGGTGTTGCCATTTGTCACGCTAACACCAATAAGACACTAGTGGCGCTCGCAGGCAAAGCAACCAGTGCAAGAAAAGGTCGTTACCGTTAGGCGTATTCTCGTATTAAAAATGAGACATCTCAGACAGATTTATGGATTGGATTTGTTGAGAAAATGTTACAAAACTATAGTGGTCAGAGGTCTAACAAGGAATCAATCAAGGAAGATTGAACATGAATCCAGCCACGCTGTGGCGCAGTGCATTTATGCCGCGCCAAACTCAATGGACAAGAACTCAACAACGTCAAGCAGACATCCTCTCTCTATTTACCTTCATCGCTTTCCTCGTCGGTATCTACAGCCTGATCAAATGGTCCAAACATGGACATGAAAGCCTAATTTTCACCTCAGTACTCTTAATCGCACTCGAACTAATATCCGTCTTCAGCCTGAGATGGTTCAAACAACCGGCATTGTCGCTCAATCTTGGTTTTGTTGGCATGTCAGTGCATGCACTCAACATCATCTATCAAAGTGGTGGCGTGGTCGATTCTACCCAAACTTACTGGGTGCCTTTGTTAGTCGTCGCTTTCTTTTTATCTGGCACTCGTATCATGGCGATCTCTTGGAGCGCGTTAGTGATAGTGCTTTCTGCGGTAATGACGTATCAGCATGTGTCTGGTTTTAGTTTTCCCCAACTCGTGTTGTCTGAATCGGCGCAGCGTGTGGAGATATGGTCAGGTACCGTGTTACCGCTGGTGGTGATTTGTATTGCGCAAGCCTTTACCGCCAAGCAGCGAGACATCGCGATTGAAAGTGCAGAGAAAGCTAAAGCAGAAAGTGAGTTGGTGGCACAAAAGGCGACAGAAGGGGAGCTACGTTTAGCAGAGGTGCTAGAACAGGCGAATCAAAACTCAAGTGAGTTGAAACAAGTCTCCCAAGTGTTGGATGAACAATCATCGCAATTGGATGCTCAAGTGAACGCCCTTAATGTAAACAGTGAATCCCAAGCCAGTGCAGCCGAGCAAATGAGTCAGCAAGTGCATCACATGACGACGGGGATTGAAGAGTCCAGCAAGTTTGTCGAAGAGCTGCGTGAGAAGAGTGAGGGCGTTCATCAACAAGCTGAGAAAAGCTCGGAATTATTGGAGGACTCTACCCAAGCGATCAGCCAGATCATTACCAGCCATGAAGACATCATGAAAGTGGCGGACTTGATTACGTCGGTTGCGGAACAAACCAACTTGCTCGCTCTGAATGCCGCTATTGAAGCGGCGAGAGCGGGTGAGCAGGGCAGAGGTTTTGCGGTCGTTGCGGACCAAGTGCGAGAGCTTTCAGCTAAGAGCAGTCAGTCGGCGGTGGAAATTCGGAACTTGCTTGATCGCAGTGAGCAAGAAGTGAAGCATGGTCAAAGCGTTGTGACATCGAGTACAGAGCGAATGAACACCATTATTCAGCAAGTTACCACCATCTCTCACGATGTGCAGAGTCTGTCTGGCATCATGGCGACGCAAATGACGGCTTTAAAAGAGTTAGATGAAGCCAGCAGTGAAGTTGCTAACGGCGTAGTGAACACCAAAATCATTGCCGAAACTGTCGCGCGATACGGCAGCGAACTGAACGGGCAAGTGGTCGCGGTGCGCAATCTGACTCAACAGCTTGATCAAGTTGTCTCAAAAATCTAACCCCACCGCATAAAGGACTGGATGTCTATCCAGTTCTTTATTATCCTGTCGCAAATTCATTTCCAAAGAGTATTTATAGTGATTGGACGTCTTCGCGGCACTCTGCTTGAAAAGCAACCACCTGAAGTTTTAATTGAAGTTAATGGCATTGGTTATGAAGTTCAGATGCCAATGAGCTGTTTCTACGAACTGCCAAATGTCGGCGAAGAAGCCATTATTTATACTCACTTTGTTGTGCGTGAAGACGCGCAATTGCTTTACGGTTTCAACACAGTCAAAGAGCGTGCGCTGTTCCGTGAAGTGATCAAAGCGAATGGTGTTGGTCCTAAGCTAGGTCTAGGTATCCTTTCTGGTATGACAGCGAGCCAATTCGTTTCTTGCGTTGAGCGTGAAGACATTTCAACGCTTGTGAAGCTGCCTGGTGTTGGTAAGAAGACCGCTGAACGCCTAGTTGTAGAAATGAAAGACCGTCTGAAAGGGTGGGGCGCTGGCGATCTATTTACGCCGTTTACCGATGCTGCTCCTGCGGATTCTGGTTCGACATCCAGCAACGCTGAAGAAGAGGCAATCAGTGCGCTTCTAGCTCTGGGCTACAAGCCGACTCAAGCATCGAAAGTGGTTTCTCAGATCGCTAAACCGGATATGACCAGTGAGCAACTGATCCGTGAAGCACTAAAATCAATGGTGTAACGGAAAGCCCAAGGGAACAATATGATTGAAGCCGATCGTTTAATCGCTCCAGAAAATCCTTCGTTTCGTGATGAAGATGTCATCGACCGTGCGATTCGTCCTAAGAAACTAGCAGATTACCAAGGTCAGGATCACGTTCGTGATCAGATGGAGATTTTCATCAAAGCCGCTCAATTGCGAAATGAAGCGCTTGACCACCTTTTGATTTTTGGTCCTCCGGGCTTGGGTAAAACCACGCTTGCGAATATCGTCGCCAATGAGATGGAAGTGAACATTCGAACCACTTCTGGCCCAGTGCTTGAGAAAGCAGGAGACTTGGCGGCGCTGCTGACTAATTTAGAAGAAAACGATGTGCTGTTCATTGATGAGATTCACCGCTTAAGCCCGATGGTTGAAGAGGTGTTGTATCCAGCAATGGAGGATTACCAGTTGGACATCATGATTGGTGAAGGTCCTGCAGCACGCTCTATCAAAATTGATTTGCCACCTTTCACTTTGATCGGTGCAACGACGCGTGCAGGTTCTCTGACTTCGCCACTTCGTGACCGTTTCGGTATTACGCAGCGCCTTGAGTACTATAAAGTAAAAGACCTGCAAGATATCGTTCAGCGCAGTGCCGATTGCTTGGGCTTGTCGATGGAATCAGAAGGTGCATTGGAAGTCGCTCGCCGTGCTCGTGGTACACCACGTATTGCTAACCGACTATTGCGCCGTGTTCGTGACTATGCCGAAGTGAAAGGTAATGGTCATATATGTGCTGATACAGCAGACAAAGCGCTGAACATGCTTGATGTGGATGCAGAAGGCTTTGATTACATGGACCGTAAGCTGTTGCTTGCGATCATGGAGAAATTTGGTGGTGGACCTGTCGGTTTAGACAACATGGCAGCCGCGATTGGTGAAGAGAAAGACACCATTGAAGACGTTCTTGAGCCATATCTAATCCAACAAGGCTACTTGCAACGCACTCCCCGTGGTAGAATTGCCACAGATCGCGCTTATCTGCATTTCGGAATTGAAAAGTAAGATTCCATCGCTGGGTGCTTAGCGCTCAGCGTTTCACCAATGTTGACCGACCTCTCATTTATTAAATCTCTTCTAATACTAAATAGGTAATAGAAACTTATAGATTGTTAACTCTATGTTCTTGCCTAACTGATTATTTTCTCTCCTGATTACTCTCTATTAACATACTCATCGAATATCGATTGATCTGGATCAATGTGATGGATTTTTGTGCAAAATCAGCGCATAAAGATTGATGTATATCAAAGCGGTTTCTCGCCATAAACCTTTTGAAACAAACTGTTTTTACAAGTAATATTAGACCCAGCTATATTAGCTGATGCTTAACAATTAACTAACCAATGAAGCACATTTTTGCAACAAAGCGTTGTGATAATTCAACATTTTTCAAGTGTGAATAACACTTGTGTATGGATTGCAATATGTAGAGAGTGTCATTCAGCCGACACATAGGAGTTACCATGATTGACGTAGTTGATCTGTCGCGGTTGCAGTTTGCACTGACAGCGATGTATCACTTCCTATTCGTACCATTGACTCTTGGTATGGCCTTCCTTTTGGCCATTATGGAATCGATGTACGTAATGACGAACAAGCAAATCTACAAGGACATGACCAAGTTCTGGGGTAAGCTGTTCGGTATTAACTTTGCACTTGGTGTGGCTACCGGCCTTACCATGGAGTTCCAGTTTGGTACGAACTGGTCTTACTACTCCCACTATGTAGGTGACATCTTCGGTGCACCACTGGCGATCGAAGCACTGGTTGCTTTCTTCCTGGAGTCAACTTTTGTTGGTCTATTCTTCTTCGGGTGGGATCGTCTATCTAAACGTCAACACTTAGCGGTAACCTGGTTGGTTGCTCTGGGTTCTAACTTCTCTGCACTTTGGATTCTTATTGCGAACGGCTGGATGCAAAACCCAGTTGGCGCTGAGTTCAACTTTGAAACCATGCGTATGGAAATGGTGAGCTTCGCAGATGTTGTACTAAACCCTGTAGCGCAAGTTAAATTTGTACACACAGTAGCGTCTGGTTACACGTGTGGTGCAATGTTCGTTCTAGGCATCAGTTCTTACTACCTATTGAAAGGTCGTGATGTGGCGTTCGCTCGTCGTTCGTTTGCTATCGCAGCTTCTTTCGGTATGGCAGCAATCCTGTCTACAATCGTGCTAGGTGATGAATCTGGTTACGAGCTTGGTGAAGTTCAAAAAGTGAAGCTAGCAGCGGTAGAAGCTGAATGGCACACAGAACCAGCACCAGCGGCGTTCACACTGTTCGGTTTACCAAACCAAGAAACAATGAATACCGATTACGCAATTAAGATCCCTTACGTAATGGGTATCATCGCGACACGTTCATTTGATGAGCAAGTAACAGGTCTACACGACTTACGTGAAGAGCACGTTGACCGTATCCGTACTGGTATGTACGCATATGAATTGCTTGAAAAACTGCGCGCAGGCGACAAGTCAGAAGCAAACATGACTGCGTTTGACGAAGTGAAGGGTGACCTAGGTTATGGTCTACTTCTAAAACGTTACACAGAGAACGTTGTTGACGCGACAGAAGACCAAATCCAAGCTGCTGCAGATGACTCAATCCCAACAGTATGGCCGCTATTCTGGTCATTCCGTATCATGGTTGCGTGTGGCTTCATCATGCTATTCGTATTTGGTGCGTCATTTATCCAAACATGTCGTCAGAAGATCGAACAGAAACCATGGATTCTTAAAGCTGCATTGTTCAGCATTCCACTCCCATGGATTGCGATCGAAGCAGGTTGGTTTGTTGCTGAGTACGGTCGTCAACCGTGGGCAGTAGGTGAAATCCTACCGGTACACGTTGCGGCTTCAGCACTAACAGCAGGTGAAATCTGGACTTCACTATTTGCAATCCTAGCGCTGTACACTGCATTCCTAATTGCAGAAGTATACCTAATGGTGAAATTCGCTCGTAAAGGTCCAAGCAGCCTGAAAACTGGTCGCTACCACTTCGAGCAAAACGCTGACTCTGTTGAAGACAAAGTTAGCCGCCAAGTAGAAGCGTAAGGTAAGGAGACAACAAGATGTTTGATTACGAAATCTTGCGATTCATCTGGTGGGTACTGATCGGTGTTCTACTAGTTGGTTTCGCTATTACTGACGGTTTCGATATGGGTGTAGGCGCGCTTGTACCTGTTATCGGTAAAAACGACACACAACGTCGTGTAATGATTAACTCAATCGCTCCGCACTGGGATGGTAACCAAGTTTGGCTTATCACTGCTGGTGGTGCATTGTTCGCAGCATGGCCTTTGGTTTACGCGACATCGTTTTCTGGTTTCTACCTAGCGATGATCCTAACTCTAGCGGCACTTTGGCTACGTCCGATTGGTCTTGATTACCGCTCAAAAATCGAAGATCCAAAATGGCGTAACACTTGGGATATCTGTATTTCAATCAGTGGCTTCGTTCCACCAATCATCTTTGGTGTAGCGTTTGGTAACCTTCTACAAGGTGTTCCATTCCAGTTGAATGAATTCCTAATGCCAACGTACCACGGTTCATTCTTTGGTCTACTAAACCCATTTGCTCTGTTATGTGGTCTAGTAAGCTTGTTCATGATCCTGATGCAAGGTGCAACTTGGCTTCAAATGAAGACAACTGGCGAAGTACATACTCGTGCTCGTAATGTGGCTCAGCTAACAGGTCTACTAACTGTTATTGCATTTGTGGTTGCTGGTTTCTGGATCCAAAGCATCGAAGGCTACGTTATCGTAGGTGGCATCGACACTGCAGCAGCTTCTAACCCTCTAAACAAAGAGGTTATCCGTGAAGCTGGTGCGTGGATGAACAACTTTGAAGCTTACCCACTATTATGGGCTGCACCTGTACTGGGTGTTGCTATGCCGCTTCTAGCAGTATTGGCATCTCGCCTAGAGAAGTGTGGTATCGCGTTCCTAACGTCAAGCCTTGGCAACGCTGGTGTTATCTTTACTGCTGGTATTGCAATGTTCCCATTCGTAATGCCTTCAGACCTGATGCCAAGCCAAAGTCTAACAATGTGGGATGCAACTTCATCTGAACTGACTCTGAACCTAATGACAGGCGTAGCGTTTGTTATGGTTCCTATCATCCTTGCTTACACGTCTTGGACTTACTACAAGATGTTTGGCCGCTTGGATGACCAGTTCATCGAAGAAAACAAAAACTCACTATACTAAGGAGCTATTACTATGTGGTATTTCGCATGGATTCTAGGTGTACTACTTGCTTGTGCATTCGGTATCATCAACGCTCTTTGGTTAGAGCACTCAGAAATGATGGATAAAGACAGTGAGTAATCTCGCTGACAAGGTAGCGAAACTTCACGCACCAATGGACAAGACTCTGCTAAGAGTCTTGGCCTTAATCCTTGGCTTTATGCATGTAGGGTTGGTGATGTGGGATCCGAACGCATACCATCGAGAAATTGGTGGCTTTAATGCGTTTATCGCACCAGCGCTGATTTGGGCAGTGTGCTCAAGCATGGTATATGGTGTGGGTTTCAAGCCAAGAAATTGGTACTGGCAGGTGCTGTTCAGTCCTTATTTCTCGCTCGCTATCTTAATTTATCTAACTGCACTGTATTTCATGTAAGCGTTACAGACTGAAATAAAGTCGGTTACTAAATCATCGAATAAAAGCCAGACTCATAGTCTGGCTTTTATTTTTTCTACAAATTTCAAAAATATTCCCTTAGCTCAGTACCAATTGCTGTCGCTTCAGTTATAGTAATTGCTTTAAAGAATTGAATATATTGGTACTCCCTTGCAAGGCACATCAAATTCCTTCCGCTGGCCAATCACGGTGTATTACGAAGACACTGATGCGGGCGGCGTCGTCTATCACTCAAATTATTTAAAATTCTTTGAACGTGCGCGTACTGAGTTATTGCGTGCAAAAGGCATTTCTCAAAATCTGTTGTTGGAACAAAATATAGGTTTCGTTGTCCGACACATGGATATCGATTTCAACCAAGGGGCTAGATTGGACGAGCATTTGACCGTTCTTACCCGAGTGTCAGAAATAAAACGTGCGTCTCTGCAATTCTGTCAAGAGTTAGTCAATGATGAAGGCAAAACATTGTGCAAGACAATTGTTAAGGTAGCATGTATCGATAATAAGAAAATGAAACCAATAGCTATCCCATCTTTTATCAATTCGGAGCTAACAAATAGTGACTGCTGATATTTCCATTTTAGATCTCTTTCTTCAGGCCAGTCTGTTGGTAAAGCTTGTGATGTTGACACTACTCGGTATGTCTGTCGCATCTTGGGCAATGATCATCAAGCGCAGCAAAGTGTTGTCTCAAGCATCGAAAGATGCCGAGTCATTTGAAGACAAATTCTGGTCAGGTACTGATCTTTCTCAGCTTTACCAAAAGGTAAAAGCCCGTAAAGATGACATTACTGGCACAGAAGAAATCTTCTACGCAGGTTTTACAGAGTTTGCACGTCTACGCAAAAGCAATGCGAATTCTCCAGCTTACATCATGGAAGGTACGGGTCGTGCGATGCGTGTCTCCGTTGCTCGTGAAGTCGATGAACTGGAAACGAGCCTACCATTTCTTGCCACAGTTGGTTCAATTAGCCCGTACATTGGTCTATTTGGTACTGTTTGGGGCATCATGCACGCCTTTATTGCACTAGGTGAAGTGAAGCAGGCGACACTTTCTATGGTGGCTCCTGGTATTGCAGAAGCACTGATTGCAACTGCTATGGGTCTATTTGCCGCTATTCCAGCAGTAATGGCTTACAACCGTCTAAGCAACAAAGTAAGTAAGTTAGAGCACACTTACGCGACTTTCTCTGAAGAATTCCACAGCATCCTGCACCGTCAAGCGATGGCGGGTAGAGACAGCGCAAGTAAGGAATAAGGCATGGCGGGTTACCAACCTAAAAAGCGTAAAATGACAGCAGAGATCAACGTCGTGCCATATATCGACGTCATGCTCGTATTGCTGATCATTTTTATGGCAACCGCTCCATTTGTCACCCAAGGTGTTGATGTAGATCTTCCACAAACATCGACAGCTGAATCGATGCAAGATATAGCGGGTGATACAGACAGCAGCTTTATCATCATTGAAATTGATCGCGACGGTAATTTAGGTCTGAGCGTGAATGACGAAGAGGTTCAGCGCGGTCTATCACTACAAGACGTGATTGTACGAGTGAAAGCAGAACGCTCTATCAAGCCAGATTCACCTGTTGCGGTGGGCGGCGATGCGGCGACGCCATATGCTGACGTTGTACTTTTGCTTGACGAGTTAAGTCGTGCAGGCATCCCAAAAGTGGGTCTGATGACCGATATCAAGGAATAGACATCGTACATCTATGAAAGACAACAAGAAGAAACGCAAAGAATACACCAAGCCGATAGCGATATCGGTTGGTTTGCATGCGCTGTTAGTCGTTGCTCTGCTTTGGGGTACAGATTTCACAATGTCTAAGCCGGAACCTACGGGGCAAATGGTGCAGGCAGTGGTCATTGACCCTAAACTTGTTCAACAGCAAGCGAAAGAGATTCGTCAGCAACGCGAAAAAGCTGCAAAGAAAGAGCAAGACCGTCTTGATAAGTTGAGACGTGAAGCTGAGCAGCTTGAGAAAAATCGCAAAGCAGAAGAAGAACAGATTCGTAAACTGAAAGAGCAACAGGCGAAAGATGCCAAAGCCGCTCGCGAAGCCGAAGCTGCTCGTAAGAAGAAAGAGCAAGAGCGTAAGGCAGAGGAAGAACGCACTCGTAAAGAAAAAGAACGTGCAGCAAAAGCAGAAAAAGAACGTAAAGCCAAAGAAGAGGCTGTACGTAAAGCTGAGCAGCAACGCATTGCTAAAGAAGCTGCCGCAGCAAAAGCGGAACAAGAGCGTGTAGCGCGCGAGAAAGCTGCGAAAGAAGCAGAAGAGAAAGCGCGTCGTGAACGTGAGGCCGCAGCAAAAGCAGAGCAAGAACGTATTGCGAAAGAAAAAGCCGCGAAAGAGGCAGCTGAAAAAGCGCGCAAAGAAAAAGAGCGTCTTGAGCGATTAGAGCGTGAGCGTAAAGAGCAAGAAGCAGCGTTGGATGACATCTTTGCTGGTCTAGAAAGTGAATCTGAACTTAACCAAGAAGCAAAGAATCAGCATGTTAATTCGGAAGCTGATCGTTATGGTGCGATCTATAAACAGCTAATCGAAAGTCGTATCATCAAGGATGACTATCTTGTGGGAAAGTCGTGCAGGTTGAACATTAAGCTTGTGCCAACAGGAACAGATGGCGTAGTGAGTAGTGTTTCAATTATCAGTGGTGATGCTCGTTTATGTAGCGCAGCAAAGAGCGCAGTTAATCAAGTTGGTAATTTCCCTATGCCAAAAGACCGCGCCATTATAGATAAAATTCGTGATGTTAACTTAACGGTTGATTATTAAATTAAGGAACTGAGACGTGATTAAACGCCTTTTACTAGGAATGTTTGTACTGCTTGGCAGTCTAACGAGTGTGGCTCATGCTGCACTAGAGCTGGTGATTACTGATGGTATTGATTCAGCACGACCAATTGCTGTTGTTCCATTCAAATGGGAAGGCAGTAAACCTCTTCCAACTGATATTTCAGCTGTGATTGCTTCTGATTTGCAACGCAGTGGTAAATTCAGCCCTGTACCAACGAGCAAAATGCCACAAACTCCATTCAATGAATCAGAGGTGAACTTTGATGCGTGGACTGGCCTTGGCGTTGATGCTCTGCTAACTGGTTCAATTAAGCAAAACGAGCAAGGTAACTATGTGGTTAACTACCAATTAGTGGACGTTGTTCGTGGTCAACTAACGGGCGGTCAGAGTAAAGCTCTTGGTGGTGATGGTGAGCTGGTACTTTCTAAAGATCATGTTCTTTTCAATAAAGTAGCAACGGTTGAAGCTCCACGCATGCGTGAATACGCGCACCGCATTTCTGACCTTGTTTACGAGCAACTTACTGGCGAACGCGGTGCATTTATGACGCGTATTGCTTACGTTGTTGTAAATGACAAAGATCGCTTCCCATACCAACTTCGCGTTGCGGATTACGATGGTTACAACGAACGTTTGGTACTTCGTTCTAAGCAACCGCTTATGTCTCCTGCATGGTCACCAGATGGCCAGAAGCTAGCATACGTGAGCTTCCAAAATGGTCAGGCTGAAATCTTCATCATGAACATCTATACCGGTGAGCGTGAGAAGGTAACGTCATACCCTCGTCATAATGGTGCGCCAAGATTCTCGCCGGATGGCAGTAAACTTGCTTTGGTACTGTCTAAGACAGGTTCACTTCAGGTTTACACCTTGGATCTAAAAACACGTAAGCTGACACAAATTACGCGTGGCAGATCAAATAATACGGAACCGTTCTGGCACCCCGATGGCAAATCGCTGATTTTCACATCAGACAGGGGTGGTAAACCTCAGATTTATCAAGTAAATTTGGGCAGCGGTTCAACTAACCGCTTGACTTGGCAAGGCAGTCAGAACTTGGGTGGACAAATCACTCCTGACGGCCGATTCCTTGTCATGGTGAATCGCAGTGATTCGGGCTTCAACTTGGCTAAACAAGATTTGGAAACAGGTGCTCTTCAGGTGCTAACAAAAACGTTGCTTGATGAGTCTCCGAGCATTGCCCCAAATGGTGGCATGGTTATCTATAGCTCGATTTACAACAAGAAAAACGTACTATCGATGGTGTCAATTGATGGTCGATTTAAAGCTAGATTACCGGCAACAAATGGGCGTGTAAGAGCTCCCGCATGGTCACCGTTTTTGTAGTAAGAAAAAATTGATTAATAAAGGAAAATAAGATGCAACTGAACAAGGTTCTAAAAGGGCTACTAATCGCGATTCCTGTGATGGCTATGACAGCATGTAGTTCAAGCGATGACGCTGCTTCTAACACTGGTGCAGAAACAAACACTGGTGCTGCAGAAACAACAGTCGTTACTCCGATCGATCAAAACGGTCAGCTAACGGAGCAAGAGCTAAAAGAGCAAGCGCTACGTGAAACTCAAACTATCTACTTCGCATTTGACAACTCAACAATTGCAGGTGATTACGAAGAAATGCTAGCAGCTCACGCTTCTTACCTAAGCAAGAACCCTGCTCTAAAAGTAACTATCGAAGGTCACGCTGATGAGCGTGGTACTCCTGAGTACAACATCGCACTAGGCGAGCGTCGTGCAGAAGCAGTATCAAACTACCTACAAGCACTAGGTGTACAAGCTGACCAAATCTCTATCGTTAGCTACGGTGAAGAGAAGCCACTTCTTCTAGGTCAATCTGAAGAAGTTTACGCTAAGAACCGTCGTGCGGTTCTAGTATACTAATTCGAGGTAAACCTCATGTTCAGTAACACTAAGCGCGCTGTTACGCTTACGTTACTGGCAAGTGCAGCGAACTTCGCGTTCGCTGCACCAGCTCCAGTATCAGATCTCAACAGCACGTCATCAGTATCTACTCGATCTTCTTCAGAAACCGACATCGAGCGTTTAGAGCGCTTGCTGCAAAATCGCAACCGCGTTCAGCTTCAAATGCAAGAGCAAATTGACCAAATGTCACAAGAGATCAGTGATCTACGTGGTCAGTTAGAGCGTAATAGCTACGAGATGCAGCAAATGCTGAAACGTCAGCGTGAGCTGTTTGTTGAGCTTGATCGAGTGCGTGGCGAAATGAAAGCCGCACCTGTTAAAGAAACGAAACCAGCAGAGACGGGTGGTAAGTACACATCGAATGCCGATGAACAAACGGCTTACCAAGACGCGGTGGATTTGATCCTTAAAAAACGCGACTACACCGGTGCTATCGCTGCATTCCAACAGTTCCAAAAGGACTATCCTGATTCAACATATTCTGCGAACTCACATTACTGGCTAGGTCAGTTGTACTTCGCGAAGAAACAGGATAAAGAAGCTGTGAAGAGCTTTGCAGCCGTGGTTTCTTACAAAGATTCCAACAAGCGTGCAGATGCATTAGTCAAGCTAGGCGATATTGCTGAGCGTAACAACAATGCAGCGCAAGCGAAGAAATACTATCAGCAAGTGGTGGATGAGTACCCAGGCAGTGCATCGGCGAAAGTCGCTAGCTCTAAGCTGAAGTAAAACAACAAAAGGGAGCTCAGGCTCCCTTTTTCTCTGGGCTTCACCGCGCACTTTTTTAAAGACCTATTGATGCGATGAATGTCTAAAGGCAACAATCAGAATTGTCACTCACAACAAAGATATACGGCTAGACTGCTATAAATTCCGGTTACGGGTTGGTTTTTGAAAATCAACAAGGTTACAATACTCGGATTAAAGGAAGTTGCGTAGAGCAAGAGCAATGAGCCACATATTAGATAAAATCGACACAGTTTACCCATTCCCACCAAAACCAATCCCATTAAGCCAACAAGAAAAAGCCGATTACATCGAGCGAATCAAAAAGCTGCTTAAAGAAAAAGACGCGGTACTTATCGCCCACTATTACACTGATCCTGAAATCCAAGCTCTGGCTGAAGAGACCGGCGGTTTTGTTGGTGATTCGCTAGAAATGGCAAAATTTGGTAACCGTCATCCAGCAAGTACACTGATCATTGGTGGGGTTCGCTTTATGGGTGAATCTGCAAAGATCCTGACACCAGAAAAGCGTATTCTAATGCCAACGCTAGAAGCAGAATGTTCACTGGATCTTGGTTGCCCGGCGGACAAGTTTAGCGAGTTCTGTGACGCTCACCCTGACCACACGGTGGTGGTATACGCAAACACATCTGCGGCAGTAAAAGCACGTGCTGATTGGGTTGTGACTTCTAGTATCGCGCTTGAAATCGTCGAGCATCTAGACGCAGAAGATAAGCCAATCATCTGGGGGCCGGATCGCCACTTAGGTTCTTACATTGCAAACAAAACTGGTGCAGACATGTTGCTATGGCAAGGTGAGTGCGTAGTTCACGACGAGTTTTCTGCAGATGCGCTACGCAAGATGAAGAACGTATACTCGGATGCGGCAATCCTAGTGCACCCAGAATCACCTGCAAGTGTTGTAGAGCTAGCCGATGCAGTAGGCTCGACAAGTCAGCTAATCAAAGCAGCGAAAGAGCTGCCTCAAAAGCAAATGATCGTCGCAACAGACAAAGGTATCTTCTTTAAGATGCAACAGTTAGTGCCTGAAAAAGAACTGATTGAAGCACCGACAGCAGGGGCTGGCGCGACATGTCGTAGCTGTGCACACTGCCCTTGGATGGCGATGAACGGTCTTAAAGCAATTGAGCAAGCGCTGCGTGAAGGTGGTGAAGAGCACGAAATCTTTGTTGATGAAGCACTACGTGTGAAGTCACTGATTCCGCTCAACCGCATGCTAGATTTTGCCGAGCAGTTAAACATGCAAGTTAAAGGCAACGCATAGTCATTCCGTCTACTTAGACTGTAGTTTGTTAATATAAATCTCAAAAACCAGCCGAATGTGGCTGGTTTTTTTATTTCTTACAATCAATAGGTTAGTATTTAGTTATAGCAATCAGAAAGGAATCGGAAACTTATGGCTGTATGGCTAGTACTGAAAAAGTGGCTAAGCACCCATCTTTTCAAATTAAGCAACCGAAACCTTCTCGTCATTAGTGGCGCATACATTGCCATCTCGTGGTTATTGTTGACTCTTGCAGGAGAGCATGCACTGACCGAAAACTTCTCTAACTTTATTTACTACCTCATGGTGACTGCTTCAACGGTTGGCTATGGTGACTTATCACCCTCAAGTGATATGGGTAAGTGGGTTGTGGTTTTGTTTATTATCCCTGGTGGTTTGAGTTTATTTGCTGCCATTTTGGGGCGAGTGGCTGGTGGCGCAATTGACTATTGGCGAGCAGGCATACTGGGTAAACGGAGAGTAAGAGTGGATAACCATATCGTATTATTGGGTTGGAATGGCGCACGAACCATGCACCTTATCCGCATGTTGCAGCATGAAGAAGAGGGCAAACGCCCAATTGTGTTATGCAGTCGTTCAGACATTGAAAACCCATTACCAGGTGAAATTGGTTTTATCAAGGTGAACAGTTACACCGACGCGCAAGAGATGAAAAACGCCAACATCACCGATGCTAACTGTATTATTGTCGATAATCTTAGCGATGATATTACTCTCTCTGCCGCATTGTATTGTGCCTCAGTGAATCCTGACGCACACTTGCTGGCTTATTTTAAAGATGAAGCGCTAGGTCGACTGTTGAGTGAGCACTGTCCAAAAGCGGAATGCATTCCAGCCGTTGGCGCGGAGATGCTTGCGAAAGCGGCAGTAGATCCGGGTTCGAGCGCACTTCATCAGGAGCTACTTGCTTCAACTCGGGGTATGACACAGTACTCGGTGATTTACCCACAAGATCAACCGACAACCAGCGTGGAAAAGATCTTCGGATTTATCAAGAAGCATCACCAAGCTACGTTGATCGCGTTCGATCTTGGTGACGGGATTGAACTCAACCCAGATTTAAATGCTCAAGTGCCACCAAGCACTAAGCTGTTTTACATTGCCGACGAGCGAATTGATGACTTCGCTTGGACAGACATGAACAAGGACAAATAATGCATATGATTGCCGACCTGTTGGCAGGTTTTCCCAATTTTCTTCTCTACTTTTCTGTTTCGATCGTTTTCGTGCTGGCGTTTAAGTTCGTCTACGTCAGATTGACACCTTATGACGAATGGCATCTGATCAAGGAAGAGAAAAATACCGCTGCGGCAGTTGCGTTAAGTGGTGCTTTTCTTGGTTACTGTCTGGCTATTGCCGGCGCTGCGACTAACTCAGTCAATATTGTGGATTTCATGGTATGGGGCGTTGTAGCGATGCTGGCACAGATCATTGCGTTTGGTATTGTGCGTTTTATTCTGCTGCCGAAAGTATCGGAGCGTATTGAGAATGATGAAGTACCAGCAGGCATTGTTTTAGCTGCCGTCTCTGTGTCTGTCGGTGTGCTTAACGCAGCTTGCATGACCTACTAGGAGGAACGATGAAACGCAGTTCCAATGTAAAACGCTCCTCAATGGACAAGAGTTTTAAAGTCGGACGAATCATTCCATTCGTTGCTTTTGGTGGGATTTTTTTCCTCGCAACTCAAGAATCAGAAACGGAAGGCTATATCTACGTCGATGCTGACGAGTGTAAATCTGCCGCGCCTGAATTCAGTGAGCAGTGTGACATCGCCTACCAAGAAGCAATGGCGCGTGCAGAAGAAAATGCGCCGCGCTACAACAACAAATATGAGTGCGAAAATGACTTTTACGAGGATGATTGTTACTACAGTTCTCGTCATCACTCATATGTCCCATTTGTTGGTGGTTACTTCTTCAGTCGCGCGGTGAGTGGGCTTAAGGGTTACAACAAAAGTTATTACTCAGAGCCGATGTACCGTTATAAATCGAAGTATTACAACGGTGCAGGGCAGTTTTACGGCTCTTATCGCAATCAATCCACTAAGGTCGCTACCAGTAACCTAAATAAGCGCGGCGGCGGTACGATTGGTCGTGCGATGTCTCGCGGTGGCTTTGGTAAAGCTGTGTCAGTCAGCCGCGGCGGTTAACTGAAATGTTTCGACGAGAAATACAAGAAAGAGAAAACTGGCGTGAATTGGCACGCCAGTTTGGTTTTGGCTTCCATTCTATGTACGACCAACCGTATTGGGATGAGAGTGCTTACTATCAATTTACCCTTGAACAGATAGAGAAAGACATTGAAGACCCAACGGAAGAGCTTCATCAAATGTGTCTTGAAATCGTCGATCAGGTTGTGCGAAGTGAGCAGTTACTGACACAGTGTGCGATTCCTGAAGCAATGTGGTCACAAGTCGCTTCCTCTTGGCAACGAAGAGAGCCTTCTCTCTATTCGAGGATGGACTTTGCTTACAACGGCTCCTCTCCTGCAAAGTTATTAGAAAACAACGCAGACACACCAACGTCATTGTTTGAGACTGGCTTTTGGCAGTGGGTGTGGTTAGAGGATGTTGTCAATAAAGGTCGCATTCACCAAAGTGCGGATCAGTTTAATATTCTGCAAGACTTTCTGATTCAACGCTTTGCCGATATTGCCAAATTGCAACCGGGTCAAACGCTGCATTTTAGTTGTTGCAAATACACCGAAGAAGATAAAGGCACGGTGCAATACCTCGAAGACTGTGCGCGAGAAGCTGGGTTAGCAACCGCCTTTGTTTTTGTCGAAGATATTGGCGTGACGCAAGATGGGCAATTTGTGGATGTCGATGGCAGAGCGATTCGCTGGATGTTCAAACTTTACCCTTGGGAGTTCATGTTCGAAGAGGAATACAGCCAGTACTTGGCAACTGCGAGTGTGAATTGGTTAGAGCCGATGTGGAAATCGATTCTGTCTAATAAAGCGTTGTTACCCTTGCTTTGGGAGAGGTTTCCAAATCATCCGAATCTTTTGCCCGCGTATTTTGCCAATGATCCAAAAGCGGCTAGCTTAAAAGACTATGTCATTAAACCTCTGTTTTCTCGCGAAGGTGCCAACATTGAGATTGTCAAAAATGGTCAGCGATTGGTGAAAACACCGGGTCCGTATGAATCGAGCCAAAACATCATTCAACAATATCATCCGCTACCTAAGTTTGGCTCAAGCCATACGTTGATTGGTAGTTGGTTAGTGAATGATAAAGCAGCCGGGATCTCCATTCGAGAAGACAGCAGTTTAGTTACCCAAGATATGGCGCGATATATCCCTCATGTTATTCTAGATTGATCAAAAAAGCTCTCCGGATTGGAGAGCTTTTTCATTCTGTCTTATGTATCTCACAGGGTGGTGAGTTTATTCTTGCTCAGCTAGCATTACGCCACGTTGAGTCAGCCCGCAAAGCATCATCGGCATTGCGTTGAAGATCTCTTCAAACTGCTCTAGACCTTCCATACCTTGCTCTGCAAGTGTCGTGATTGTCGTTTCTGGATCGTAAAGCATAGTTAGAGAAAGCAGTACGCCACCAAGCAATGCACTGTCTTCACTGTCATCAGGCATCAACGTTTCCCAATCGTCACGAGACAATTGCCAGCCTTGAAGTACACCCTCACAGAAATCACGCGTGTTTGCAGATACGATATCTTGATCATCCAGCTCGCATCCTTCAGGCCACAGCCATGCACCTTCCAGAAGCGCTGGGCGTGTTTGGTTCCACATTTGAATGATCTCATCGATGTACTGTTCTAGTTGCTCACCATCAGAGAAAGGTGCTGTTTCTTCACCGCCCCATAGGAATGGTAGCCACTCTTGAGGATTCAACACGTTTGGCGCACATGCCATAGACGTAACAAAGCCTTGAGTTTTCGCTAGGTTTAGTAGTTTTCCATCAAGTTCTGGAAGAGAAAGGATGTCTTGTAGTTTCAAAATAGAATACCATTTGTTAATGGGCTGGTTGGTTGGCTAATCTTACCAATCAATCAGTGATAAATCGATATTAGGGAATGATTCGTCTACATCTATGGAAATTCGTTCGTCACTCAGAAACAAAAGCATTCTCGCCCTGACACTTTATTTGTGTTTCTTCATCGCGACCATTGGTTCTGTTGTTTACCTTGTTGTTGAGCCACCAGTGCGTGAAAAGCTTGAGCGTAATTTGGATTTGCGAACTCAATTGCTCGCCTCACAGATTGAAGGACCGCTAACCAGTTCCGTTGGTTTGCTCAATAGCCTTGTAGGCTTAGGGCAGACGCCAACACCAAGTATTTCACTTCAAGATACGATTCCCCAGTTACTCGCGGTGAGCGACGACATCATCGTCAGTGGCGGATTATGGCCAAAACCAACATTGGAAGATGAACGTTGGCAATATACAAGCTTATTCTTCAATAAGAATGACAACGGCAGCTTGGATCAAATCCATTCCTACAATAATCCAGAGTCTGGTGGTTACGACAACGAACCTTGGTACCAGTCTGTTGCAAACAAACCTGCAGGGGCAGTGAGTTGGTCTGGCGTGTATATCGATACCTTCACGCAAGTTCAGATGATCACGGCTTCAGCGCCTTACTACAAAGAGGGTGTTTTTGCCGGAGTGGCAACCGTAGACTTGTCTTTGGAAGCGTTATTCCAGTTCATTCGTGAACATACAAATCAATACTCATTAGGTGTTGTGATTCGCGATGCCGATGACCAAGTTGTGATTGAGCACAACTTTCAGCTTACTAAGAACATATACATCAGCCAGCTCGGGTTTGGTGGCTTTAATTGGCGCATGGATGTGGTGAATGCCAAGGTCAAAGTATCGGATCAAGTCTTTAATCAAGTAATGAGCGTTGAGACTGGTGTTATCCCATTTCTACTGCTCTGCGTGCTGGTGGGTTACTACCTATTAAACCGATACATTGTAGAACCGATTGTTCGAATTGCTAAGAAAGTGGATGACTCCAAAACGGGTGGCATTATTGATATCGCCTATGAGAGTGAAGATGAAATCGGGCACTTAATCACCAAGTTCAATGAAAAGACGGTTTACCTTGAGCGTGAACGGGTTAAGGCGCAGGCATCTACAAACGCAAAAACAGCCTTCTTAGCAACCTTGTCTCATGAAATCCGAACGCCGATGAATGGGGTGTTGGGAACTGCACAAATACTGCTGAAAACTCATCTAACTGACGAACAAAGAAAGCACTTAAATACCTTGTATGATTCTGGCGATCACATGATGACGCTACTGAATGAAATTCTCGATTACTCGAAAATTGAGCAAGGACACATTGAGC
The DNA here is from genome assembly GCF_027587135.1 of Vibrio sp. MM46. Classification (NCBI taxonomy): domain Bacteria; kingdom Pseudomonadati; phylum Pseudomonadota; class Gammaproteobacteria; order Vibrionales; family Vibrionaceae; genus Vibrio; species Vibrio sp. MM46. The sequence continues at coordinate 139,275 of NZ_JAPPTO010000002.1, forward strand.
TCGACAACACGCCTTTCCCAATCGAATCGATTCTCGGCAGTATCAACAGTGTGTATCACACTTTATGTGCCGAAAAGGGGCTGCAATTTAGAGTCATTTCTAATGTTCCGTTTGGACGTTGGTACAACAATGACAAAGCACGTCTGCGCCAGGTGTTATTTAACCTCCTCAATAACGCAGTGAAGTTCACGGATCGTGGTTTTGTTGAAGTCGAACTGACTGAGCATGTGAAAGATGGCATAACCAAACTAACCATTAGTGTGAAAGACACAGGGATTGGTATCAGCCCTGATGCGCAGAAACGCATTTTCCGACCATTCGAACAAGCCGAATCGTCGACAACACGTCGATATGGCGGCACGGGTCTTGGATTGGCGATAGTGAAGCAGATTTCAGAGCATATGGGCGGCAATATTACTGTTCAAAGCCAAGAGTGTATTGGCACCAAGTTTATTGTCGAACTTGAGCTCAACCCTTGTGAGGCTGGGGTGTTAGAAGCATCTAATACACATAAACTTGATTGCCAAGGCTTACGTGCGCTTATCGTGGAAGACAACCGTACGAACACCATCATTATGGAGACCTTCTTGCGCTCTAAAGGGTTTGTATGCGTTTGTGTTGAGAATGGGCAGCAAGCAGTAGAGCAGGTGTCGAAGCATGAATTTGATTTGGTGTTGATGGATAACCACATGCCAGTACTTGATGGCGTAGGAGCGATTGCTGTTATTCGCTCTATGGATGCACCAGCTCGCTCGGTTTTGATCTTCGGCTGTACTGCAGACGTCTTCAAAGAAACGCAGGAGCGTATGTTAGATGTCGGAGCAAACCATATCATCGCCAAACCGATTGTTGAATCAGAACTCGATGATGCTTTGTATCGTCATGCGTCGATACTTTATCAATACCAAGACAAGCAAAGCGGAGAACAACCTAAACCTCAAAACGCCGAGGCATTGTTGCTGAACTTCTATATGGCATTAGATGATGGCAACTTGGAACAAGCAATGACGACACTTTCTCACATTTTCGAAAGTGCCAAACCAAATGTTTCTGATGAACTGAATAAAGTTATCCAACGCATCGAAGACTATTTGAGTAAAGCGCTTACCCCTGAGCAAGAGGACATCGACCAACTGACGGTACTGTTAGCAGAACACTAACTCCGTGCATTCACTAAGTAGTGTAGGGTACTTCCTACACTACTTATACCCAAGTGATTTCAAGATGCAGGACTCAAAGTGTTGTCATTTCTCGATTTAGAGTAACTAGATCTTTAAATCGCCGCTGCGCCTACAAACCAAGTCATCCTTGCTGAACCTAGCATCTCGATGTTACTTGGGTATAACCTCCATCTTCACTTCCCATTCTATAAACTTCGTGTTTACTCTGAATTTGCTTGATCCAATAGCATAAGACGATCTTTTTGAAATTCATTTGCCAGATATTTCTCTAGTTTTCTGTGTTTTCTCGTGAGCTAACTGGCTTAAAAGTAAATAAATTACGTTTTAAAACTCCATTTTGAAGTGTTTTATGGGGCTTTTTACTGATTTTGGTGAAAGCTGCTACTTTTTCTTTGAAAGTTAGTTATTAATTTACAACTCATATTTTAAAACGGAATCATAAACTAAAAATAATGTGATTTAATAGCGCTATTAACTGCTATTTGGTTTTAAATGCAGTAAATGATTTTATAGATGTCGTTTTTATTGGTATTTGATTTTAGAGGTTGTAAATGAAGTCTCGTGGACCATTTTGTATTCGCAATGCCGCAGCGGATACTTTTGCTATGGTGGTTTTTTGTTTTATTACAGGGATGATTATCGAGATCTTGATTTCGGGTATGACGTTTGAGCAGTCTTTAGCATCACGCACATTGTCTATCCCAGTAAACATCGCGATTGCATGGCCTTACGGTATGTTCCGTGATTGGGTATTACGCCAAGGTAACAAACTATCACCCTCTTCGTTTATGAAGAACGTGTCTGACTTGGTGGCGTACGTATTGTTCCAATCTCCAGTCTATGCGGGCATTTTGCTGGCAGTAGGCGCGTCAACTGACCAAATCATCACTGCAGTAGCAAGTAATGCAGTTGTGTCATGTGGCATGGGTGTCCTTTACGGTTACTTCTTAGATCAGTGTCGCCGTTGGTTCCGAGTACCAGGTTACTATCAAGAAGCCTAATTGCCCCAGTTTTGCGCAATTTAGCTAGATAGTGAGCAAACAAACGCAAAAGGGCGCTTTTTTTCGTGTTTAGCCTTGACCATCAGGAACATAATCATTAAATTAGCGCCTCGTTAGCAAATGATGCTAACCACAATTTGATTCGGTGAGTTGTCCGAGTGGCTGAAGGAGCACGCCTGGAAAGTGTGTATACGGCAACGTATCGAGAGTTCGAATCTCTCACTCACCGCCACATTCTTGAAAAAAGACGTCCTAGGACGTCTTTTTTTGTATCTGCAGTTTAGAAACAACAAAAGCCCCGAGAGTTCGGGGCTTTTCGTTTTTGGCGAAGCGAGTGCTTGTTTAAAGTCGGTCTTATTGAGGTTGACTGAGCACTTGAACCTTTCTATTTAACAAAGCTTGTACCGCATTGGAATCTTTCTCGAAGCTTAAGATTGAGTTGCAAATATCGACGTTTGCAAGCATCGACAGAGACTCACTTAACTCTAGCTTGGAGTTAGCTCGGTTCACCTCTCGCTCTTTAGGGCTTATCTGCACAACGGTTCGACCTAGAAACGAGCCTTGCTTTACAGAGGCTGTTTGCTCGGTATGTTCTAACCGGTCGATAGACAAGTTCTTTGGTGTTGGTTGGATGTCATTGGACATAGGGTACCTAAACTCTTAAGTCCGAGCTCTGAAGCATAGATGGTGAAACTTCCATTGCGATATGGGCAGACAGCAATGACTCCCAAGATTCGCTCTGTGTGAGCAGCTCAGCAAGTGCACTCTCAAACAACTCATAGTCGAGCTGCTCGGTCTGAAGCAACCTGTTTAAACAAAGCTTGTGCCTGTGGTTATCTAGGCTAAAAAACAGTTGATGCTCAGACCAATGATAGTTGAATGCCAAAAAAGAACGATAAAGATCAGAATTAACAATTTGTAGGTCGACAATCTCTGCTTCTAGTTGAAGCGTTTCTGTATCTGGGTGGAAAATGAAATGCACTCTTAAGTTATCGTCAAAAGCTAAACCCAGTTCGTCTTCAGTCAAATGTAATTCAGGCAAACCTATTTGATGAGCAAAGTTAAGCAAAACCTCATCTACGATTTGGCGCGCTGACATAGAAGCAGTCCTTTTTAGAATTTTATCATCGAAATTATGGAAAGTTAAAACTGATGTTTATCAATATTGGTTGGAATTTTTTATATAAGCGTTTTTTCTATGCGGATAATAAAAACTTATCAACTATGTTGCTTATGTCTCAAGTGTTGTACCACTTACCTTTGCAGAAAGTTTGAGCATTTATTTGGAAGCAGTATCAACTATAAAATAAAGGCAATAAAAATTCCTTATCAAATAATAATGAGTCTTACTTTTGAGAATCTATATTGTCCGAATGGTGTATAAAATAATAGTTGATCTTTTATATATTTGTGTACCAAAATTGCGCCTGCTCATTTTTATTTAAAACATATTCAGTCAAATAGAATCCATAATGAAATGTAATACGTATATTCCGATACTAAGTGCATTGCTTCTCAGCGCTTGTGCTACCACAAATACGGTATCAGATGGGTTTTCTAATCATATTCAAGGAACGCTATTTGGTTGGATAACGTTTGATGATTACGTCGCTCCAGTGAGTACTTCTGTAAACGTCGAAGTATGTCAGGTTTCAGATAATCAATGCTTTACAGTTGTACAGCAAGACTATCAAGGGGTTCAGTTACCTGTTCAGTACTCGGTTGTTATTGCTCCAATACAAGCTGGAAATGGCGAAATGAAAGTGCGCGCTATATTGCGTTCTCAAGGTGAAATTATCGCAAAAAAAGAAGAGCAGTATATTTTTACGCAAGGCAGTGTACATAAGGACTTAAAGCTAGAAGCTTATAAGAATTACTAAAAAAGTAATCGTTTTCATTTGTCTTTATTATTTAAAAAAATTAAGACAATTGAAAGTAATATCTCCAGACCTAGGTCTCTATTAATCAATCAACTTAGGTCATCGGGTCAGTTTGTCTTTATATGAATATCGGTTGCACCCATCATAATTTTTATGGTTATATCCACCGCCTTGGATACGTTGGCTAGGTAGAATGGTTTAAAAATAAACAGCTCAAAGTTGTTAGAAATATCAATATAAATGAAGTGGACTTTAATATTAGTACTTTCATTTATTCTAATATAAAAAGAGTTTTTGCTGCTTTAGTATCACTAGTTATAAGTTGAACTTTAGCAAAAGCTTATTAATTCCCGAAAACAATACATAACAATATCGGGAAGGTTTCTTTGCCAAGATTATTTTGCTACCAAAGGTAGCGCTTGAGCTATTCGTTATTATTCGGGGGGTATGGGAGTGTTATGCGCTTCTATGCTCTTTTCTTTGCTTCTTTAATTGAAATTGTCCTGCGTTTGTCTTCGCACTGCGGGACTTTGACAGTTTCTCTGATGGGGATTAGAGAAATTAAAATTATGAAGGGTAGAAAATGGATGTGTTAGGCCAACTAAACACAGAAAGGGTCGACTCGCGCTTGCGAAAAATCCATAGTGCTTGCTGCTATGAAAAACACGATGAAGTATTTCATTCTAGTCAATCTCACATTGTTGTCGTTCACAATGGTCAACTGAGAGTCCAAACAGGGGATTGCACGCTAGACGTTGTTGCTGGTTGTGGAATTTATCTCTCTCAAGGGGATTACTTACTAGAATACACACCGATAGATGGTCAATATACGGCTTCTGTTATCGAGTTTGACAATGAACTGGTGAGTCAACTATTGCAAAAGCATAGTGATCTTTTGATGTCGTTGCCAAAGGTTGAGAATGTTCAGTCTGGATTGTTCCCTTTTACTCTCAACTTATTGATAGAACAGACACTATCAGGAATGAAGACGCTAGAAGAACAGTCTTTTCCTGATGCTATTATGCGCTTAAAGTATGAGGAAATGCTCATCTTATTGTTGCATGGGGACCAAGGTGAACACCTCTACGCGTTGTTATCACAACTGACAAACCGAACCTCAGATCGACTGCGTCGCTTTATGGAGCTTCATTACCTTAAAGAGTGGAAACTGACCGACTACGCCCAAGAATTTGGTGCGAGTTTGACTACGTTTAAAGAGCTCTTTAATGAATATTATGGTATTTCTCCTAGAGCGTGGATCAGTGAACGTCGTTTATTGCATGCTCACAAGCTATTGCTCACAAGCAAAATGAGCATCGTCGACGTTGCGATGGAAGCGGGGTTCTCAAGCCAATCTTACTTTACACAAAGTTATCGCCGCCGCTTCGGAACGACACCAAGTAAGGTTCGTTCTGGAGATGAACAAGTAGCAATTGCTAAGTGAAATGTCTGACGACTAAAATTTTCTGACTAATTTTGAAAGGCATTAACTGACGTAAACTCTATTATGCTCAGCGTAACAACGAACAAAACTATTACCTCTACTTCCTTCTGGATTGTTCGAAGTAGATGCGGAGAAGAACACAAATGAAAAAGCAGCATTGGCGACGCCGTTCGCTTTTTCCTAACAACATTGTGACGCAAAGGAAGGTCACTGTATTACAGCGAGGCGCACGATACGAAGGTTTATCCCAATCATCGCAAGAGCCCAATGTTGTTAATGTCAATCACCGACAGCTACTCAGTGAAGGCGTTCTGAGTTACGACCAATTGTCTTTACTCCAGCGCTTGCTTGATCGCAATGTCGTCGATTGTTTATGTGCTAGTCAGCTGATTAAGACATATCAAAAGCTTGGTACGTCTCTAGATCGATTTGCTATGCGCCTCTTTTTAGAGGTGGGTGGGCAACTCAGTGACAATCGTGCGTTGAGCACTTTTGAACAAAGACTGGATTACATTAATCACCGATTAGGTTACCGCTTCAATCTAGCGTCACCTAAAACGCTGATCCTTTCGATGTACTTGACTCTAAATGAGTGGGTTAATCAGCAGACGGATCAGACGGTGTTGCATGATTCCATCAAGCTTGAACAGTTAATCAATCAACTGAGTATTCAGAAAGAGTATTGGTTGAGATTGTCTGGAGAAGAGAGCAGTGCGATTTTTGCAGAGCAACAACTGGAACTGATTAAGAGCCAGCAGAGTGAATTGCATGAGCAGCTAAGTGTTCTCAATGAGCAGCAAAACCAAGTGGTTGAATCTCATCGAGCATTGGTTGAAGAGTGGAAACCAACTCTAGAAAAACTCAAGGGCTTATCTGAGTACAGCAGAACGTCGGATAAGTTTATCTCTGAATGGAAAATATGGTGTAGCGAAGCGCGAGTACAAGCGCCTGAGCTAAACGATGTTTGGGATGCGTGTGATCTTGTATACAGCGACCTAAATGCCGTCGCGAAAATTTGGCAATGGTTTCAAGACATGCAAACTGTTGGCAGCGTAGATCATTACTACTTTGACATTCAGAGCAACCAGTGCGGTCAAGCTTGTAACCATCTCAGCCAGATTTAAATAGGGCTAAATATGTTAGATCAAATGATGAAATCTCTAGCGGCAACGCTAGGGGTTGGGGATTTTATTGCCTCAAATAATGGTTCCTATGACATCGAAGTCGACCAGATGCTGCTTAACATTCGGCAGCAATCATCATGGGTCTTGTGGGAAACCGTTCTCCCATTTCAGTTTGAACAGCACCTTGATTATCAGAAAGAACAGGCGCTAAAGCACTGTATGCAGCTCTCTTTGAAAACGTTGCGAGATACGCGTTGCACGTTAACGGTGAACGACAAAGCGCAGTTGATTGTGCAAGGCAAAATGAATATGGAAAGCGCAACGACAGAAGCGCTTTGTACGCAACTTTCTCAACACGTGAATTTGGTGGAGCAGTTCAGCGATTTGCTCGAGCACCAGCGTGTTAATCATACCGTTAGCCACAGTGTTTGGATTCCATAATGCTTGCAGTTTTAAAGACACAAATGCGCAGACTCGTGTTATCAGCGGTGTGTGCTTCAAGCTTGGTGATGGCACTTCCTTCTCATGCTTCTGAGCTTAATTGGTCTGATCAACCGTTTCGTTACTACGCGGACAATGATTCGCTAAAAGAATTACTGAACAACTTTGGCGCAAACTACCGCGTTTCTGTATCGGTGAGCGACAAAGTAAATGACCGTGTCAGTGGTCGATTTACACCAGAAGACCCAGCCGAGTTTCTCGACTATCTGGCGCAAGTTTACAACTTGATGTGGTACTTCGATGGCGCGGTACTTCATGTATACAAAGCGACGGAAACTCGTTCGCGATTGCTACAGCTAGAATTGCTAACGGCTCGTGAACTGCGTAGCACGCTGATTTCAACCGGGATCTGGGATTCTCGTTACGGTTGGCGCGCAGCAGAAAATAAAGGTCTGGTTTACTTGGCTGGTCCTCCGAGGTACGTCGATCTGGTTGTGCAAACGGCAGAAGCGCTGGAAAGCCGACTGGTACAAAAATCCAACTCTACGGATGAATTGTTTGTTGACATTATTCCGTTGAAGTACGCCTCTGCGACGGATAGAGAGATCACTTATCGTGACCAAGGGGTGACGGTGCCAGGTATTGCTTCGGTATTGAGCCGAGTTCTATCCGGTGTTCAAACTCAAGTTAAGGTGGCGAATGAGAGCGACGAAGCCGGAGCGAGTAAGTCTGCGACAGTGACTAAAAAAGCTTCTGTCCATAGCGGCGCATCGGTAGAAGCTGAGCCAGGGTTAAATGCGATCATTGTGCGCGATACGCAAGCTCGATTGCCGTTGTATCGTAAGTTGATTGCTCAGTTGGATCAGCCGCAGTCAAGAATCGAAGTGGCGCTTTCAATTGTTGATATCAGCGCGAACGATTTGAGTCAGCTTGGTGTTGACTGGCGAGCTGGCGTTGCGGTTGGTAACAACAGCATTCTGGATCTCAAAACAACGGGTGATGTCGGTGATGGCGATGTCGAGCTTGGCAGCGGACAAACCTTTAAGTCTTTGCTTGACGCAACGAACTTGAATTACCTATTGGCTCAAATCCGTTTGCTTGAATCTAGAGGCAGCGCGCAGGTGGTTTCAAGACCAACCTTGCTAACACAAGAAAACGTGGAAGCCGTACTCAATAACAGCAGCACCTTTTACGTCAAGTTGATCGGTAAAGAGACGGCAGCATTAGAGCAAGTGACGTACGGTACGTTATTGAAAATCGTGCCTCGTATCGTCGGCGATCGATTTGTGGAAAGACCAGAAATCAACCTGAGTCTGCACTTAGAAGATGGTGCGCAAATCTCTGATGGTGACATCGACGGTGTGCCTTCAATTCGCAAGACAGAAATCAGCACACTGGCGACAGTGAAACAGGGACAAAGCCTGCTCATCGGTGGTGTATACCGTGACGAAATCAGCAACAAGCTGCGAAAAGTCCCTTTGCTAGGAGACATTCCATATCTTGGTGCTTTGTTTAGAAGTACGGAAAACACCACAAGAAGAACGGTACGTATGTTCATTATCGAGCCAAGAATCGTTGTGGATGGTATTGGCGACAACGTTCTCATCGGCAATGAATATGATTTAAGACCAAAGATTGGCACGTTAAACAACATTTCAAACAACAGTGCAGACCTTAAATCAGCGCTTGCCTTGTACAGCTGTACGACTCAAGTGCAAGCCGAGCGTTACCAGCAAGATTTGTTGTCACAAGGAAAGTCATCGTTGCTAGCAGAATGCGAGCTTCCTACGGGACAAAAAGGATGGCGAGTACAAATTAAAGAGTGTAATGGCTCAGAGAATCATTGCGTTCGACCATTAGAGGAGCAGTAGCCTCAATGCAGCAATGGAAAATTCGTATCCTCTCCGGTGTCCATTCCGGAGTGGAAGTCACCTTACCCAATGATTCATTGGTATTAGGTAGTGATGATTTTACTGCAGATTTGGTGTTAACCGACTCTGGCATCAAAGCAAGTCACCTTGTTTTGGTTTGCGATGGCGAAACAGTTTTATTGCGCGATTGTGAAGAGGTCTCCATCAACAATGAGAGTGTCACCGTGGATGCTGGTGGCATTGAGCTGGCGCGAAACGCGCTGGTCTCTGCGGGTCGTTTAACCTTTGCAGTCGGTTATCTAGAAGACGATTTGGTTATCGATGTGGCAAGCGATGCATCAGACAAGCAAGCTGCCCCCGTCAGCCATAAACCATCGTCAGGTTGGAAGAGAACACTGCTCATTGGATTGATGTGTAGCTTGATTCCAAGCGTGATATTTGCAGGCGTTTGGTACAGTCAAATTCATGCCAATGACAAAGACGCCATCACCGCAGCAGAACCGATTGTCTTGGTGCGCAACATTCTTAGCGAGCTCAAACTTGACGATGTTCGTGTTGAATGGAACGCAAGTGCTCGACAGGCGGTACTTGAAGGTTACGTCGAAGACAGAACACAGAAACTCCAACTACTTGGTCGGATTGATGCCTTGGGTATCAACTACAAAAGTGACCTGAGAACGATGGAAGAGATACGCCGTGGTGTGCGCTTTATCTTGCGCAACCTCGGTTATCACCAAGTCAAAGTCGAAAATGGTGATGAGACAGGCACGCTGCTGCTAACGGGCTATATCGATGACGCAAGTCGTTGGAGCCAAGTTGAGCAGATATTAGAACGCGATGTCCCTGGACTTGTTGCTTGGAAGGTCGAGCTGCAAAGAGCGGGTGCGTACATGGATACGCTTAAAGAACTGTTAGAAAAAGCGGAGCTCTTGAAAAAAGTTCAACTTGTGACTAGCGGTGACCGCATCGAAGTTCGTGGTGAGCTTGATGACATTGAGACCACTCGATTTTATGGCGTAACGAGAGATTTCCGTGAGCAGTATGGCGAGAAACCTTATTTGGTTTTGAAGTCCATTCCTAAGGTAAGCAAAGGAACCAACATCGATTTTCCGTTTCGTAGCGTGAACTTTGGTCGAGTCCCTTACGTCATCCTCACAGACAATGTTCGTTACATGGTAGGTGCCCGCACTCCTCAAGGATATCGCATTTCTAGCGTTACTCCTGCAGGGATTGAACTCGTAAAAGGCGGGCGAGTGATCACTATTGATCTAGGGTACGAAGGTGAAAATACCAATGACAAATCTTGAGCAGTTATTACAAGGCGATTCAGGACAGCAAGAAAAAGAGGCGATCATCCTCAAGTTCAAGCAAGCGCAGTCAGCAGTAAAGCGTCAGCTCGATCTTGGTTGTTCACCACAAGAATATCAATTGCTACTCAAACAGCATGAGGCGTATCAAGCAGCCTTAACTGTAATTGAAACTTTCAAAGACAATAAATAAAAAGAGGCGATACCTATGTCATTTTATGATTCGAGTAAAAGTGTTTATCTCGACGACGTTAAGGCGAAACTAGAAGCACAAGCTCAAAAAGCGAACGAAGACGTAAACACGGCAATCAAAAACCTAGAAACGAACGCAGACGATCCGTCGAAGCTTGCAGAGCTGCAGCACACAATCAACAAATGGTCTGTGGTTTACAACATCAACGCGACCACAACTCGTGCAATCAAAGACGTGATGCAGTCGATTCTGCAGAAGGTGTAAGTTATGGATAAAGACATGCGTTTGCTGCTGGCTGAAACAGCGTTGATGGCAACCGGTCTGCATCGTCATGAAGAGGCAAATACCATCGCGGAATGCCTTGAGTCACAAGGTGGTGCAGAAGAAGTCGTCGCTATGATTCGTTCAATGAGTTTGATGAATCGTGGCTTGTACGAAGACGCTCATCGTCTACTTGAACCGCTTTGTATGACGTACCCAGACTTAATCAGTCTGGCAGCGTTAGCAGCAGGAAAAGCTGGGCTATCAAGCAAAGCGGAGTCTTGGCTAGATATGGCATCAAAAGGCAGTGAAGAAAACCAAGCCTTTGCCATGAGTTTCTCTAAGGACATCAGGAACCTTTAATGAAGGTTGAAAACAACGCATTCAACTACACGCTCGGTCATGTGCAGCAACCTTCTAGAGTTGATGCACATGATGCGAACAAGATGAGCCGTTTAATGAGTGATAGCTCATCAGATAAGAGCACATCGTCGACGCAAAAGAGCACGGACAGCGTCACACAAGCCGAAGCCAAAACAACGGCGATAAAGGAATGGTACGAGACGCTAAAACGTACTGGAAATTTCAGTGCTACTACGCTCAACAGTACGCTTGAAGGTGCGTTTTCCTCGCCTAGCGAGAAGAAAGAAGCGTTATGGTACGCCTTTAGTCAGGAGAGAAGTGCAAAGGGCACCGATAAAGCGTCACCAGAATTGTTGGCATCATTAGAGCAAGAGTTGTTGGGCAGTTTTTCGGGGCGCTTATTAGCGGAACCCCCTAAAGACCGCCAAGAGTTGAAAGCGTTGCTTTCTGAGCATTTCCCGCTTGGCGCGCAAAAAGAACAAGCGCTTTGGCACAGTTGGGCAGAGTTGAAAGACATCCCCGATCAAGCCCCAGTGTTGGACATGGTCCGAAAAGAGCTGAGCTTTGTTATACAAAAGAATGCCATGGTCAAGAACATGTTGACTTACAGCCACAAACTAGACCTCTCATAGGAATGGATATGATCAATACGCAGTACACAGAAGTAATGCAAACCAACCTCGAGCAAGTGCAAGACGCACAAGCTGAAGAGGGGCTTAGTGAGCGTTTCGAGCAAGCGATGCTAGCGCCGGAGGGAAACCACGGTTTAGAAGGTGGCTTGTTAGAAAACATCAGCGAACTGAAAAATACCATCGACAATGCAAAAACCAGTTTAACCGACAGCATGAAAATGGTCGGTGACGATCCCGCTCAACTTTTGCAGATGCAGTGGGCGTTGACTCGAATTACCTTTCAAGAAGAGCTGATTGCTAAGACGGTAGGTAAAACGACACAGAACGTAGAAACACTGTTGAAGGCCCAATAGTCATGATGAAGACAATGCGTGCCGCGTGCATGTTACTCGTTTTATTTTTAGTCGGTTGTCAGACGGAGCTATACACTGGAGTAAGCCAGAAAGAAGGCAATGAAATGCTGTCTATTCTGCTTTCTGAGGGCGTAGTGGCAACGAAAGAGCCAGATAAAGACAACACCGTTAAATTGATGGTCGATAACGCCCAGATTGCGTTTGCGGTTGATGCACTGAAACGTAAAGGTTATCCGAGAGAGCAATTTTCAACACTGAAAGAAGTGTTCCCGAAAGACGACCTGATCTCGTCTCCGCTTGCTGAAAGAGCGAGACTTATCTACGCGAAATCGCAAGAGCTGTCTTCAACCTTGTCACAGATTGATGGTGTGCTAGTGGCTCGCGTTCACGTTGTACTTGAAGATCAAAACCTTCGTCCAGGTGAGCGTCCGACGCCAGCATCGGCATCTGTGTTTATCAAACACGCAGCGGATGTCGCTCTGGATTCTTACGTCCCTCAAATCAAGCTGTTAGTGAACAACAGTATCGAAGGGCTGAATTATGATCGTATTAGCGTGGTTATGGTGCCATCTTCAGAAGTTCGAGTGACGGCTCAGGGCAACCAATTTGAAAGTATTTTGTCGATTCAAGTAACCAAAGACACGGCAAGCCATTTGATTGCAATCCTCGTATTCTTAGTGCTACTCGTCATTGGTTCTAACGCGGCGACGTTTGCATGGTGCCGCAGGAATGCAAAACGTGGTTAATTCTGATACGCCGGTTTCTCAGATTCAGCATCAGTTTAACTATTGTCCTTGCAGCTATATTGATGAGAGCTGGGTAAGCGAAAAACAGCCTTGGTTGTTACGACTCCAAGGCTGGAGGGAGCAAGCGACAATCAATCAGTGGTGCATTGAAGAGTGGCAGCTATCGTCGATTACTGACCATGTCTTTAATCATCCATTTAACAGTTTGGCACTGTTGCCAGCCGAAGCGACCAACAGATTGTTGTTGATGATTGGCGGAGCAATGTATTGCGAATCGATGCGCCAAGTTGTATTGAAACAGCCTAAACAGTGTCTCAATCATGTTTTTGGTGTCGATGAAACCCGCTTTCTGATTCAGCAAGGACCAATGATGATTTCAAACTGGCCAAGCGGTTGGCAAAAATCGCTGCCGCCGACTTTAGATGAAGCCAGCTTTGAAAAGACTGCCCGTGAGCTCGGCTATCTATGGATAAGATTCCTATTGGCAAAATCGCCCTCTGAGCTCGTGCAAAGATGGCAGTTCAAACTCGAACGTTCACTCACTCAAACGACACTCAATGCAGATTGGTTGGATGAAACGCATCGAGATCTTGCTTATCGACTTATAAAGAAAATCGCAAAACAGGTAATTCCTCAATGGTTTCATTTGTTGAAATAAAAACCGACAACTTACAGTTGGCTCCGGGTCTAAAAATTCTCAAAGCAAAAGATTATGTGAGTTACTTAGATTCGCAACATTTGGTTGAAGCAGCACATTCCAAAGCCGAGAGCATTGTTGCTAAAGCCGACGAAGCCTATGAGTTAGAAAGACAACGTGGTTATCAAGATGGTATCGATCAAGCGAAGATCGAGAACGCGGAAACCATGATGGCGACGCTAGCAAGATGTAATGAATACTACTTGCAGGTCGAACAGAAAATGACAGGTGTAGTACTGGATGCAGTCAGAAAGATCATCAGCAGCTTTGATGATGTGGATACAACTGCAAGTGTCGTAAGAGAAGCGCTTCAACTGGTTAGCAACCAAAAACAAGTGATCTTGCATGTGCATCCAGAGCAAGTGACTGAGGTTCGAGAAAAGGTTTCTTCAATACTCAGTGACTTCCCTGAAGTTGGTTATGTTGAAGTGATCGCCGATGCGCGACTCAAAAATGGCGGATGTATCTTGGAAACGGAAGTCGGCATCATTGATGCCAGTATCGACGGACAGTTGCAAGCGCTCAAACAAGCGATTACCAAGCAGTTCAGCGAGCGCCAACAGGTACTCTCATAACGCCTATCTTTGAAACTTGAAAGCTCAGCGATGCTGGGCTTTTTTGTTTTCAGTGGCTGGCTATTTCTAGATTCAGCATCAACTTTCTCTCACTAGCATGCAAATGAAAGCGGCGAGCGCTAACTGATAAAAGCCGCCCTAAAAACTTCTGACCAAAAGTGATATATGGCGAATGCCCTTGCGCTTATCGTTTTGATTATTCAATACGAAAAGGGGTCCTCGCAATGAACAAAGAAGAAATCATAAACAACTGGCTATCCGACGTATCTGGCGGGCAATGGCGGCTTTTGAATGGTCAATGTAACTTGGTTGGCGAAGATGGTATGCATTACGCCACGATTTTCAATTATGAAAATCGCATGGTGGTCATGTTCCCTTTGTCACCAGCCAAACAGCCAGAAGGGGGCATATCGCCTTCCAAACTGTTGGCGCTTAATTCTCACCCTGATGTCGTCGGCATTGCGTCGTTCTCGTTAGCGGCAGACAACGCTACTGTTGTACTCAATTTTTCACTGCCGGATGACTCCGTGGTGAATAGTGACCTCAATGTCTTTTGGCAAAATGCGCTCAGTTTACGCAGTGCCTTGTTTGATGCGATCACTGAATCCATTGCGGGGTGATCGATGCAAACGACGATTCGCACAGACGGGGCGACAAGCACCGCGGCTTTACTGTCCTCGCAACAGACACCAAGAGCGGTTAATACCTCTTTAAGTCAGACCCCATCGGTCTCCGTTTCCCTAGTTGGTAATCAGCCGCCGCTGAACACGCAACCTGTCTCAATGCCGCCATTGCGTCAGGCTGTGGAGGAGTTTAACCATGCCATCATGCGTGCTGCACAGTATGAAGGCAGCATTGAAAATTTGGTCCGAGATAAGGTGAATGCGCAGTTTCCAACAACCTCTGATGCGGTGAAAAACCAGATAGTTGCTCAGTCGGTGGAGAAGATTGCAGAAGCCAACCAAGCATTTGAGTTTAACCATTTGGGCAATGACCTGCTGCAGAACCCTGCAGTTGAGTACATGTCTCAATCGTTTTTGCGTCGAATCCTAGAAAATGTAGCGATCGCTCAAGCGAAAGATCCTTCAGTGCCAGTAGCAAAGACAAATGAAGACGCAGGTATCGGTTTTCTGGACGGCTGGAGTGACGACGACGCTAAGTGGGCAGAGCAGCTCAACAGCGTACTCAATGACCCTAAAGCCAATGCTCGGGTACTGACTACATTAGCTTATAGTCATTTGAGGGTATTTCGTGATCCTTCGCGACTTAAGATGATGGGCGATGCCGTGAATCAGCCATTGCTGAATGCCAAGGAAGCGAATCAAAGGCTGAACATTTTTCACTCACACGGTGCAGGGGCAAAGCCCGAGATCTCGACTCCGACCACAACCCAACCCCATGGTTGGGCATGGCTTAAGTATGCCGATTGGAATACAAGTGAAGCGCTTGGCAACAAAACCGGCAATGACTTTATCGGCAGTCGTCAAAACGGCGACCCTCATAAAGGGACCGGATTCAAGTTTCAAGGAATGCAGGAGGCCATGAAGCCTGCGGCTTATCACAACGACGCCGTTGCTTTAAAAGAGCGTTCAGAGCATGAGTCCGGCTATGGTGGTTTCGTTATCAATGATAAAACCTTAACCACGATTGGTCAGGATGAGCCAACTTCAGTCAACTGGCGCCAACAGAACATGGATAAGAAATTACCTATGTTTGCTGGACCATCTAGTACCACCTCTTTTATGTACGAAGTGGCACGCCTTCTCAAAATACCCGCTTCTGAAGCGCAAGCATTTCGAGCCTTGCTATTGGGGTGGATGATTCAGCCACGTGATCACAGTTTTACAGAGATCATGGGAGCACTGGATGCTTATGCGATGGAGCACAACGACCACGGCGCTGCGACGGTAGACAGTGATGGCATGATGGCGTGGCAAGCGCGCGAGACGGGCAATTGGCTTGGTGCTTACGAGGGTCTAGTGAGCCAAGACATCGACTTACCCGGAATGGAAGCCAAGACAATCACGCTAAATGGGCAAGAAATTCATTTACCTGCGATTGAACCGGTGAAAATGAGTGTTGAGGAGTTCGACCATTCTGTGACTCAAGGGAAAGGCTACCCATCACAATATGCTGGGAGTGAATATCTTGATGCTCTGGCGCAGGCTGCTCAGAGTCATCAAGAGGCGGACGATACCTTTGGTCTGGCTTCTGAGAAAATTCTCTACGCTGCGCAAAATATGAACGACTTGAAGTTATACAATACCGAGCAGAGAACCATGCCGGAATTGCCTGAGCGAACACCGTCAGGACAGCCATTCATTGACGGTGTTAAAGCGGAAGCGTTAGGCAATTGGTTAGAGCGTCAGTCTCCTGCGCAATACCAACAGCTTCTCAGCAATGCTGCGTCTTTGTTGGCGGAATCTTCACAGGAAGGAGCGCTGAGTAATGTTTTTCGTTACGGCGACCGTAATGACGTGTGGGATACTTTTCGTACGGTAGATAAGTCAAACATGCTTGATGCTCAGTTGGTGCTAAAAAACAAACCTGATCACCAAGATGCGTTGGCCTTTTTGCAAGATGTCGCGAGTAGCAAAGCAACGCCAGCTGAACGCCAACAAGCGGTATTAGAAGCCATTGGTGATGATGCGAATAACCAAGCGACGTTGATTAACGTGATGCTGCTGGCGACGACTCGATTCTACACAGGGAATGGCGCGAATATTATCAACCCAGGCTACGGCGACTTTGCTCCGCCAAAGAACGAGAGTGAAATGGAGATTCGTCTTCAATCGTTCCTAAAACGTAACCAATACACCAGTTCTGCTGAGCGAGCGCAGGCGAAGAAAGAGTATCGTCAGACCGTGGATATGTTGCAGGCTGCGCTAGACTCTCCAATGTTTGAGCGATACTCCGGTAAAGTCTGGCATGGTTGTCACACTAGTGTCGCCGATGCGGCGTTAGAGAAAGGAACCGGTTTTCAGTTTCCTGGATTTATGAGTACAACGCGTGCTCCAGACGTGGCACAAAGTTACATGGCGAAAGGTGCGCTTTTAGTCATCAACCCTACGCCAGACATCGGGATGAATATTGAACCTATCAGCAAAGCTGAAGGTGAGAGAGAAATTTTGGTTCCTGCGGGGACGTCTTTTACTGTTGAACAAAGCTACACCTTACATCTCGAGAAAGGTTACCCGTCTTCAGCCAATACTATGATGAAAAAGCGAATCCACGATGCAGAAGTTGCGATGGGTCGCCGCCAACCTCATGTGACCATACGTGTGACGACGCCAGAGATGGAAAAAGCGGGTTTGAGTGGTAAAAGCGATCCAAAAGGAGAGGCGGAGCTTGCTGACTTGATTGATCATATCAAGAAAAATAGCTCGAACATGGAAGAGCAAACCAAAGTTGTGGTTTTGAGCAGAGAATCCAGTGCACCAAACGTCAGTGTGGCGAATGCGGATAAAGCGGCAACAGAAGCCTTTAAACCGATGTATTCTGGTGGCTTTGTTTAGCTAAGTCCTCATCTAATTAACGAAATCCATTCAACTTGAAGTATCTCAGCAGCTGTAACTTGCTTGAGATTGAAAGAGTAAAGCTGGGTATATGGTGAGATTCTTTGATTCTCACCATATACCCAAGTCATTCTCGCTGAACCTAGCGCCTTGAGGTTTCTTGGGTATACCTTTCTATAAACGGCTTAAAACGAAAAAAAGCCGACCATATCTGGCATATTTTGTCGCTGTTATTGAGCACAATACTCCCATCAACTGACAATCTGTTCATCTTTAAAGGCTTTACTATTGCCTCATAAGAGCGGAACGTTTGCTCAAGAATACTTAATTTGGTTTTTGCAGTAATGGTTAGTTTAATAAAGTTAACCATAGTAATAAAAAATAAAACAAAAATGATGTGATAGATGTATTTTAAATTCGAGATTTTATATCTGGTTGTTAAATTAAT
This sequence comes from Vibrio sp. MM46, assembly GCF_027587135.1. Taxonomy (NCBI): domain Bacteria; kingdom Pseudomonadati; phylum Pseudomonadota; class Gammaproteobacteria; order Vibrionales; family Vibrionaceae; genus Vibrio; species Vibrio sp. MM46. Next base: position 157,307 of record NZ_JAPPTO010000002.1, read on the forward strand.
ACATCAATATTAAATATCAGGATAGTAGGTGAGTATGGATAAGGTGAATACCTTACTAATTGAACTTGGTAACACGCTCGATATTGATCGAGTGACGGCATATGATAATCAAATGTGGGCTGTATATATGTCTGCAGGCAAAGAAGTTGAAGTTCAAAGCTTGGATGAGAGAGAAGAACTGTTATTTTCAATCAAGGTTTGCCAAGGTGAAGAAGCATTTGAGCTTAAAAAACTGCAGACACTTTTAGAATATAACTTCTTATACCGCGAATCAGGTGGCGTGCAGTTCTGCATAAACCCAGAAAACCAAGAAGTACACATGCAAGTAAGCATGCCAATGACGTCAGAAGTGAGTCGAGTTTCGACCATGATTACTCAGCTTATGGAGCTTTGCCAGTTGTGGAATCAATATCTAACGACTCAGCATCAGTCGGCTGAACAACACGAAAAGCTGCACTCTTTCATCTCTGTTTAAAAGGTTATGGTCATGGTAAATATCAATACATCACATATGCACTCGCTCAGCGAGCTGACTGCACACCTATCTACGCAAAATCAATCAGACGACAAAGAAGTCCGAGCTCATGGTGGCAAGGATATCTTTGTTAAAGAAGGTGCGCCGAAAAACACAAGTGTAAGCGCTCGTATCAATCACCAAAACAAAGCGAAAGCGATTGTAGTGGGTTTATTGGTTAAGCAAGGTCTGCCGAAAGACGTCGCAAAAGCCATGATGCAAAACGTACTTAATGGTGAGAATAAGCTGACTCTTGGAAACCTTAAAGATTTAGAGCGACTATCGACAGGACCACGAGAGAACTGGCCGAGTGTTTCAAGCACTTCAAAGCCATCCAGTACGGGTAAAACAGACCCTGCAGATGCCCTGATCAGAAAGCACCAAGGCGCACTGCAAAAGCTGGGTGATTTTGCCTGTACTGACCTTAATACGTTCGGTGACAAGCGATCTGAGTTCTATCAATCGAAAGCGAAACCAAGATTAGAGGGGTTCTACGCCAACCCAGCGAGAGTTCAACAAGATAAAAAAGCAACCATGTCGGCAAACATGGTTCAAGTCGCAGCGCAAAGAGGCAATAGCCCTCAAATGGGCACACTGCAAAACATCGCGAAATCTGTTCAAGATGCTAAAGCCGGTTGCTGTACGACGTTTGCCTTTGCCGCCGCCTCTGAAATGATTCAAGGAATGCAAGGTGAAATGGATCAAAACACCAAGGTTGAAGTAGTGGCATTCAAGAAAGGACACTCAGGAACGCACTTGTATGTTCTGGTTGGTCGACAAGATGGTAGTGATATCAAAGACCCAAGTACATGGAATAAAGATGTGAAGATTGTAGACCCTTGGGCAGCATCAGCTTTTGGCGCAAGAATGTTTGGTGATATTGCTCATCCACCTGTTTCTAATATGTTCCCACCGTCTGAAGTTATTTTTGATAGCCATAAGCTAAATTAAAGATTTCATAATCGGTTGTTAATATTTAATCTCTTAAAAGAGCAGCATTTCGCTGCTCTTTTTTCATTTATTAAACTCAAAATTACTCATTGTTTATTTCTCATTTTTTGTGGCGCAAATCACGACAGTATCGTGAAACTAACAAAATAAAAGCCATTTTCGACATCGTAATTATGCCATTCGTTGTTTACTAGCAATAGTGAAACAGAAGGAATAAACGATGAATACATTACAAGTTCTATTGAAAGAGTTTTGCGAAATAAACGAGCTACCACCACTTTCTTTTTCTGAAGAAAATCGTTGCCAGTTATTGGTTGATGATCGTTACGTTATTTACTTTAGTGCGACAGAACAAAACGATCTTATTTTATCGGTGGCTTTTGGTGGGCTCGAAAAAAGCGGTGAACTGAGACTGAAAGGTCTCGAACTTCTCGCCCATGCTAATTATTTCGGCATTGCGGATGGGAGCTTAACGCTTTCACTTGCACCCAATGGTCGACAGTTGGTTCTTGCGGGGCGAAAGCCAATTGAGCATTTAAACGCAGCGAGCCTATCAACTTGGTTCCATGCCCTCAATGAGCAAACGCAACTCTGGCAGGCTCGATTTGCGATGCTAGACCAAGACCCAACCCAATTTATCAATCAAGAACAATCTCACGTTCAGACGCTTCGAGTTTAAGGAGTTCTCCCATGGTAAGTCCAACCAGCAAAATCAGTCAAAGCCCCGTTCCGAGCTTGGATCAATTCCGTTCTGTCGCGGCACAAAAAGATGATCGTGTGATCAGTAAGCGCGGTGAAGTCAAAGAGCCATCGACCTTCCATAAAGGGCAAAAATTCGCAGCGGTGAGTGAAAACGTGCTGCGCTCGAAATATCAAAAGTACTTCCAAGAAAACATTAAGACTCACTTAGATTTAAAACAGGCGCTGTTAAAAGAAGAAAAACCAGAAACGGCATTATTGGCGTTCTCTCTTGTTAGCCCATCAGGTTATCGCGGCGAGCCTTTGACTGAGCGTAAGATCCTTGAAGTCGTCAGCCTATTGGAAGAAGTAAAGGTTGACGGAAGCGCTTATGAAAATCTAAAAGGCACGTTCGATTCGATCAGCAAAGACCCACGTTTACAAGTCAGCATCGAAAACCAATACCCAGGAAAGATGGATGGCTTTGGTGCTGAGTTACTTGAGATGGCGAAAGAGAAGATTAAAGGGACTGGTGTCAACGCAGCGATTAACTTGGCGCTACCGGGTGTTGGCTTGTTGGTTGCCACTGGGCGTGAATTGCATAAAGCCGCCGTCAATGGCGATGCAGAGGCATACCACCACCAATTGGATCAAATTGCCCAGTTACCCGGTCGCGACCAAAGGTTGGCACTGCCAATGCAGCAAGCACTTGCACACGGGCACGCCACTCTGTCGGCAGAAGGCGCGATTGGTGCCACGTTAGGTATGGCAACAGGTAGCCTTGGAGCATTTGGTGTTACCTCCGTAGGTACCGCAGGTGTACTTCCTGTAGCAAAAGAAGCTCTAGGCAGTGTGGCAGCATCGGGCTTAATCAGTGGCTCTGGTTTTGTTGCTGGTCAAGCTGGCTCTTACGGCTTGAACAACGAAGTTCAAGATCAACTTCGTCAAGAGCCGATGTCTGGCGTGTTACCACGTATTGAAGTGTCTAACAGCAAGGGTGACTTTACTTTCAGCATGCAAGATGCAGCATCAGTGCGCGCTTTAATGGCGTACTTAGGTCCAAAGGAAGACAAGTCTATGACATCGCCTCAAGCACCAAAAGAAGCGCAAGAAATGGAAGCTGCGCGTTTGACGCTCAAGAAGATGTTGGGCTCAGATGCTAGCGAGCATTTAGTACCAGATGTCGATCCTATGCTTAAACTGAGTGTGGAAGATGCTCCAAGTCAAACTGAATCGGTGGCGAATGGTGCGTTTAAGAAACTGCTCAATGAAGATTGGGACTGGTTGATGCCAGCCGTCCGAGCCATTGATCAAGGTAAGGCACAAGACATCAATAAGACTTTGACCTACAAACTGCCTCTTGATGCAGCGAACGGACGCGTGTACTTGGATAAAAGCCCGAACCTTGATGATGGGCAACTTTCGGCGCTGGAAAAGCTAGGTTCACCAAGCCAACTACGTTTGATGTACTTAGCAGAAGGTTGGATTTAACTGATTTGGCTTTAAACCAAAGTCCGCAGTGAAATCCTAGCGAACAAGAAAACACAAAAGGGAGCAGATGCTCCCTTTTGTTTTTGATGAAAAACCGTCTAATGAAAAAACGTCAAAACAACCGTGGTCAAGGCTTGCTGTTGTAAAGACAAAACTTGCTTCTGCTTATTGCTCTTCAGATTGCTCCAAAGACGCAACCCAACGTAAGATCTCTGCGGTGGCTTCAATAAGATCGCCAGGTATGTATTGGTTTAGCTGGCCATCCGAATATAACGCACGTGCGAGTGGCACTTTCTGCATGACAGGAATCCCTTCTTCTTTGGCTATTGCAATCATGCGTTTCGCCATCGCATCGGTCTCTTTCAGGGTAATTACAGGTAGAGGTGTTTCGCCTTTCTTGTAGTACAAACCAATGGCAATGTGCGTTGGGTTTGTTACCAAAACATTTGAGCGTTTAACGTTATCTCTTTGGTTGGAGGCTTGCAGCTCTTGGTGCAACTGACGGCGCTTACTTTTGATTTCTGGACTGCCTTCCATCTCTTTGTATTCGCGCTTCACTTCATCCTTGGTCATCTTCAATTGTTTGGTGTGGTCAAACTTTTGGTAAGCAAAGTCGGCAGCAGCAATCACAATAAAACCAACTGCCGAAATGATCATTAATTGTTTGATTAGCACGCCAGTGATGGTCGGCACACACTCTAATCCACAAGTAGGAATTTGCAGTAAAGTGTTTAAGTTACCTTTTAACGTTACCCAAATAATGCATGAAAGCAGCGAAACTTTAAGGATCGACTTAATAAACTCAATAATGCTCTTTAACGAGAAAATTCGCTTAGCCCCTTCGACAGGGTTGATCTTCTTGATATCTGGTTTGACAGATTCGCCACTAAACAGAAAGCCGAACTGACCCATGTTCGCCATGATGGCGATGAGAGCGGCGACTAAGATGATCGGTGCGAGCAGATAAACCATTTCTTTGGCAATGGCGATTGCTACATCGAGAAGAGCATCTTGAAAGCCCTGATACGCCAGCTCACTTGGTAATAAAAGTAGGGCGGAGATATGCGACATATAGTAATCGGCAAACGCAAATAGCACGGTGATCAAAGCCAGAATCAACGCCGATGAAACGATTTCCTGACTTTTTGCAACTTGCCCTTTTTGACGGGCATCCCGGAGTTTTTTCGGGGTGGGGAGTTCTGTTTTTTCTCCGCTCATTACTGGGCCTGTTTATCTTTCGTAGTTAAATTTAGTTCAATCTAAAAGCGTTTTAATCATCGGAGAGGCGGAAGCTAGTGAACAGTCACCTATTCGCCTCTCTCCACTGTGTTCTTATGCGATCACCAAATGGTATTGAGCTGCTCTCTGAACAGTACAATTTCAGAGAAAAGTGCTTGAAAGTGATTCATCATCAACGCCAGGTACACAATCAACAACACACTGGCGATGGCACTTTTGATTGGCATTGCCAAGAAGAAAACGTTTAGCTGCGGTGCAAAACGGCTGATCAATGCCAGACCAAATTCGGCGAGGAACATCGCCAATACTAAAGGCGCAGACATCAATACCCCAAGCCACATTAATTGTTCGAACTGGGCATAGAAAAAGTGTACCCACTCTTCCGTTACGGACGGGAAAAAGCTGATGACGGGCCAAGAAGCATAACTGTTAAATAGCGCGTAAATAAAAGCGACAAAGCCACCGCCCGAGAAGAACAAGGTGATGAGAGTTTGAGTCAACAGTACTGCGGTTGGCGTCGATTGTGAGCCGAGGGTTGGGTTGAACATACTCGCCATTGCTGCGCCTCGTTGGTTATCCACGAGAAAGCCTGCCGCCTCGATTGCCCAAAAAGGGATCGCCGCAACAAAGCCAATCAGCAGACCTAACAGTACCTCTTTGCCCAAGATGATCATCAACCAGATCCCATCCGTTTCTGTGGGCAAATCCTGCTGGTTAATCATCGGAAAAATAAACAACGCAAGGGAGCACAAGACACCATTTCTCACCATGGTGCCGCCCAGAGTTTGCTTGTTTAAGATGGGCAGAAATATAAAGCAAGCCATTAACCTAGGAAGCGTTAAGCTGTATAGGAACAACGCTTGGTGCAAATCATCGTAACTCATCGTATTTGCGGGATTTTATCCAAAGCTAATGTTGCAAAGGCATGCAGTTCTGCGCCTAGCCACTGTGTGGTGACGAACAAGGTAATGATGACGGCGATCAGTTTAACGACAAAACCCAACGTCTGTTCCTGCACTTGAGTTAACGCCTGAATGAGCGAGACCAAAGTACCAACCAGCGCTGCAACGACAATCGGTGGCAGCGACAAGAACAGAACAAGCGTCAAAGCTTGAGTGGTAAAGTGGATTATTTCAGCCGGATTCATGCTTCTCTCCTTACTATCCGTAACTGAGCACTAAGCCATGAGTCAGCTTGGTCCAACCGTCTAGCAATACAAACAGCAGCAGTTTGAACGGTAGCGAGATCGTCATCGGCGATACCATCATCATGCCCATTGCCAATAGGATGTTGGACACGATCAGGTCGATTGCGATGAAAGGTAGGTACAACAAGAAACCAATCTCAAACGCCCTAGTCAACTCGCTTACCGTAAAGGCGGGGAGCAACAACAATAAGCTGTCTGATTCCAAACGATCGACGTACTTTTGTGGCCACAATGTTCTTGCCGCATCGGTGAAAAATACCGATTCGGTTTCACGAATGTGCTTCTTCAAAAACTCACGATACGGTTGCAATCCGCTCTCAATCAGTCCTTCGATACTCTCGGAATCTTCTAGGGATATTTCATGCTGCGTCACGTAGTCATAGGTTTCAAAACCCACTGGTGCCATGATGAAGATCGACAGAATGATCGCCAATCCATAGAGCGCCATGTTAGGTGGTATTTGTTGTACACCCAGTGCGTTTCGCAATAGGGAAAACACCACCGCCAACTTAACGAAAGAAGTCGCCATCATTGCAATGAAAGGAATCAAAGCAAGTAGGGCGAGTGTAACGATGAGGTTCAGTTCATCAGGTAACTGGATCATGCTGGCTCCTGACTACCGCCAAACAGTTCGAGTACACGCACACCTAGGCGTTCATTAATGTTCACCAATTCGCACTCACCAATGATTTTGCCATTTGCTCGCATTGTCACTGGGTTAGAAATTGGTTGGTTAAGTTCAAAGGTAAAACCAGGTTGCAGAGCGTTAAGTTGCTCTAAAGTAATGGTCTGCTGACCAACATCAAACGTGAGTTCAATTGGTAGTTGCTGGTGGTCGGTAAGTGCTTCAGAGCTATTGATATCGTTCATATTGGTTTCTTTTTCTAGGATATGGAGTGTGGTTTCGTCGAGTTGGCATCGCCAAAGGTTTTGATTGGATACCTGAAAGAGCACTTGATGTTGTGCGATGTAGCAATCATCGAAGAACACCACATCGCCCAGTTCCAATTGTTCAAATTGACCGAGTGCTAAACGTGTTTTGCCAAAGCTCAGCCAGAACGGCAGCGCAATGTTTTGGCTTAGGTAAGACGGTGCTTGTGGCAAGGCGTCAATCAGCACATCTCGACCTTCATTTACCCATAGGCTAAGAGAGGCGTCATCACGGTTGATGGTAAGCATCAACACATTCTCTTGCTGAGCTTGCTGTTCATGAGGTTGCAACTTACTCAACACTGGCAGTTGCCCAAACAGACGCTTAATGACATCGGTGTAGGGCTCAATCTGACTGCTGAGTAGCGCCATTTGCAATGAGTTTGGCAGCGATTCAAATGCCGTTGAGTCAAGCATGCCATGTAGCCACTGTTGTAGCTGCGCACCACAAAAATCGATTTGAATCGTTTGTCCGCCAATGAGTAGCGTTAAACGGTAGCCCGAAAATTCAGGCTTTTGTCCAAGCGTGACCGACAGGCTGTTGCTCTGGCTATCTTGAAAGTGACATTGCTTCGCACACAGTTGGTTGCTTAGTGCGATGCTCGATGCGTCGACCTTGGGAAAATCAAGTATCATCGTTCGTCCTCAGGTTTCCATTCATCATAAATACTGCGTTGTTGTCGCGAGCGTTGTTGATCTTGTTGTTGGTTCATTTGTTCGCTGACCGAGATTCGAATTGGTTGGTCGATACCCAAGCGTTGCAAGCGCTCAACCAATTCTTGTTTAGCGTTTTGATTGATCAGTGACAGGGCATGCTCTTGCTTGATCAGGACGCTGTAACCAGAACTGTCATGTTTAATCGAGATCTCGCCACCTTTTAACTGACCTTCATTGAGAAGCAGTCGGACTTCCTTCTCGTTCGCACTTGGCAAAGACACATAGATCTTGTCAACCAACTTGCTGATCAGCTCGTTCACATCTCTTGCCGAACTTTGTGGTGCTTGTGCCTCCATACTCTTGAGGATCACATCACCTTGGGTGGTCGGCTGGCTTATATTCGACGCCGAGAACAATTTGGTGTCGGCTTCAGGCGTCGAATGATGTAAATCAATGTGCTTCGAGTGTTTTAGCTTCTCTTCAAACGCTGACAACGCAGCTTTCGCTTCTGCATTAGTTTGCGCGTTACTTAAAGTGCCTGCGTCTTTTGTTGTCGTATCTGGCTTTTGTCGCTGACCATTTAATACGTTTTGCACGGCGGTAGCAGCTTTGCCATCAAGCTGGATTGGCGTTGGTTGACTATTCAAGTCTTTTTGGAAACCGCTAATAATGGCTTTAGGATCGTGATACAGACCATCAAGAGATGCGGTTGAACCTGCTGAATCAGCTTGGTTATCACGAGTCGTTTTTTCTTTTGTTGCTGAGGAACCGACGGATTGGTTTTTCACAATGATTTCCTCTTGCTGCTGTGCATGTTTACCTGCCATATTACTCAGAGGCGCTTTTTCAGATAGAGATTGAGCAGCGTCTTTATCGTTGTTTTCGGCAGGAGATTTGTCCTTGCTTGGGCGCTCCGTTATCCCCGTATTGTGCAAGCTGTTCTCATGCTTTATGCGTTCTTTATCCCCAATCGCTTGCTCGACTAACGAGTTAGGCTTAACGGGTTTTGTGATATCTGATTCCGCTTCTGTCGCGGTCTTTGGCTGTTCTACAACATCACTATTCGAAGCGTCTTTTGAAGCTTGATGATTTGTGCCTAGCGTAGAGTCTTTTTCTAACGGAGAAAGATTGGCTTTAGCAGCATGTTTCGCACTGTCTGAACTGTCAGCACCGTTTGTACTGCCAGCTTTGTCCGTTTTTTCAGAAGAAGCTTGGTCTTTGGCTTTTTTTTGCTGAAGATGGTCAGGCTGAGCTTTAGGCTTCAGGGGTTCGAACTTATCTAAACTCAATGCCGCTTTGTACAAACGAGTCGTCTCTTGACCATGCTCCGCTTCTGACGGCATTGGCTTAAGAGCGTTGTTAAAGCGAGACTCAAGTTCTTCAGAGATGTTGCTTGCTGGACTCTGTTGACCTTGTTGTGAGAATTCTGTTGTGTTTGGGTGATCGTGTTTGACTCGCATCTTTACCTTCTATGAAACAACGACGCTACGAAACTCTTCCTGTTCGAGCTCTTCTTGGTACTGCACTTGACGCATTTGTTCAGCAATTTCTTGTTCGTTTAGCTGAATGAATTTTTCTTTTGTTTTATGAGCGGCAAGGGCTTCTTGTTTTCTTTCTTTAAGCCGTTGGTTTTCTTGTTCTAATGCTTTTTTTGCCTCTGCGGCACGTTGTTTTAAATCTGCTTCTCTCTCCCTTAATAGCGCGATTTCTTGGCGTAATATTTCAAGCTCTTTTAGTACCACCGTTTTCTGCTTCGCTTTGGCAAACCGTCGCTCTTCTTCCTCTTTTCGCCATTGGTGATAATCGACCACGGACTGCTCGGCTTTTCGCAATAAAGAAAGCGCACTATTGACTCGATACTCTTGCTGCTGAACGGCACTGTCTGCTCGATCAGCTCGAATCTTTTTTATCTCTAGTAACTGCTCGATCATAAGCCCGCCAGTCCTCGTAACTGAGCCACGGTTTCGTCGAGTTCACTTGGTTCGTGTGTGCCTTGGCGTAAAAACGCTCGGATATCATCACCTTGTGCAATCGCCATATCCGCGCGGCTGTCAGCACCATGTTGGTATTCACCAATTTTGATCAGCAGTTCCACTTCTTCATATTTTGCCAACATTTCACGCATATGAGCTGCCGACGCTTGATGAGTTTTGTCCACGATTTGGTTCATCACACGGCTCGCGGAGCGAAGTACATCAATAGCTGGGTAGTGGTTCATCGCTGCCAGTTTGCGAGAAAGAATGATGTGACCATCCAGTATCGAACGGGTCTCATCGGCAACTGGCTCTGTCATATCGTCACCTTCTACAAGCACGGTATACAGCGCGGTGATGGAACCTTTGTCTGATTGACCCGCACGTTCCATCAGTTTTGGTAGTGCAGCGAAAACAGAGGGTGGATAGCCTCGTCGTGTTGGTGGTTCACCAGCAGCCAAGCCAATTTCACGCTGAGCTCGGGCAAAGCGCGTCACTGAATCCATAAGCAGCAAGACACGTTTACCTTGGTCTCGGAAGTACTCCGCGATAGAGGTCGCGACAAACGCTGCTTTGGCACGTTCCATTGCTGGTCTGTCGGAGGTCGCAACAACCAATACTGACCTTGCCATGCCTTCTTCACCAAGGTCGTGCTCGATAAATTCTCTTACCTCACGACCCCTTTCACCGATAAGGGCGAGGACCGTTACATCAACATCGGCAGAACGAATAAGTTTTGCGAGTAGGGTACTTTTACCACCGCCCGCTGCCGCAAAAATACCCATCCTTTGCCCTTCGCCACAGGTGAGCAATCCGTCTATCGAACGAACCCCCATGGAAATGGGTTTCTCGATCAGTTTTCTCTGCATCGGCGGCGGCGCGTCTCTGTAAACCGGATACCAAGCACTCGGCTCTTTGCTTTGGGTGCCATCAAACGGACGACCCAGACCATCCAGAATCTTCCCTAACAGGTGATCGCCAACACCCACTTCGTGCATCTTCCCAAGCGGGCTTACTTCGGTATTGGAGGAAATACCAAACATGTTGCCAAGTGGGGTGAGTAACGCGTGATGTTGTTGAAAGCCAACCACTTCCGCTAGTAGTGACAAGGTTTGATCCGGATTACGCAACTCACAAAGTTCACCGACACGTACACCTGGCACCACGGCTTTGATGATGGTGCCGGTAACTTGAGTAACTCGACCGCGGATTTGGATCAAACGTGTCTGTTTGATTGCAGATTGTTGGGTTTCGGTGATGTATGAGAAGTCGTTCAATTTAGGAAAACATGCGCAATAACTGATGCTGAGAGAATAAAAAGGATGGTGCAGTATTTATAGTGACTATTGGTCGGGAGTTTTTAGAAAACTTAAAACGCCCTAAAAAAACACGTCTGATTTTGACAGCCCGTTGCAAATGCAATTCTTATAATTCGCTCATATTGTACGAAAGGAGTGCAAGTGAATGAGTATTATCAATAATCAAATTACAACGGGTAACAAGTTTGACACGCCAATTCGAAGCGGTCTTGAGTCTTCACGTTCTGGGGAGTCAATTGGTGGCAACTATCGAGGCGAAACTGTCCGTGTACACAATGCTACTCAATCACTGTTTGACGCGATGGAAGAGCTGACGTCATTAGGCTCAGAAAAAGCGGAAAAAGATCTGACCAAACGCAAAGTGAAAGATGGCGGTATTCGCGTTAATGAAGCCCACGAGTTGGTTTCTGATTACCTAAGAAAAGTGCCTGATCTTGAGAAGAACCAAAAGATCAAAGACCTTGCTGCCAAAATGGCAAGTGGCAACTTATCAACAATTGCCCAGTTACAAGCGTACCTTAATGGTTTTTCTGAAGAGAAAAGCCACCAGTACCTTGCATTAAAAGCGGTGAAAAAGTTTCTTGGCGCGAACCCAGAAAGTAAGAACCTACTGGCGCTGATCGACCAAGCCCTTCTGAACTTTGAGCAAAACCCAGATTCGTGGTCTCAAATTGATACTGAAATTCGCGTATCCAGTTTTGCTGACGAATACAGCCAAGAACAAGGCTTCAGCAGTTTGCACCAACTGCGTGGTTTCTATCGCGACACCGTACATAGCTACCAAGGTTTAGGCTCAGCATACAAGGATGTGGTTGAGCGCTTTGGTGAAAAAGAGGTGTCTACAGCGGTCGACTTTATGTTGCAAGGCATGAGTGCTGACTTAAGCGTTCAAGGCAGCAATATCGACTCAGTTAAGTTGCAGCTTTTGATGTCAGATATGCAAAAGCTTAAAACGCTGAACACCCTTCAAGACCAAGTTGGCAATCTCTATCAGATGTTTAAACCTCAGCAGGCAAGCCATGGCTTATCAAGTTACTGATTTGATGTCAGATGTCATTGCTTTGGTTGAGCAGCGCTGGGTAGGCAGTGAAGAGATCTGGAACTTAGCGAATGCCATGGAATTGGAATCCACCGAGCGAAAAATTAGCTTTTTCAGAGAGCTGCATAAACTGGTTCGGCATATCCCAATTGATGTGTTTAACGATGAAGAGCAGCGACAAAACCTAATACAAGCCGTGCAAAAAGCGCTTGATGAAGCGATTGATTTAGAAGAAGAGGAAATGTGGGACGATGAATTGGATTGATGCGTCAGTGGATGATTTTTGCCGAGGAATGGGGCTTGACGCTGTGGATTTCTCGTCAGCAGGGCGTGTTCAGTTGAGCTTTGAACAGAGCGGTACTTTGCACCTTGAGAAGCATCAGGACTGTTTGTTTCTTATGTTGGCGAAAGCGCTGCCGTGGCATCAATCTAATGAGCCGATCAAGAAGGCACTGAGCTTTTGCCATGCAGGGCAAGGTTGGCCATTTACCATTAAAACCGGATTGCTCGATGAACAGACGCTGGTTTTCTCTGCGCAAATTGAAGGTGATGAAGTGACATTGCCAACTATCGAACAAGCATTCGCGCTCTTGGTTCGCTTACACAATGATGTGGCGAATTCATGAGTAGAATTAGTACGTTAAACGTTGGTATTGAAGGCTTTACTCATGTCTCTCTTGAGCAAGTTGAAAACGATTTCCCACAGCGTTTTCAACTGCTGCCTGATGGTCAAGCCATCGCGACGCACTTAGAGAAACTGTATGAGCTTCGCCCGTCTGAGCAGTACTTGATGTCGCTCGCCAAGCCAAAGCTTACCCATTCAGAGCTACTTCGCCCAGACAAGTATCGTCAGCAGTTTGATACGACTCAGCAGCGACTTCAGGAATTGGCACAGCAAAATGGTTCTCATGCGCTTTCCCAAGCGGTGGAAACGCTGCAAAACACGCAATTAGACCAACGTTATCTCACCATGGCGTTGAATCTACTGATTCAGGTTTAAGCCCCATGTTGCAAACAAAAGATGTGGAGCTATTGCTTATCCACGCTGCACTCCAAGTTCAATATCAAAAGCCCGAACAGGCGATCACGTTGCTGGATGCGTTGTTGGAAATCGAACCAGATCATCAAGAAGCTCGCCAAACACTGGCGGTAGCATGCCTGAATTCTGGTCGTTACACACGTTCAATCGAGCTGTGCGAAAGCTTATTGGAAGCAAACAACTCAAATAAAGCGGGCTTATGGTTTTGTCTCAGCCAAGCGCGCTGGAAACAAAATGATGTTGAGGGGGCACGCCGTGCTCATCGACGTTATCTGAAATCTCTAAATAGTGAATCAAATGAATAAGTTGATCGATATTCTAAACAAAGTTGGACAACGCAAAGACATCATGCTCGCCGTGATGCTATTGGCGATCGTCTTTATGATGATTTTGCCTTTACCGACGGCATTGGTGGATGTACTAATCGGTACCAACATGAGTATAGCGGTCGTCCTTTTGATGCTTGCTATCTACATTACCTCACCGCTGGAATTCTCTGCATTCCCGGCGGTTCTTTTGATCACAACGCTGTTTCGCTTGTCACTTTCTATTACGACAACGCGACTTATCCTTCTGCAAGGCGACGCCGGTCAGATCGTTTATACCTTCGGTAACTTCGTAGTTGGCGGTAACTTGGTCGTGGGTATCGTGGTGTTCCTGATCATCACCATCGTTCAGTTTATGGTGATCACCAAAGGTTCTGAAAGGGTTGCGGAAGTCAGTGCTCGATTCTCCCTTGATGCGATGCCGGGTAAGCAAATGAGTATCGACGGCGATATGCGTGCTGGGGTGATCGACGTTCATGAGGCGCGTCATCGTCGTTCATTGATCGAAAAAGAAAGCCAAATGTACGGTTCGATGGACGGTGCAATGAAGTTCGTAAAAGGGGACTCCATTGCCGGTCTGGTGATCATTGTGGTGAACATTCTGGGCGGTGTGACCATTGGTGTGACTCAAAAGGGCATGTCTGCGTCTGAAGCGCTTGAACTGTTTGCTATTTTGACCGTCGGTGATGGCCTGGTATCGCAAATTCCAGCTCTGTTTATCGCTATTACGGCCGGTATTATCGTTACACGTGTTTCAAATGAAGATTCCTCTGACCTAGGTTCAGATATCGGTGGTCAGGTTACCGCGCAACCAAGAGCTTTATTGATTGGTGGTGTCCTATTGGTGCTGTTTGCACTCATTCCAGGCTTCCCGAAAATCACTTTCCTTGTGCTTGCCGTTGTTGTAGGCGGTGGTGGTTTCTTCTTGTTCTATCAACAGAGAAAGCAAAGCGAATCTGACAGTTCTGATCTGCCTAGTTTTGTCGCCCAAGGGGCGGGCTCGCCAGCTGCCAAACCGAATAAACCAACCCCTTCTCGCAACAGCAAAGGCAAATTGGGTGAACAAGAAGAGTTTGCGATGACAGTACCGCTGCTCATCGACTTGGATTCTCGCTTACAAGAGAGCCTAGAAGCTGTGGCATTAAATGATGAACTCGCACGAGTCAGACGCGCGCTGTACCTCGATCTAGGTGTGCCATTCCCGGGCATTCACTTGCGATTTAATGAAGGGATGAGCAATGGTGAATACCTGATTCAATTGCAAGAAGTACCAGTTGCTCGCGGTCGAATTGAAAGCGAAAAATTGCTGGTGACAGAGGGCAATGAGCAGATCGATTTACTGGGTGTGCCTTACGAAAGCGATGACGACTTTCTGCCGGGCATTTCGAGTATTTGGGTTGACCACAGTCACCGAGAAAAACTGCAAAACAGCCATGTGGGCTTTTTGACTCCCGACCGCATTCTGACTTACCACCTGTCTCACGTACTGAAAGAGTACGCGCAAGACTTTATCGGTATTCAAGAGACCCGTTACTTGCTTGAACAAATGGAAGGCAGCTACTCCGAATTAGTGAAAGAAGCGCAACGTATTGTGCCTCTACAAAAGATGACGGAAATCCTGCAACGCCTCGTTTCTGAAGATATTTCTATTCGTAACTTACGTGTGATCTTAGAAGCAATGGTTGAGTGGGGACAAAAAGAGAAAGACGTGGTTCAACTGACGGAATACATCCGTTCCAGCTTGAAACGCTACATCTGTTACAAGTATGCCAGCGGTCAAAACATGCTGCCTGCGTATCTGTTGGATCAGAGCTTGGAAGATACGATCCGTAACGGTATTCGCCAGACTTCAGCGGGCAGCTACTTAGCGCTTGACCCTTCTGTGACTCAACAGTTTGTCAGCGACGTTAAGCAAACCATCGGTGATTTGAGCCGCATGCCAAATAAACCTGTGCTGGTGGTGTCGATGGATGTGCGTCGTTACGTACGTAAATTGATTGAATCTGAATACTACGAACTGCCAGTGTTGTCGTTCCAAGAACTGACGCAGCAAATCAATATTCAACCGCTGGGAAGGGTAGGAATGTAATGGCGTGTGAACTCGCTCAGTCTTTAATGGCGTCAGGAATCGAAGTGACGCCTTACTTTTGGCAGAAAAGCACCATCTTGCTCGGGCAACGATACGAGTGCGACGGTATGGAACTGGTATTCCGAGTAGAAGAAGGTGAAATCATCATCGTACTGCTGCGAAGAATCAGCCCTAATCAAGGTTTGAGCAATCCTTTCTCTGCACTGTTTTTGCTCGCAGAACACGCGATCCGGTTGTACCCACTTGATTGGAGCATTCGCGGCAACGTTGACGTATTGCGAGGCAGCAATATGAGTAGCCAAAGATTAGCGCAGTTCTATTTAAGAGCTTGTGGGGCGAGCCACGATGAACAAGAAGATTGGTACTTTTTGCGCCTCAGTGATTACCGCCCACTTAAAAAGAGAAAAAAGTAAAAACTCTCGACTGTTACTGACAGCATCCAAGAGATGCTTCGCTTTAAGATAGGTATCAAGATGAAGCAACCCTTTACCGAAACCATTGAAAAATCAGAACTTGCTATCCGTAATGCGGAAGATAGAACTGATGTATTCAATGAATTACTTGAAGGATTAGGCGTTGGTCCAGTAGCAGGCAATATTCTGCTCGATGGGTTAAATGCTTCGCCCCAATTGATGAAACAAGCAGAGCATGAACTGCTTGAAGAAGTACAACGCCGCAGACAACAACAGCATCAAGTGCAAGCCACGAGTACCAAAGGCTCTAGGCGCAAGCGACCAACAATGATGCGTGGCATGGTGATCTAGAGGTTTCTAAATGACGGATATGACAACCATGAACTCTGTATCTGGAGTTCTAAATACAGCAACGAATCGTGACTCTCAAGCCTCTTTCCAGCAGCGTTTGGTAGAGACTCTTTCTCCAATTCTAGGCGATTCCGATGCAGCTCAATTAGAGTCTTTGATTCGCCAATTACCAATGGTAGTTGGGCGCACCGAACAAGAAAGTTTGGACCTATATGCAGATTCATTACGCACGCTGCTAGAAAAGCAAGCCGCCTTTAAGGGGACTGCTGCCGCTGAGACTGCTGCGCATTGGATGCAGTCACTGCAACACCAAGCGGTGAATGGTCAGATTGCGCCTCAAGACGTAGTGACTGGCGTAAACAACACGCTCGCGCATCAATTCCAGTCTTGGTTCGATAAGCAATTAAAAGATACGGTCGACAGCTCGCTTCCAACAGATTTTATCAATGAGTTTCGTTTAGGCAGCCAAAGCACCCAAGCGCAGCAAATTGCAGCCCTAGATGCGAGCGCGCTTACAGCCGCGACAGCAGAGATCAGCAAATTTGTAGACGCTCTTGCGCAGCAAATGAGCTCTAGCGAAGTCCGTGATAGTGCGATTTCATTTTTGCGCAATGCCTTTCGTAATCTAGGCTCGGTAGACATCAACGGGCTCAAGAACTCGGACTACTTGCTAACGCAAGAAAGCTTTAGTGCAGCGGTTACAGCTCAACTGGTTACTTCTTTAGACAGCGTAGGCATCACGTTAAGTAACAGTGATGCTAAGGCTTTGGCAGATAAGATTGCTTGGATTCCAGGTATGTCCAAGCAAGAGCTTACCGGTGCATTAAATGACCTAGCAAAACAAGTGAAAGGTCAGTACGAAAACGAGTACGGGGCAGGACAGGTTGGTCAACTGCAAAACGTGCTTAATGCCGTGGTAGCAAACCTCAAGAACTCCCCAAATGCGATAACACTTTCGAGTTTGTTTTCTAGCATTGCGGTAAGCCTTGTGAACAAGCAAGTCGATACTTTTTACGGTAACCTCCATAAGGTACAGAAATACCAAGCGACGCAAGATCAGGTTGATCTAATCAAACAAAATACTGCACGAGACATAAACCTGCTATTTGAGAAGATTGTTGCCAGAAAAGACATTGGTACTGATTTCATTACGCGTCATCAAAAAATGATGGAGAACCTTAGCAAGTTAAATACGCGCTTGAGCAAAATCTCAGAAGAAGAAAAGAAGATAACCACAGGAGCTGACGGGAAAGAGCACGCTGATGTTAAAGCGGAACACTCTCTGACTGCTCGCGATTTACTGTCTGTGATTGAATCCAGCATTGGTGATCGCTTTGATGAGCGTGTGCTGTTTGCCTTAAACGAGCGTCGCGTTAACCGACTTGAAAAACGAGATCAGCAAAAAGAGGAACTTCAGTCTTATACAGCAAGGCTAAAAATCTTTGGTGAAGTACAGTCTCAGATACATATCAAGCAAAGTGGAAGCGGTACTTATGGTGAAGGTTACAACCCTGAAAGTTATAAATTTAACCACACCAGTTTTAACTACAGTACTCCAGAAGAATTTCATAAGTCACCTGAGTTTAAACATCTAAGTGAAGTTTTTCGAAGTGACAAAGGCTGGGGGCAACCTGGACCAGGTAAGAGAGCGAATATCTATCAAGATTATATCGATTTTGACGCGATAAACAGAGACAAGGTTAGCTTGTCTAGTGTCATCGAGAGTCGAAATGGAACAGATGTTCGATTCATTTTTACTAAAGAGAATGTCGAGAAATACATCAAGCCAGAATTTCGACATCCATCTGGTGGAATTCAGCCTTCACCCGAAGACGTACTAAAGGTCACACACCGTATGTTTTTGAGATATGAAGGTATTGATGCAAAAAATGAGAATTATCAAAATGGCGAGAAATCCAAAAAATTGTCTGATTTCTCTAGTTCTGTCAGTGATAAATCCAAGTTGCTTAACGATGAAGTGCAAATCAAAACCACTGAGCTGAACGACACCAGTTCTCAATACAACTCTACCGTTGAAGCTATGAACAAGTTTGTTCAGAAGTACCACAGTATTTTACAAGAAATCCTACGAGCGATTTAAGGATAAACAACCATGACTACACAAAACGCGGCAACTGACCCATCTCAAATGCAAGCAGAGGAACTACTTTCGTTTCTAGAGGATGGGGGTACGTTAAAAATGCTGCACGACGTATCGGCAGATACTATCGAGCACATTTATGCGGTTGGATACAACTTTTTCCAATCAGGCAAGGTAGAGCAAGCCGCTAAGGTTTTCCAACTACTTAGCATGCTTGATCATTACCAAGCGCGCTTTTTTATTGGTTTGGGAGCCGCTCGTCAGGAACTGGGTGAGTACCTGCAGGCGATTGATGCCTACAGCTACGCTGCGCTTGTGGATATTAATGATCCACGCCCACCTTTCCACTCTGCAGAATGTCACCTTAAGCTTGAACAATTGACAGAAGCAGAGAGTGGGTTTTACAGCGCGAAGGAGATGTCTGCCGGGAAATCAGAGTATGCAGACTTGCATCAACGAGCAGACATCATGTTAGAAGCGGTGAGAAACAAAAGGAGTAACTAGAATATGAATTCTATTGCACTTGACCGCACTCAGAGTCAGGTATACACACCTGATTCTGGCCAAACTACGTTAGACAAGGTAACGAAGACCGCATCTCATGCGTCACCTTCTGTAACCGTTGAAAACGTAAAAGGTAAAGATGCTGAAGCATTGAACACTGGTAAAGTTAAAGTTCAGCTTGATGCACCTAATGCCGCAGTAAGCGATAAGGTTAATGAACTTACGCTGAAAGCCATGGCTCAGCTACAAAAAATCGTAGACTCGATTGCCAAGGTTTTGCATGCGGTTGCCGACAATACGGGCTCGCTAGCAGTGAGAATCATCGCAGGTTCTGCGGATGATTTTGAAGTAGAGCTGGCTGCAATCACAGACAAACTGAAGAGTGCTCAAAACGAGCTTAAAATTCAGGAAGTGAAAGTAGCGAAAGCGAAGCACGAGCAAGAAATGGCAGAAAACCAAGAGAAGATCAAAGAGTCTGAAGCTGCGGCAAAAGAAGCTCAGAAGTCAGGCTTAGCCTCTAAGATCTTCGGTTGGATCAGTGCTGTTGTCTCTATTGTCGTTGGTGCCATCATGGTGGCTACTGGTGTTGGTGCGGCAGCAGGCGCATTAATGATTGCCGGCGGCGTGATGGGCGCGGTTAGCATGGTTCTACAAGAGCCAGCTGTACAAGACGCGATGAAAGAGGCTGGTATTAATGTCGATGCTCTCAACAAGGTCGTGATGGCTCTAGAGATTGCCGTAGCAGTTATCGGGGCAATCGTCACCTTTGGCGGCGCCGCTGCAGGTGGTATCGCGAAATTGGCGGCGAAGAGTGCAGGTAAGATTGCACAGAAAGTCACTGATATTGCGACCAAAGCAGCAGCGAACATGGCGAAGATCGCAGATATGGGCTCTAAAGCTGCGACTACGACTGCGAAAGCAATCCGTTTTGGTGCAGAAACCGTCGACCTTGCTGTCAATGTTGGTAAGGGGACCACTGATGCGGTTCATGCTTCTAAGAACGCGAAAGTTACTAATATCCAATCGGATATCACTGACTTGCGAGCGAAGATGACCCTTAGCCAAGCGGTTATCGACAAGCTTAAAGAAGAGATCGCTAAGCTGATGGAAGATTTCCAAGAGCTAATGAGTGTCATAATGCAGATGATTCAGGCGAAAGGCGAAACGATGCAAGCGGTGATGAGCCGTCCAGCGACGGTTTAAGGAGCGTTTATGTTAGATAAAATTGGCAATACTGGACGTGCAGATCTTTACGGTTTGGGCGAGCTAGGTAAAACCACTAAGGCTGAAAAAGCGCCTGAGACAAAAACGGAAGCTGCGGCAATCCGTGGTAACAGCGAGGCAGCAGTATCAGGTCCTAAACATTACCAATTGGATGGTCCAAAAGCACCTGCAATCGGCGATCAAGCTCGAGTAGTTGAAAAGCTGATGAGCGCATTGGCGCCAACTGTGAATCTGCTAATGCAGACAACAGAAAAAGCCCTAAACGGTGAGCAGGTCATTAAATCTCCATCGGACGCGATTTCACAATCACTGTCTCTGCTTACGCTGCTTTATCAAGTGTCTAAGCTAAGCCGTGAGCAGCAAGTACTGCAACGTGAAATTGCTGTTGAAGCAAACGTAGCAAGCCTTAAGAGCCAAGCACAAGAGCTTAACAACTCAGCCAAAGCGATGATCGCAATGGCGGTTATCTCTGGTGTTATGGCGGGTGTTACTGCAATCATGGGCGCAGTTGGCTCAATGAAAGCAGGTAAGAAGATCAAACAAGAAGCCGCTGGTAACAAAGCATTTAAGGGGCAACAAGCGAACTTAGATGCCAAAATGGCTGAGATCAAAAACACCAAAGGCTTTGAAGGCGCGAAAGTAAAACGTGGGGAAATGCACCGCGAAGCAAATATGATTCGTACCGATATGGATCATATCAAAGCGGATACCACGGCTTACGGACGTAAGTTTGATAAGCAAATGGGCAACAACCAAGCGACGAACTCAGTCATTCAAGCTCTGACTCAAATGGCAAACTCTGCGTCAAACGTAGAGCAAACCAAAGCTCAGGCTCGTAGTAAAGAAGACGAAGTTCTAGCGACACGCGCACAAGCAGCTAAACAGACAGCAGACGAAAACGTCGGCTTCCAAGAAGGGTTGCTAAAAGAGTTGCGTGAGCTGTTCCGCTCAATTGCTGATAGCCAAAACCAAGCATGGCGTGCATCTATCCCAACGGTTTAAACCATAACGGATAAGATCGCATAAAGAGTTAAGGCGCTGTATATACAGCGCCTTTTTTGTGTGGATCGCAATGGTATAAGCCGTAAAAGCCAGACTATTCTTTTGGTTTTGAAACGCTTTGCTTCCAGTAGTCGCTGAACGCAATGACGCTCTCTACGGTTAAGATTGAAAACAGCTTCATGTTGTCCGATAGCGGTAGAAGTAGAATACAGACCAGTGCGGTAACGCTAGCGGTCAAACAAATTGATAGCCGATGCTTTTGACGTTCCATGTCGAGTCCTACGGTATGGTTTTCAATGTCTTGTTACTTGGCGTTTTCATCAAGAAGGTTGAGTTTAGGCTACCTAATTTGTTGGATCATCACTTCTTTCTATATGATTAAAGCTATTGAAAATTTGAGTGCCTTTATAGCACAGGTGCTTTGAAGGGCGAGTTGCCTTGGTTCGTATGCTTCGTTAACGATTTTTGATTTAGAACCACTAGATCTTCAAATTGTTGCCTCGCCTTCAAACCAAGTCATTCTTGCTGAACCTAGCACCTTGAGATTACTTGGGTATACAGCAATTTAAGTAGGGAAATGAGCATGAACATGAGTGAGTTTTCGAAGCGTGTTGAACTGTCGCCTCATACACTCAGATATTATGAAAAAATTGGTTTATTGAAGAATATTCAAAGATCCCCCAGTGGACATAGGATGTATACCGCCAAAGACTTGTCTTGGATCGAGTTCGTCAAACGTTTGAAAGACACCGCGATGCCGCTTGAAGAGATCCTTAAGTACGCAGATTTACGTGAAGTAGGCGAGAGCACGATTGAAGAGCGTCAGGTATTGCTAGAGAAACATCAAGAAAAACTGACTGAATACCTAGAGTTACAGAAGCAACACCTTGCAGCGCTAGAAGCAAAAATAGATTTGTATAAGCAAGGAAAAGTTCGTTGACTTAGAGTTAACTCTAACTTGTAGAGTGTTCCTAGATTCATACAAAAGGAGCATCAACATGTCATCGTCACGCTTTGATCAAGGATTAAAACTGCTTTCAGACATCGATGGTGAGGCAGGGCATAACGTTATTGATAGTCTGCAAGATATCTGTCCGGACTTAGCCAAGTTCACCATTGAATACCCGTTCGGAGATATTTACTCGCGACCTGCACTGGATATCAAATCGCGTGAAATCGCGACGGTTGCGGCATTAACAGCATTGGGGCACTGTCAGCCGCAGTTAAAAGTACACTTAAATGCAGCATTGAATGTTGGGTGTACAGCAGAAGAGATAAAAGAAGTCTTACTGCAAATGTCGGTTTATGCAGGTTTTCCTGCGGCATTAAACGGAATGTTCGCGTTCAAGGAGGTCCTCGCTGAACGGAGTGATCTGAATTAATAGGGAGCTCGCAGGTCGTAGCATCAAACCGCACTCAAGGTCTTGAAAAGGTAATACAACAAAGCCAGAGCGTCGAATCTGGCTTTTTCTTAACTCATCTCATCTCTAATCTACTAAGAAGGCGAGGACAACATGGGATGATCTTCTTATCTCTGCTTGGTCACCGCTATACCAATTCTTCGTTTATATAGCTTCAATCAATGGAATGTGCGCTGGTTAATGATTTTTATGTAAATAATGCCCCTGGACGTGATACAGCTAACAAAATTACTTTTGTTCGGTAACGTTCCCGAAAAGTTTGTATATTATCGCCCCATTGATACAAGTGGTAGAGACGCTCTGAGTCTGAGCGCTCTGAAATTCAGACTTTAGATGGGTATTTAAAGTCACCATAAGTTTGCAATTTTATTTGGGAACGTTTGCAAATAACCTAAGTATAAATTTACGTGAGACTATGGAAATGAAACTACACACTTTGACGATGGCAGTAGCGCTTGGGCTGGTTACAGCACCTGCATTCGCAACAACAGATGTTGACGCTCTTGAAAAGCGAATTAATGAATTAGAACAGAGACTTGAACAGACAGAAAAAGTATCCACAGAAGCAAATGAGAAAGCCTCAAGCTTTGAGTTTCATGGCTACGCTCGTTCTGGGCTGCTCATTAATGATGATCTGAATGGTGCAGTGGGTACTGGTCCTTACATGACGGCAGCTGGTGCTATTGGCGCGCCAATTGGACGATTAGGGGTTGAGGATGATCATTATGTGGAAGCAAACCTTATTCACAAACGCTTTGCAGATGATGGTTCCAGCGCATTGTTCCGAATCATGTTGGCAGATAGTACGGAAACCAATAACGAATGGACAGCGAGTGAGAGTCAATTAAACGTTCGTCAGGTATATGCTGAGCTAAACAAGTTGAGCATGTTCTCTGAATCAAGTGCGTTTGCTGACGCAACGTTTTGGGCAGGTAAACGATTTGACCGTGATAACTTTGACATTCACTTCTTTGACTCGGATATCGTTTTCCTATCTGGTACTGGTGCCGGCGTGTATGACGTCCAAATGAACGATTCATGGAAAGCAAACTTCTCGATCTATGGTCGTGATTTTGGTGAGATTGATAGCTCGTCAACTGATGTTGAAAACTATATCGCGACAATGAACAACCGCTTTGGTAATTGGCAATTGATGCTGAGCGGCATGACGTCTGCTGATAACAATGATCGCGTAGAAGGCGCAGCAGACAAAGGCTTACATGCGATGTTTGCTTACCATAGCGATAACTTCTTTGGCATGAGTGAAGGCTTCTCTAAAACTGGTATTTTGGTGGGTGATGGACTGGGTGCAGAACTTAAAGGCATTGGTTCAAACGGTGATTTGCTAGAAGACGCAAAAGCCGTACGCTTGTTCAGTTATGGTGTAACACGCATCGGCGACAACTGGCGTGTAGCACCTGCGTTGCTAGCAGAACACAGCCAAGATCGCTTTGCTAAAAATGATGAATTTACTTGGGCATCGTTCAACATCCGCTTAGCGCAAGAGTTTACACAAAACTTTGAGATGGTTTATGAAGGCTCATACCAATACATGGACCTAGACAATGCGATTGATAAAGCAAGTGGCAGTTTTTACAAAGCGACAATTGCACCAACGCTTAAGATGTCTACCGCAGCAGGTTTCTTTGACCGTCCGGAGCTACGTTTTGCTGTTAGCTACGTTGATTGGAGCGAAGACTTGAATGGCTACTCGATTAGCCAGGATGCGGGCGCTGCAACGATGGGTGATGGCGGTGAAGTTCTGTTTGCACTGCAAATGGAAACTTGGTTCTAAAGGGCTTTAACCGACAAAGAGTAAAAAGAGTAATAAGAAAAGCGCCAACTGATTTCAGTTGGCGCTTTTTCATTAACAGGACTGACGCTCAATTGTTTTGAAGGTTAGTACCATCTTACTCATTTCAAAACTTCTGTTGGCAATTCTATCTAGTAATAGTTTCGCACCATTTTCCCCTGCTTTATCAAATGCATAGTTAAATGTTGATAAGGTTGGGGTGCACACTGATGCGAGCTCATCATCACCAACTCCTAGCACTAAAACGTCTTTACCCGGTGTTAACCCGAGCTCTTGAATCGCTCTCATCGCACCGATAGCAATACGGTCTGTCGCACAGAACAAGCCATCTAGCTTAGGGTTCTTTGTTAAGTGTTGTTTTGCCAATGAATAGCCAGAATCGATTGTAAAGTCACCACGAGCATGGAAGGCGAGCTCAAAACCATGGTGTTGTAGCGCTTGAACAAATCCTTCAGAGCGTTGCTTATCTACCGCGATATCGTCACCTTGCACACCAATAAAACCCATGGTTTGGCAACCTTTTGCAACCAGTCTATTTCCCGCTTCAAACCCTACTCGTGCGTCATCATGAATGATGCTTGGAATATTAAACATGGAACCATCTTGACCGACGAGCACAACTGGGGCGGCTGAGTTTTGAATTGCTTTTACCAGCTTGGAATCGAGGTGGGTGGCATAAAGAATGATCCCTTCAACCCGTTTTTGGTTAAAGATCTGAATGTATTCCAGTTCTTTTTCGTGGGCTTGGTGAGTGCTAGCAAGTAAGACATGTTTCCCAGCTTTTTCAAGGACATCGGTTAATCCATCGACACCTTGGGATGTGGCATGAGAGGAAACCCGAGGAACAATGACACCAACCAGATTGGTCTTTTGAGATTTTAGATCTTTAGCGACTTGGTTCGGTACATAGCCACACTCCGCTACTGCTTGGCGGACCTTCTGTTTTGTCGCTTCTTTTACGCCATACTCATCGTTTATAACCCGTGACACTGTTGATTTTGATACGCCAGCCAGACGGGCGACATCATGCAGACTCGCCATTGTTCCTATCCATTCTGTTTTTCGTTTTTGGGATTGTTTGCAAAGAGAAGATGAAAATCTCTTTGATAAGTAGCGATTCTAACCTCCTATACTGCTCTTAGGGAGAGAATTTGACGATCATTCTCACATTCTCTCTGCTTTATCTTTGATCATTTGGTTTTATTGAGCAAAAATCTGTTTTGCAAACGTTCCCGAAAATATCGCAAGCTCAGATAATAATCCAATGGGGTATGAAATGAATTATCCGGCAGTAGCAAAAGAGTTGTTAACTCTATTAGGTGGTAAAAGCAACATCACCGCACTTGCGCATTGTGCGACACGCTTACGCCTTGCCGTTGCAGATGAGCAAAAAATAAATGAACAAGCGATTGATAGCCTTGAAGGGGTAAAAGGGCAGTTCAAAGTTGCGGGTCAGTACCAAATCATTTTTGGATCAGGCATCGTAAACCAAGTTTATGCAGAAATGGCGAAGTTGACGGGAATGAGTGAAATGTCCACCAACGACGTTGCGTCTGCTGGCGCAGAGAAACAAAACATCGTTCAGCGCGCGGTGAAAGGGCTGTCTGATATTTTCGTTCCAATCATTCCCGCAATCGTCGCTGGCGGTTTGTTGATGGGTATCTATAACCTATTGACTGCCCAAGGCTTGTTTATTGATGGCAAATCTTTGATTGATGCCAACCCAGGACTGACAGACTTGGCGAACATGATCAACACGTTTGCGAATGCTCCGTTTGTTTACCTGCCTATTCTGCTGGCATTTTCAGCCAGTAAGAAGTTTGGCGGTAACCCATATTTAGGGGCGGCGCTAGGTATGTTGATGGTTCACCCAGAATTACTTAACGGGTGGGGCTTCGGGGGGGCTGCGGTATCTGGCAACATTCCGGTTTGGAATATTCTTGGCTTTGAAATTCAAAAAGTGGGCTACCAAGGTTCGGTGTTACCGGTTTTGGTATCGGCATTCATTCTTGCGAAGGTTGAGTTGGGTCTGCGCAAGGTTATTCCTTCTGTTTTAGATAACCTTTTAACGCCGCTACTTGCGATTTTCATCACGGGTTTATTGACGTTTACTGTCGTCGGTCCATTCACGCGAGATATCGGTTTCCTATTGGGTGATGGTCTGAACTGGCTATACAACACAGCTGGCTTTGTTGGTGGTGCGGTATTTGGTCTTATCTATGCTCCGTTTGTTATTACCGGTATGCATCACAGCTTCATTGCGATTGAAACGCAACTTCTTGCCGATATTGCGACGACAGGCGGCACCTTTATCTTTCCTATTGCGGCGATGTCTAACGTTTCTCAAGGTGCTGCAGCGTTGGCGGTGGGCGTGATGAGTAAAGATAAGAAGATGAAAGGTATTGCGATTCCATCGGGTGTCACGGGTTTGCTGGGTATTACAGAACCAGCCATGTTTGGTGTTAACTTAAAACTACGTTACCCATTTATTGCGGCAGTTTGCGCTGCAGCGTTATCAAGTGCGTTCATCACAATGTTTAATGTGAAAGCTCAGGCATTGGGTGCAGCTGGTCTTCCAGGCATCATTTCCATCACGCCAGATAAGATTGGTTACTACATCGCGGGTATGGTGATCGCGTTCTTGACCGCATTTGTTCTCACCATCGTTCTTGGTATGCGTGACCGCGCTAAAGTCGGTAAAAAAGCAACGGCTTAATCTGAACTCCTTAAGGGTGGAGTCCCCCAAAATCCACTTCTTTTCCTAAATGTTTGGGGTGCTAGCCAAGCACTAATGGCTTGGCTAGCCTTTTTCAATTTTTACTTGGTAGTGAAGGTGTTCAATACGTTGGACTATCAGGGCTTTAATTTTAAGGTAAGCAAGATGAATCAAGTGTGGGTAACTGGTGATGCTGTTGTCGATCTAATACCGGAATCTGAGACTTCTTTACTCAAATGTCCCGGTGGTGCACCAGCGAATGTCGCCGTAGCAATTGCTCGTCTATCTGGTAAGAGTGCGTTTTTTGGACGTGTGGGTGATGACCCATTTGGTCGCTTCATGCAATCAACGCTGGATCAAGAGGGCGTGTGCACGGAGTTTCTCGTTAAAGATCCTGAGCAAAGAACATCAACAGTGGTGGTGGATTTAGACGATCAAGGTGAGCGCAGCTTTACGTTTATGGTAAAACCGAGCGCTGATCAGTTTATGTCTGTTGAAGACATCCCAAACTTTAAGCAAGGTGACTGGTTACATGTTTGCTCGATTTCACTGGCAAATGAGCCAAGTCGAAGCAGCACATTTGAGGCGATTAAAAGAGCAAAAGCCGCTGGTGGTTTCATTAGCTTTGACCCTAACTTGCGTGATGAAGTGTGGCAAGATCAATCAGAAATCCAAGCTGTCGTAATGAAGGCTGTAGCGATGGCTGATGTGGTTAAGTTCTCTGAAGAGGAGCTTTTGTTCTTAACTGACTCAACATCGATGGCACAAGGTTTACAACAAATAGCCGCTTTGAATATTGCTTTGGTCTTGGTGACACAAGGTGCGAAAGGAGTTTGGTGCGTCTTTGAAAGTCAGAGTGAGCTGATCACCGGTCAAGTCGTTAGTCCGATTGATACCACAGGTGCGGGTGATGCTTTTGTCGGAGGGTTACTGGCATGTCTGTCTCAGCATGACGATTGGAAAAATCATCCTGTTGTTAGCTCTGCGATTCAATGGGCAAATGGCTGTGGTGCATTAGCGACGACGCAAAAAGGCGCAATGACCGCGCTTCCAACCCAGACAGAATTGCTGCAGTTTATTGGGCAATGATCTTCAGATCCAATTTCAGTTGAGAAAAATTATGAGCTTAAACAACCGTTGGACTGTAGAGCAAAGATATCGCCGACTTGAGCAAATCCCTCAGTGTGATATCGAAGAAATGACACTTTTACGTCAGCAAGATAAAGGCTTTCCTAGTTTTCATATCGCCCCTAGATTTGGGCTGTTAAATGACCCAAATGGGTTGTGCTATTTCAATGGTGAGCACCACATCTTTTACCAGTGGACGCCAGTGGGACCAGTCCATGGAATGAAGTATTGGTATCACCTTTCTACTAAAGACTTCATCCATTTTACTGATCATGGTGTTGGTCTTCATCCTGACCAAGACTATGATTCACATGGTGTCTATTCGGGCGGCGCTTTGGTGGAAAACAACAAGGCTTTGCTGTTTTTTACTGGCAACAAGCGTGACCAAAACTGGAATCGAATCCCAACACAATGTTTTGCCACCATGGATTCAGACGGCAACATTGAAAAGCACGGTGTGGTCATTGAGAACGAACATTACACGGAGCACTTTCGTGATCCAAAAGTTTGGAAGAAAGGCGACGACTATTTGATGGTGGTGGGTGCTCAAACCAAAACTGAACATGGTTCAATGGCGCTCTATCAAAGCAAAGATTTGAAAACGTGGCAGCATAAAGGTTCTATCAAGACCAAGTTTTCTGACCTTGGGTACATGTGGGAGTGTCCTGATTTCTTTGAGATTAATGGTCAATCGGTGATGCTGTTTTCTCCACAGGGCGTGAGCAGTAGTAATCCTTATGATTTTAAAAACATCTATTCTGTCGCGTATATCGTGGGTGATCAGTTGAACCTAGAGTCGATGACTTTAGAAAACCACCAAGATATTTTGCAGCCAGATTATGGGTTTGATTTCTACGCCCCACAAACCTATTTAGATGAGAATGGGCGTCGCATTCTTATTGCATGGATAGGGTTGCCAGAAATCGACACGCCATCGGTCACACACCAGTGGGCAGGAATGCTGTCTCTTCCTAGAGAACTAACGTTGAAAGATGGTTTTCTTGTTCAAACTCCGCTCCCTGAGCTGAAAAGTTTAAGAAAAGAAGAGGTGGTCTTTGCACAATCCCATACACTGGAAAGCACCAGTTGTTTGATCCAATTAGACCTTGTGGGCGATGGCTTTGAACTTGAGCTGAGTAACCTCAAAGGTGATAACATCGTCTTTAGTGCGACAGAGCATGAGTTTATGCTGGACCGTCGTCACATGTCGCACTTGTACGCAGAGGAATTTGGTGGCATTCGAAAAGCACCAAGATTGGACGCTAAGCAGACGATTGAGATGTATATCGACAATTCTGTCATCGAGATTTTCATTAATGGTGGCAAACACACGATGACCAGTCGTTTCTTTATTGACGACCTCAATACGGTAACGTTGAGAGGGTTGGATCAAGCAAGGCTTTTCCCTTTGAAAGGTATTACAGGCTTGTTTGAATCGTCTATGTAGTTCGGCGCATCAAACGGCGTTGTCCTAGGGTAAGAGATGACGCCGTTTTCAATCAGCTTTGTTTTTCGATATATACGATAGTTTGCAAATAGGCTCGATAAGGTGAGCAATTACCATTACCATATTGGCAAATTCATTAGCTCGTGATTATTTATGTCTTTACCTCCTTGCCCAAATTGTAACTCAGAATACGTTTATCCAGATCAAGACCACTTAGTTTGCCCTGAATGCGCACACGAGTGGAACCCGACTCAGGCAGCAGAAGAAGACGCCGTAAACGTGAAAGATGCCAACGGCACTTTGCTGCAGGAAGGTGATAAGGTCACGTTAGTCAAAGATCTAAAAGTAAAAGGCAGCTCATTGGTGCTGAAGATCGGCACCAAAGCTGTGATTCGTCGTATTAAAGACGGCAAAGATCATCAACTAGATTGTAAAGTCGATGGTGCTGGCGAGATGATGGTGACGGCGCAGTTTGTGAAGAAGGCGTAATACCTGTACTTAGATATCGCTTTCAGAAGCAATAAAAACAGCTCATTAGGAGCTGTTTTTTTGTTTTTAAGCAACGCTTGATTATTGAGGGCAAAACGTTTGATTGAGCTCTTTTGCTACCTCGATACTTGCTAGCCCAAATCCACCCAATAAGGCGCCACTTGGTACGACAAGGATATTTTTGTTGATGCCGGCTGGCGTTGATTTTAGAACCGGCAACTTGTCCAGAATCTTATCCGCACTCTGATACATATCCCACGCTCTTTGACTCACTAAAATGTAGTCGGGTTGCATCTCTAACATCGCTTCCATACTGGTTGAGCGATAGCCTTTAAAGTGTGCTTGTGCAGGATTAATCGCCCCTGCGAGAGTAATGATGGTGTCGATTGCCGTATCAGCGCCACCGACGCGTGTTGCACCAGAGCGGTCAAGCATAAAGAAAATAGCTTTTGGCTTGGTTTGGCATTGTTTGTGTTCTAGTTTCTCAATTTCTGATGTCACGCTTTGTTTTAGCTGCTTGGCTTCAGTAGGATGCCCCATGACTGCTGCCAGTGTGTCTATCCGAGACAGCAGTTGAGGAACGTGTTGCCCTGAAGGGATTGTCACCACTTCGACACCACTTTTGGCAATTTGTTTGATGGCAGTTTGTGGTCCCATTTCATCAGTGCCGATCAAGTGGGTAGGGTGCATTGCCATTACTCCCTCAGCAGAGAGACGAACATGTAAGCCTAGCTGCGCGATGTCTTCATCGCCTTCAATCAAATGTCTACTGGTAAAATCTGCACCGACTAGCTTGTCTTGCGCGCCTAATGCATAAATGATTTCTGTTACCCCAAAGCCTGCGCTGATCATGCGATCTTCAGCATGCAAGGGCATCGTGACCAAAGAAGCGAGTGCCAAACATAAGAGTTTTTTCATGTATTTCACCTTACATACCATGAACAAATACGGGTATGTTTGATAAATCAAAGCCCCTCCGTAGAAGAAGGGGCTAAATAGTATAAATGTGCTTTAGAAAACGTATTTCGCGTTCACGCCGAAGTTGATACCTGGTGAAGTTAACGAGTCTGAATTTGCAACGGACGTTGGTGTTAACCCTTTCACACGGCTGTAGTTCCAGTATTTCTTATCAAATACGTTAAATACACCACCTCGAATGGTTAGGTTCTTGATTGGTTGCGCATAGGCGGTAACATCAACGATGCCGTAGCCTGGTGCTGACAAGTTATCTTTATTGCTCCAATCGCTGCCATCTTTGCTAGCAACAGCCGTTAAGGTGGTTTCCCAGCCGTACAGTGCATTGGCTTGGTCGAAGCCAAGACCCAATACCCCGGTCAGTGGTGCGACACTGTCTATGGCTTTTCCTGAGTCTTTATCCTCACCTTCAGAGCATGCACCACTGACACGTAAGTAAGTGCCATTTGGTACAGGCATTAATGCTCCGAGCTGCAGGGCACTTGAGAATTCCACACCGTAGATTTTCGCGTTGTCGATGTTCTCGTTTTTGCTGTACATGTATCGAGTACCTTGGTGCACTTCAGTCCAAGATGTCGAGTTAATGAAGTCACTGTAATCGTTGTAGTACGCTGCTAATTCCCAGTTCAACGCTTGGTAGTTCTGGCGAACACCCAGTTCAATAGAATCACTGGATTCGGGCTTCAAATCAGGGTTTGCAAGCACTACAACATGCATTCCAGGGACGGGATTACGCTCAAAGCTGTAGTAAAGCTCTTCTGGTGTTGGTGCTTTAAAACCACGCGCGTATTTAGCGAAGGCGCTGGTGGTATCGGTAAAGTGGAACACGCCCCCTAATTGTCCTGTGATTGCATCTGTATCGAGATCTTTGTATTCACCTAGGTTGCCGTCGATATTACGATGATCTTTAGTTGGTCGGTATTGGAAGGTGTCGTAGCGAAGACCAGTGGTTACAATCAAGCGGTCATTCATAAGATACATCTGATCTTGCGCGAAAAGCCCAGCTTTGCGTACGTCAGTTTTTGGTGGCATTTCAACAACGCCACTGGTGTCTTTCCCTTTATTATCCGTGTCACGAGTTTCGAGCTTGAACTCGCTGTCGATTAAGGTTGCTCCGTAAATAAAGTCGTGATTTGTGTTTCCTAGCACGAACGATTTATCGAGCTGTACATCCAGCTGGAGCGATGTATCCTTCGCGTTACGTTGTCTGATTCGATCGGTGCTGGTAAAAGGTGGGAAAGCGCTTGTCAGTGTGTCTTTTGTGGTGTTTTTCGCTTCCGAAATCTGCCAGTTTGCTTGCCAAGTTAGGCGATCAAAAGCGGAGTATTGAGCATTCCAAGTGTGCTCAATGCCAACGCGACCTCTGCGCTGAGTGTCCTCGAAATGATAGTTAGAATATTTATTGAAGCCACTAGAGCTGCCTTCTAGAGAAAGACTTTCTCCATCCGAGTCTTGTTCGAAGTACTGCCCAGTAAACACGAAATGATGATCTTCACTGGCTTGAAGCTCTAACTTAGACAAAATGTTGTTTGATGTGTAGTTCATCGGATCGGCTTTACCGCGACCTTCGCCAGTGATATCAGCCCCATCGCCATGCGTTTCCAGTTCGTCACCATCGCGGTGAGTAAAGATAATCATCCCTTTAAGGTCTTCATTAAACTGGCGAGCCGCGTTTACGGTTGCTTTGTAACTGCCGTCGCGAGATTGATACCCTGCGTCGACACTCGCATGACCTTCTTCGCCTTGGAGGAGATCATCAGCGGATTTTGTTCTCATCAAAACGCTGCCGCCGAGTGCACCACTGCCGTACAAACTTGAAGACGAACCTTTGTTAACTTCAATGGCGGTGAGCGTATCAACTTCGACTTGCCCTTGACCTTTGCCAAGAACATTCATCACAGTTCCGCTGACTCCTGAACCGTAAGCGACGGGTTGTTCTACGCCATCGACTAGAACTTTAACCCGGCTTCCGTCCATTCCTCGGACATTGAAATCTGACGCCCCAAAACGTGAGTTGCCATTCATGCTGACGCCCGGTATGTAACGTAGGCTTTCTTCGATATTGTTTGCCATCTGCTTTTCAATATCTTCTGAGCTGACAACCGCCACACTACCTGCAACGTCAGAAATAGACTGTTCCATACGAGACGCAACGACGACAACGGTTTCCATTTTTTGTGTGTTTGCCGAGGGCTTTTGTTGTTCGGCATCACTAGATGCATAGGTGAGAGGGGCAATAAGCGTTGGCAGCAATAATGTAAAAGGTGCCACCCTTGGCTTTAAAAGAGACATACTGCATTTCCTTAGAAAAATCGCACTAAAAATAAAAGCTCTTAGCACTTCAAGTGGGAATGGTTATCATTATTATCGCAGTATGATGAACAAGATTTGTTCACTTAGATTTGATCTTTATCAACTAATAATGCATCTCATTTACATCTTTTGGGTGGTGGTGGAATGTTCAAGTCGGCAAACACCGCTGATGGCTGCCTCTCAATCTCGTTGGAATATTTCTGGTGCTAACTCCACCGCTTCGCACATGGCAGGAATATCTAGCAACGTGATATGGCTTTCGCACTCAGTAATAAAACCCTCGTTTTTCAGTTTTTTGAACGTCCTAGAAAGCGTTTCTGGCGTCATCCCTAGCTGTGTTGCGAGCAGCTTTTTTGTCACGGGTAATGTGATTTTCCCTTCGCTTCTCGATTGAGCACAATAGAAGTCAGCCAGCTTCATCACCAGTCTTTGGTTCGCGTTTACTTGCGTCAAAATGTTCACGGTATCCATCAGCTGGTGGATACGATTGGTCATGTAGTTCATGACTTTTAATGAAGTCTGCGGAGACTGAGTAAACACCGTTAACACATCTTGGTAGTAGAACACTGATAACTCCGTGTCCTGATCGACACGGGCACTCATCGGATAGGTTCTTGGGGACATAAACATCGCCATTTCCGCAATCATTTCTCCCGCCATAAACACTCTAAACAGCTTTTCGTCGCCGTTTGGCATCAAACGAAACAGCGAGACTTTTCCTCTCTCTACCAAATACATATTTTCCGCAGGCTCCCCACGTCCAAACAGTTGATGCCCTGCATTGCAATGCAAAGGCGAGCGTTTTGAGAAGAGTTGCGTTTTTTCTTCTTCGTTCAGGAGCGAAACAATAGAGCCGGGCACGCTGTTTTCCTTAGCTTGATAATTATCAAGCAGCAAATTCGGACTTTGGGAATAAGATACAAATAATAATCATTATTGATTGATATGCCAACTTATCCAACCTGAGAAAGGAGAACAGTTATGGACGGTATTAGCCACGTATTTCGATGGGTTGCCTTGTGCGGTCTGGTCGTTCTTTTTGTTCCCGTCGCCATCTTTGCTTAGGAGTCATTATGTCTAAACGATTAGCGATGCCCAATGAAGGGCGAGAAGTGACAAAAACACCGGGGCACTGGGTACTCGCTCAATTGGGTAAGAAAGTACTGCGCCCTGGTGGCAAAGAGCTAACACAAAAAATGCTGCAAGGGTTGGCAATTACCCGTGATGACCGCGTTGTCGAATTTGCGCCCGGTATGGGTTACACGGCACGTTTGTGCTTGGAAAAATCCCCTGCAAGCTACACCGCTATCGAACAAAATGAGCAGGCAGCCGATATTGTTCGCTCTTACTTACAGGGGGCAAACCAACGTTGTCATGTCGGGAATGCACAAGAGACAGGGTTAGAGCCAGAATGTGCTTCTGTGGTTTATGGCGAAGCTATGCTGACGATGCAATCCGATGCGCGTAAAAACGAAATTATTGCTGAGGCTGCTCGAATCCTCGCGACTCATGGTCGTTACGGTATCCATGAATTGTGCATTACGCCAGATACTATCGATGAAGATAAAAAGCGCGCGATTCAAAGAGAAGTTTCCGAGACCATTCAACACCCCGCCAAACCCATCACACCCGCAGAGTGGAAAGCTCTGATGGAAGAGAATGGTTTTGTCGTTGAATTTGAAGCCGTTGCTCCAATGCATTTACTCGAACCAAAACGCGTTATCGCCGATGAAGGCTTGAGTGGGTTCTTAAAAATCGTGAAAAACGTACTGACTAAACCGCAAGCGAGACAGCGTGTGTTAGGCATGCGTAAGATTTTCCGCAAACACGAAAAGAACCTATCTGCAATAACGCTTGTCGCAAGAAAGAAGGAAAGCTAAATCATGTTTGAATACACCTTATATGAAGATCTCGCCAGCGAAGTGGATATCCCCAAAGCAGGTATCACGAGTTGCCCTGTGTATAAAAGTGAGCGTTTGCGAGGTGTTATCTTTGGTTTCGCCGAAGGTGAAGAAATGAGCGAACATACCGCAGCAGTACCAGCGATTGCACAAATACTCGAAGGAGAATGTACGTTCACATTAGAAGAAGAGGCGAAGGAACTAAAAGCTGGCGCTTGGTTGCTAATGGACGCACATTTGCCTCACAGCATTATCGCAAAAACGCCATTGAAGCTGATGCTGTACCTGTTGCGCGAGCCTAAGTAACACGCAGTATTGAAATACAAACCAATGTAAATTTAGCCCCAATCAAGTATTGGGGCTTTTGCGTTTATTGCTGCCGGTACTTATCTGACGAAATTCTGTAATCCTGCCACGCTGGCAAA
Source organism: Vibrio sp. MM46 (assembly GCF_027587135.1). Taxonomy (NCBI): domain Bacteria; kingdom Pseudomonadati; phylum Pseudomonadota; class Gammaproteobacteria; order Vibrionales; family Vibrionaceae; genus Vibrio; species Vibrio sp. MM46. The sequence continues at coordinate 192,982 of NZ_JAPPTO010000002.1, forward strand.
GTTATAGAGAATAAAGCCCGATGCCACCATGGTGACTGCCAAAACGAGGTTCAGCGTATCGCTCAAGTTGGCATTAGGTTTGGCGCTGTGGTTTTTCATTTGGCGTTGAATCGTTAAAGCGTTGAACACCAATATCGAGTTGGTCATTGCTGTCCCTAAAGCCATCACGAATGTCGCGATCATGCCCCACATTAAGCTGCCTAACATGTTAGAGAGAAACAGAACCAGCACCGCGCCAGTACAAGGGCGAAAGCCAATAAGCAGCAGTGCTTTCCATGAAATATTGCCGTTAGAGTTTTCGGAATCATCATCTTCTTGAGAGGGTGTTTGCTTGATGCGGCGTTTAACCACAGACGCAAACTCTTTCAAGGCTAATAAGATAATAAACACCGCACAACCTTGAGTCAGTAGACGAACATTATCGGAAAGGCTGAAAGCAAACTGCTCTGCAATTTTGGCGGTAATCACGAAAAGAATGCACGCGCTCGCGGCTTGTAGGGCGGCAATAATCGCGACCAATACAAGCGCTTGTCGACGACGGTAGCCATGAATCAGGCTCATTGACGTTACTGCCGTTTTACCATGTCCAGGAGCAACCGAATGCAGCAAACCATACAGAAAACTAAACCCCAACAAGTACCAACCATACAACAGTTGCCCTTGGCTGATGAGCATCAGGTATTCACTGAGCGAGTTTACCGTGTCACGTTGAAGCCGAATCAACTGCATCCAGTAAGCAGGGAAGTGATTCCAAATATGCAGAGAAATGGCTAATACCCCAACGCTAAACACAGCGAATAGAGCACGTTTGAAGACTAACGAGCTTCCCATTACTTCTCCTCCGGATCACAGGTGAAGAGGGCTTTTTGGGTAAATAGCTGACCGAGTTCGTTATCTGGGTCAGCATCAACTGATAGTGACATCGCGTAAGTCACTTGCTCTGGTGTTGGGTTTGGTTCAACCACGTCGATATGACAACGATCAGCGTAAGGCTCATTGATGGTGATGGCATGCTTGTGTTCCCAACTCATATCTACGAAGTAGCTCGGATCAAAGATAAGCAGACGCAGATCAGGCGTGTAGATACTGGTGGGTTTAGCGAGTTCAAGATTGAACTTCAATGTTGCTTTTGCGCCATTCATCTCGATAGACCCTTCTTCCACCATCTTGTAGCGAATCGGTTCATCGTCAGCATAAAAGTAGGTGAAGTAATGGCTTGATAACAGGTTGTAAATCACCTGACTAGAGAGGGTCGAAAGCACTTCATCTCGATTTTCGTCGGTGAGTTTCTCTCCCGCGAGCATGTAAGCCGTGGTCATGGCGTCAAACTCCCAGTTCATTGAGAGCGATTGAATCTTATCTTCTTTGATATTGATTTTGGTTTCCATCGTCACCCAAGAATGAGGGTGGGCGTGGACAAAACAAGAAAACAGCAGTGAGAAAGCAGTAAGAGTAAGGCGTAATCTAGAAAGAGAAAACGATCCAAAGATGGACATCCGATTACCTATGATTAAAATGATGCGAAATTTTCGATTGTTATAACATAACATTAATGGCATTTGAACATTGTTCATTACTGTAAGTGTGGTTATTTATCGACGATTTATCCGTTTACCTGTTGAGATGCATAGGGTGGCAATAGAGCCGATGAGTTAGCTATTTTATTGATTTTCGTTCTCATTCTTTTTCCCATTTTGTGGTTAACTTGAGCCCATTAAACAAATAGAATGCAGTTCGGTGGCAAGATGACTTAAACCGACTCTTCACGCGTTCTGCACTTTTCTAACCAACTTTTTCAAATCATGAATCTGACTCATAAAGACTATTTTAAAATCGCATTTCCTTTCATCGTTTCTACTGTTACCCAGCCATTATTGGGGGCGGTGGACACCGCGGTGATCGGTAAACTCGGTGTGGCTGAGATGATTGGTGGTGTGGCGATCGGCACCGTCATCATGAATACCTTATATTGGCTGTTTGGATTTTTCCGCGTCAGTACTACCGGGCAAAGTGCAATCGCATTAGGTAAAAATAGCCCAGAAGATCAAGCGAGCAGCTTATTCCGTCCTTTCGTGCTTTCGCTCTGCCTTGGCTTGATTTTCATTGCGTTGCAGTCCGTGATTTGGATGGGGGCAGAGCTGATTATCTCCCCTGATGCAGTCGTGGCAGAAAACGCGAAGATTTACTTCGATATCATGATCTTTGGTGCACCGTTTGTATTGCTGAACTACACCGTGATTGGTTGGTTGATGGGGCAGGCGAAAGCCAAAGAAACCTTGTTCACGCAAGTGTTTGGTAACGTGCTGAACATCGTGCTGGATATCGTATTTGTGTTGTACTTCGATATGGGGATTGCTGGCGTTGCGGTAGCGACACTTATCGCGCAAATCTCGACGTTTGTTATTGGTGCGGTGCTGGTGTTGAAAACCTGTCGCTTCCCGCTGTTTGATTACATTCAGACCGCAAAAATGACGCGTAAAGATCTCAAAGTTATCGCGTCTTCCAATATGGATCTGCTGCTTCGTACTGTGTGTCTATTGGTGTTCTTCAACATGATGGCGCGTGTAGGCTCTCAGCTTGGTTCTGATGTGCTTGCGGCGAACGCAATCTTGATGCAAGTGACCTTCATCGTCAGCTACATGTTCGATGGTGTGGCGAATGCGTCGAGCGTCTTTGCAGGTAAAGCCGTAGGGCAGAAGAATCCGACATTGCTTGATAACGTGATTAAGCTAAACACGCAATGGACCGCGGCGTTTGTTGTTGTATTGACCTTGTTGTTGGTGCTGTTCAAACACCAAGTGGTGACGTTATTTACCACTTTGCCAAACCTTGTTGCGCTGTACCTAGACATGAGCCCTTGGTTATTGGCATTCCCGTTGGTTGCTGGTTTTGGTCTTACGTTTTACGGCATCTTTACTGGCACAGGGACGACGCGACCAGTTCGTAACTCTACCTTCCTAACCATGGTGTTGTTCTTAGTGACTCAATTTATTGCGGTGCAATACTGGGGCAATCACGGTTTGTGGCTGGCATTCACTTTGTTCTACGTTGGGCGCTTTGTCTTCTTGTTCCCATACCTCGATCAAGTCAAACAAAAGTGTCAGTAATTCAAGCTGTTATACCCAAGTAACCTCGAGATGCTTAGTTCAGCGAAAATGCCTTGGCTTGCAGACGCGGCGACGATTTGAAGATCTAGTGGCTCTAAATCAATAATCGTCAACAAAGTATGCGGGTCAAGGCAATTCGCCCTTTGGGAGTGAGTCACTGAAGCAACTTCTGCGTCAAACAACTTGGAAAGAGCTCGCTATTCCGCTGCGTCGTTTTCCTTGGATTTGAATCAGTGACTCACTCTGAATCCAGCATCTTGAGGTCACTTGGGTATAGATTATTTCGATTTTTTATCACAAGGGCGGAGCCATCTGCCCTTGCTGATAAAAGCGTGAAAAAGGTGATGAAATAACCCCTCTGAGTTGTTTTCTTGCTCAGACCTGCGTGATACTATCGTTATGTTATATTGTTACATTTAGTTTGATGTCGTGATTTCTCAACCAATACTCTCCGTTAATAATCTCAGCCTTACAGACTCAGAACGCACACTCTTCAAAGACATTTCTTTTGAGCTGTTTCAAGGTGAAGTTCTTGCCATTATGGGACCTTCCGGCATTGGTAAATCCATGTTGTCGAAAGCCGTCGCAGGTTTTTTGCCGTCTGATATTTGGGTAGACGGAAGTATCCAGCTTAACAGCAGTGAAGTCGCACAAACTGCCATGCTGCAACGGAGTCAATCGCAGCGTCCCGCGGTCATTTTCCAAGATGCACTTAAAGCGCTGAATCCATTGGCGTCTGTCGAACAACAACTGTGTTTGGCATTGACGGGCAACAAAACACGCTTGTCTTCAGCAAACCGAGAAACGGTGACGACCTTGTTGTCTCAACTCGGATTTGCAGATCCAAAAGCAGCATTGGCGCAGCATCCAAGCCAGCTATCTGGTGGTCAGCGCCAGCGTATTTGTATTGCGATTGCGTTGCTTGGTAGTGCCAACTTGATCATCGCGGATGAGCCCACCAGTGCGCTCGATCCAATCACCGAATCGGAGATCCTTGAGTTGTTCCGCAGCAGTGTTCAGCAACGCAACATCAGTGGTTTGTTGATCACGCACGATCTCTCTGCGACTTTGGCGTGTGACAAAGTCTTGGTAATTGCGGACAACACCATGGTGGCTTATGGCGCACCATGGCAAGTCATTCAGCAAAGTTCGCATCCTTTCTGCCAACAACTTGCGCAACTGCTGCCTTAACCTCATCTCTGGAGCCTATTTTGACTAAGCACAACTTGAGCGGGCACACGCAGCCTAAATCGGCGGAAGTTCGCTTTGAGCAAGCCAGTGTTCACTATTACTCCAAACCAAGTTGGTTAGGGGGTAAACCGTTTAAAGCGCTTGAACAATTGGATCTTTCTATCGACACAAAGAACATTGCGATTGTTGGTCCTTCTGGTGCGGGTAAATCGACCTTGATTGAACTTCTGTTTGGTCTTCGTAAACCGACATCTGGTGAAGTGTATGTGTGTGGTTATCCGTTATCGCGTAGCTCGGCTAAGCAGCGACAAGAGTTATGTCAGCACATTCAGCTGATCCCGCAAGAGCCGCAGTCTAGCTTGAATCCGTACTACACCGTTCGCCAGATCTTACTGGAGCCGCTAAACAATATTGGTTTAACGCAAGAGCTTAACGAGAAGGTGGAAAAGGTCTTGGCGGATGTCGGTTTGGATCTCACATTGTTGGATCGTAACCCGCAGCAATTATCAGTTGGGCAAGCGCAACGTGTGGCTATCGCCAGAGCTTTGATTGTCGAGCCTTGTGTGCTGGTTGCCGATGAGCCAACCAGCAGCCTAGACCCCGTCAGTCGTAAACAGATTCTTGACCTGTTGGCGGCCATTCAAAAGAGTCGTCAGATGCGCCTGATTTTGGTGACACATGACCTCGATGCGGCACAAACCCTATGCGATGAAATCCTAGTGTTAGACAAAGGACGTGTTGTCGAGCACGGCACGGCACAAAACGTGACAAATAACCCATCACACTTGATCACGAGAGCCTTGATGAGCGCTCAACACAAAAGTAATGAATTCACAAAAACCATTGGAGAGGTTTCTTATGCACTTTAGTACTCCCAAGTTAGCTTTGTCGCTGGCTTTAAGCGCACTGTTGACGGGTTGTTTTGACTCTGGCGAAAGCAAGCCAGAAGCGGAAAAAGCAGCTGCACCGCAAGCAACGGAAATTCGCGTTGCCATGATGCAACCACCACGCACAGGTTTGTCACCACTTTCAGATGACGCGTTCAAACTGTCACGTTGGAGCACAGCAGAAACGCTAGTGAACCTCAACGATCAGTCGGTAGCAGAGCCAATGCTGGCAACAGAGTGGGAACAAGTTGATCCGATGACGTGGCAATTTACGGTACGTAAGGGCGTGAAATTCCACGATGGTTCTGACCTTGATGCCAATGCGGTTGTGAACTCTCTACAAAAAGCATTAGATGCCGCACCAAAACCACGTATTTTGGATGGTATCGAATGGCAAGTTCGCGCACTGGACGACTTCACTGTTGAAATCAAAACGACCTTTAACGATCCATTGTTGCCAAGCCGTCTATCTAGCCCACAGTTAGCGATCCTTTCTGGTGCTGCATACCAAGAAAACGGTCGTGTTGTGCCAATCAATGCGGGTACCGGTCCATTCGTTCTGACAGAAATCAACGGTACAACCAGCGCGAAACTGAAGCGTTTTGATGGATACTGGGGCGAAAAAGCGAAAGTAGACAGCATTTTTGCTGAATACGTACCAAACGGTTTTGCTCGTGCTGCAGCGCTGCGTACCGGTGAGGCGGATGTCGTTGAAGCGGTTCCTGTATCGCAAATCGCGATGATGGAATCTTCACAGCTGCACGAAGTCGCAATGCCACGTACCAACACGCTTTACCTAAACAACAAATCAGATGTGTTTAGCCAGTTCGGTTTGCGTAAAGCAGCGGCTCAAGCGGTTAACCGTGAGCAAATCATCAAAACGGTTTACGAGAACCACGCCGATTCAGCAAAAGGTCTGTTAGGTCCAGCATTGGCATGGGCTCAACCAATTCGTGATGCGAACCCTCGTATGGAAACCATGGAAATGCGCCACGCGAACGGTGAGAAGATCACCATCGGTACATTTACCGACCGTGCTGAGTTGCCAGAAGTAGCGGTGCTGCTAAAGCAACAACTTGAAGCGGCTGGCTTTGTGGTTGAACTAGACGTTCGTGAATACGCACAAATCGAAAACGATGCACTAGCAGGTAAGTTCGATGCGTTCTTGTTGTCACGTGCAACAGTGCTGGATTCTGGTGACCCAGTGGCGTACATGCAAAGTGACTTTAGCTGTAAAGGTTCTTACAACCTAGGTCAGTTCTGCTCTGAAGAAGTGGATGCTGCATTGAAACACGCTGATCGTCAGCCATTGGGTGAGAAACGCCAACAAGCGATCATCGAAGCAGAAAGCAAAATCCTTGAGCAATACGCTGTGATTCCACTGCTTCACGAGCGTGTAATCCAAGGTGAGAGTGACCGCGTGAAGAACGCACAACGTGACCCACGTGAGCGTCGCCTGATCGACCAGTTTACTGAGGTGAACTAACTCGATGTCGTCTGTTGCCAACATGCGCTCTCGTTGGAGCGCTTGTATGCCTGAATGGTTTACGCGTTTTTTGTCGCGCTTCCTGTCACTCGGAGTGGTGGTTGTGTTGGTGGGGTTGATGCCGGATATTGCCGGTATCGACCCAAGCCAATCAATCCTCCGTGCCCGTGCGGGTGCTCAACAATTGCTGACGGCAGAAGCTCTGCAAGCAATTCGAGAAGATCTTCAACTTGACCGCAGCGCTGCTGAGCGACTGTGGGATTGGTTGACGCTTGCCATGCAAGGTGACTTGGGTGTCTCTTGGGTGAGCGGCGCATCCGTGATGGAGAGCGTTCAACAAACCGCAAAAACATCGCTACTACTGATGCTTACAGCGTTAGGCATGGCATTTGTAATGTGCATGGCGAGCGTGCTTTACACCGTGCGTCGTTGGCAACAGAATCGTTTAGCCACTCAAGGTCTGGGGCATCATGACACGCTCAGTTCGGTGTTGGTCTCACTGCCTGAATACGTGATTGCTTCGTTGCTGATCATGGTGTTTTCCATCTGGTTGGGTTGGTTTCCACCTTATGGTTGGCAAGGCGTGCAAAACCTCTGGCTACCCAGTTTGGCAATGGCATTACCTGCTGCTGGCTTGTTCGGGCGCTTGCTCAATGACAGCCTCAAGCGTGTATTAGATGAGCCTTGGGTGATCACTTGGCTATCGGCGAACGTCAGTAAGTTTCAAATCTTACGCTTTGCCTTGTGGCGCGCCGTTAGTAACTTGATTCCTCAAATCGCAATGACGGTGATTGGTTTGACCGGCGGCGCGGTTGCTGTGGAACAAGTGTTTTCCATTCCGGGTATCGGACGACTAATCTTAGGCGCTGCGAAGTCACAAGATCTGCCGATGCTGCAAGGTGGCTTGTTGGTGTTGCTGGTGTTCTCGATGTTGATCAGCAGTGCGAGCATCTTATTGCAACGCTGGTTACTCGGGTACAGTGTCACAAGTGGCAAGCTGATCAGCAGTCACAGTACTTTTCGTTTTACCCAAAGCGCCACTAAACGTATCGTCAGTGCGACAATCTTTGCCTTGTTGATTGGTTGTGCGGGATGGGCGTTAATGCGCGATCCTTACACCATCCAATTTACTCGCCTTGAATCGCCAAGCTTAGCAGCACCGTTTGGTGCCGATGCGGTCGGGCGAGATCTGCTTGCTCGCGTTGGCGGCGGTATGATGTCGACAATCAAAATGGGCATCATCGCGACGTTCCTAAGTTTGGTGATTGGTTTGCTGCTCGGCTTCGTGACTCGTTATAGCCAAGGCTTAATTGAGATCACTAAAGGTGTGCCATACATTGTGGCGGGTCTGCTGATTGCTGGTCTAACGGGGATGAACCCAAACAGTGCCTTGATTGCGATTGTTATGGTGTCGTGGGCACCATTAGCAGCGCACTGTGCAAGTTTGTTCATGGAAGCCAAAGCGCAGCCTTACACGCATCTTGCGCCCATTTGGGGAACCAGTCAGTGGCGAGTACTCCGCTACTACTTGTTGCCTTATGTGCTGCCGCCATTGATTCGTCACGCGTTTCTGCGTTTGCCGTACATTACGCTCAGTCTGACTTCTCTGAGTTTTATCGGACTTGGCGTTAAGCCGCCAGAACCTGAATGGGGCTTATTGATTGCAGAGAATCTGCCTTACATCGAGCGCTCACCATTGGGTGTCTTGTTGCCAATTTCAGGCTTAGTTTTGATGACGATTGCAATCAACTTGTTGTTCGACGATTAAACCGGACTCATGAACTTTCCCACAGCCTCAATAGCGATATTGAGGCTGTTTTCTTTCTGTTTCATTATTCGCCATTGTGCGTCCCAAAAGCCACGCGCACATTTGCACTCTGACGTGCCATTCTTAAGCTGACTCTCTCGGTTTTATCTTGATAGGAAAGGGCATGAAGGAATACGCGCCGCAGTACAGCAAACAAGAAAAGATCATCAGAGTCGCTATCGCTGGCGTGTTTTGCGTTCTAGTTGGCGTGCTGTTTAAGCTTGAGGGGGAGCCTTTGTTGCAAGCAGTTGCCCAAGCGCCCGAATGCTATGAAGTGTTCGGTATGCAGGGCTTAGAACTTCTGGTTCATATACTGTTCTTTTGGATGCCACTGTCCGTGTTTTTACTTGCTGCGGTATTGATGTTGCCACTTGGCGTACGTGGTTTGATCGAAGGTCAGTTTCCACCTAAAGGTGTGAAGGTATTCAGACCCACAGTGATTCAACGCGGCAAGCTCGGTACGTTCAAATCCCTTATTCATCTCTTGCTCCCCTTATTGTGCTTTGGCTTTGTCGTGTGGGGTAATGGTCAAATTGAACCCATGATGGAGATCTTCCAACCAAAACAAGGGGAAACAACTTGTATTGACTGAAGTTCTTGATGTGTCTTTGTGACCTTGGTCCGTTATAGATAAGCCAATAAATTCAATTATTTGTTGAATCTAAAATATTAGTCGTAAAGATAAAAATTATTATAATACGTTGCACTGTATATGAAATTACTTGTGCTGTCTCTTTGTTATAATTGGGCGCGATTTGAACAATATAACAAAAGGTATCTATTCATGTTCAGCAACCTCTCTATCAAGCAAAAGATAGTTCTCCCTCTATCTTTGATGATTGTATTACTGACTTTAAGCTCAGTATTGAATGTTCTTACGATGTGGAAACAAACCGAGCTTAGCGACACGCTTAACGAGCAGGTTACCCCAAGCCTTTTTACCATTGAAGATGCGTATCGCGACCTCTATCAAGCAACTTCAGCGATTCAAGGTTTAGCTCTGGCGCAGTCTCAAGCGGAAATTGACCACCATCTATTTGAATACAAAGACAACGCATACAAAGCTCTGCCACGTATGAAGAAAGTCATGTCACTGTCCGATGCGGGGGTAATGCCTCGCAGTCATGGTAGCGAGGTGCAGAAGCTAGTATCAACAGGTGAGAAATGGCTGCAAAGCTATGAAACCATGATCAGCAAACCACAATCGCAGTGGGTAAGTTATTACGAGTCAAACAAAGCGGAATTTGAACACCAATTTGGTGCGGTACGTGAACAACTAAATGTGGTGAAAGATGCGATTGAAGCAAAACAAAAGACGCTAAAAACGGATATCGCAGCAGCGGCACTCCGTGCAGAACTTATTCTTGAAGCAGGCATCGCAATCGTAATTATTGCAGCGCTTGGTATGGTGGTATTACTGCTAAAAACTGTTGTGAAGCCAATCAACGACATCAAAGAAGCAATGGTGCAAATTGCGTCTGGAGAAGGGGATTTGAGCCAACGTATTAGCATCAACTCGCAAGATGAAATTGGTCAACTTGCCGGTGGCTTCAACCAGTTCGTGACTAAAATTCAAGCGACAGTGTCACAAGTCGTCGAAAGCGCAAACACATTGCGTCAGGAAATGAACAACCTGAATTCGTTGACCTCAACCATTGCAGATTCAACGGTTCACCAACAACGTGATAGCGAAGCTGTTGCCGCAGCAGTTCATGAAATGCAAGTGACCAGTCGCAACGTGAGCGACAGCGCTACAGAAGCCGCTTTGGCAAGCCAAACAGCGAACGAAGAGTTGTCGAATACCAATGTGATTTTGGAGCAAACAGTCGCAGCGATTCGTGATCTTGCGGGTGAGATTGAAAGTGCAAGCCAAGTCATCAACACACTAGATAATGACGTAAGCAACATTGCTTCAGTATTGGATGTTATCCGTGGCATTGCAGAACAGACCAACTTGTTGGCATTGAACGCGGCGATTGAAGCGGCGCGTGCTGGTGAGCAAGGTCGTGGTTTTGCTGTCGTGGCAGATGAAGTGCGTTCCTTAGCCAGCCGCACGCAAAAGAGCACGGGCGAGATTCAATCGATGATTGAGAAGCTGCAAGCAGGCGCTGCTCAGGCGGTGGAAGTGATGCAGGGCAGTAAAACCAGCAGCGAAGACACCATTCAATCGGCAGGTTTGGCGACAGAATCTTTGGCTGAAATCCTTAACGCGATCGCACGTATGAACGAGATGAACACGCACATTGCGACAGCAGCAGGTCAACAAAGCTCAGTGAGTGATGAAGTGAACAGCAACGTTCAAGGTATCGCAGACAGCAGCACGTCGATTGTGGATGTAGTGAGCCAAGCGCAACAGTCACTGTCTATGCTGTCAGAACAGACGCAACAGTTAGACAAGCAAGTCAGCCAGTTCCGCGTTTAATCTCAGCGGTAGACTGATCTAACTAAAAGAAAAAAGGCATCTTGATTAGCAAAGATGCCTTTTTTATAAACATTACTGGATGCTGATTGGATTAATATGAACAGCGGAAAGACATGTTTGATAGCGTTCTTTTGGCTCTGCCGGAGAAAAAGATATTGCATTGGTCATCGATGTAATAAACACGGTTGTATCGCACGCTTACTGGTTTGTCATCACCTACTACAATGTAATCCTTCCCTTTTGATTTGGAATACTCGTAGTGATATTCCATAAACTGGTAGCTGTCTTCCGCAGAATCAAGCGTAGAGTAATGAATTTGGGAATCCATGCGGTTTTTATACAACTTGGTGTAGGTTGTCCAACGATAGCCTGATGCTTCTACTTTGCCGAACAACTGTACTTTTGATTGATGTGCAATTAGCAATAGAACTCCATTTAACACGATCACTAGTGCTAATGCCTTATATTTATTGGCATTCAAGTAAGAGTTCATCTTTGTGATAAATACATTCATGGTTATCAATTGTTACGGTTATTGTGCCATCATCTGAACGTTGGGCTTCTGGGTATGGCGCGGCGCTAAGTACTTTTTCGAAATCATGTTTGTAATAAAGTGCGCTGGCGGTATTCCATAAATTAAACATGGTTACAATTAACAAGGCTGTAAACAGAATCCGCCACGACTTTAGGTTTTGGTGATGAGCAGCCTTCATACCCAGTATTGGAAGCACGTCATGCTTGGGCTCGATGTGTTGTTCAGAAGTAAGTTCTTCGTCCTCAGTAACATCGAAGTTTAATGAATAGCCAACACCAGGAATGTTGATGAGAATTTTCTTATCATTGTCTTCAAGCGTTCGTCGAGTGCGATTGATTAACTGAGGCAAACTCTCTTGAGATATGTGCTCATAGCCCCAAACCTGCTGAATAATCTCTTTATTACTGATCGTGCTTGGGTGCGCGTCAACTAAGCAGTTCAATAATGCTTTTTGCTTGTTGGTGAGCTTAACGGTGCCTTGCTCTTTTGTTCTGCCACTCAAAAGGGAGGGCTGTAAATTGTGAGTCGTCCTGTCCCATGTGAATTTCCCTAATACTATTCTATTGTTGTTTTTCATAACCAACTTATTTCGTATTTCAGGCTGTTTTAGGGGAGCGGATTATAGGGAAATGAAGAAGGAAATCAACGTCTATATTTGAAAAATAATTACGCAAAGCGAAGCGTAAATGTTCAGCTTATGATTCAATGTTAATCAGGTGTAAATGAAATACAATGCCACTTTGTTATCATTTCAGTTTATGTTCTGCTTATATTAATTTCTCTCCAATATGATTTTTCGTTGACTTTCTTTGTCACGAATTCTCTGGTTTTGTCTACTCTTTTCTCCTGTTTTTATTAAGAAAAATCCAATTTCAATTGCTCACAGAAAATTTATTTTTCCAATAGAAAAGCGCTCAAATTGAGAGATCAATAACAGCTTTAGAACAAACATTTTTGTCTATCGTAAAGAGCGGTAAATTTTGTTGTATGTACAACATTGAGTAATTATCATCCCGACTAATATTTGCTGACTTTTTATTGAGTCACGTTTTTTAGTTAGGAAGAGAGAATTTTCATGACACGTAGAACCACGCTATCGCTCTTGATTGCGTCGAGCCTATTATTGGTCGGGTGTGAACAGAGCCAAGAAGGACAAGCACAAGGTGGTCCAGCGCCGACACCAGAAGTGACGGTAATGACGGTTGAACCGGTTCGCCAAGCGTTAACGGTAGAATTGCCTGGTCGTAGCCGAGCGTTTAAAGAGGCAGAAGTTCGCCCACAGGTCACGGGTATTATTTCTGAGCGCAATTTTGAAGAGGGTGGTGTGGTTGAGAAAGGTCAATCGCTTTACCAGATCGACGATTCTACGTTCCAAGCAGACCTATTAAGTGCAGAAGCGGAATTGATCCGTGCTCAAGCTTCGGAAGAATCGACGTACTCAACAGTTCGTCGTTACCGCGCGTTGATTACGAAGAAATCGATCAGCCAACAAGATCTCGATGAAGCAGAAGCCGCGTACAAAGAAGCGAAAGCGCAAGTGTTGGTAGCGAAAGCGAAGATCAACACAGCGAAGATCAATCTTTCTTACGCACAAGTGAAAGCGCCAATCAGCGGTGTGATCAGCAAGTCTAACGTAACGGCGGGTGCGCTAGTAACGGCAAACCAAGCGGCGACGCTAACGACTATCCAACAGCTAGACCCAATCAATGTTGATATCGTGCAATCTTCTGCTCAGTTACTCCGTTTGAAAGCAGCGATGTCACAAGGTCACTTGCAAAAAGACGAATCCGCTCAAGTAACACTAACGCTTGAAGACGGTTCGACGTATGCGCATAAAGGTATTATGAAGTTTACCGAAGTGAATGTAGATGAAAGTACTGGCAGCGTAACGCTACGTGCAGAATTCGCGAACCCAGATGGCTTATTGCTACCGGGTATGTTTGTGCGCGCAACGGTAACAGTAGGAGTGGACCCAGTGGCGATTCTTATCCCGCAGAACACAGTTACGCGTGACGCAACGGGCAAAGCCTCAGTAATGACAGTGGGTGCGGACAACAAGGTAACAATAACTCCGGTAACAACGGCGGAGTCTATTGGTAACCAGTGGCGTATTACTGACGGTCTGAAAGTGGGTGATAAAGTCATCACAACCGGTCTACAGATGATCCAACCGGGTAATCCAGTAACTATTCAATCAGGTGAGCAGGCTTAATCATGGCACGATTCTTTATCGATCGTCCGGTATTTGCTTGGGTACTTGCGATTCTGACTATGTTGGCGGGCGTAATGTCTTTGTTCAACTTGCCAGTTTCTCAATATCCAACGATTTCACCGACCACGATCTCAATCAGTGCTCGTTACCCTGGTGCTTCTGCGAAAACCGTAGAAGACTCAGTAACTCAGGTTATCGAGCAAAACATGACGGGTCTGGACTACCTGCGTTATCTAAACTCAAGCAGTGATGCGTTTGGTAATGCCACCATCACGCTGACCTTTGATAGCGAAGCCGATCCAGATATCGCGCAAGTTCAGGTGCAGAACAAACTGCAATTGGCGATGACATCACTTCCGATGGAAGTACAAAGCCAAGGTATCGTTGTAAACAAATCTAACACCTCATTCTTGATGGTTGTGGCGGTTTACTCTGAAGACCCGGACTTTACAGAAAACGACATCGGTGACTTTGTTGTTACCAATATTCAAGATCCGATCAGCCGTGTAACGGGCGTAGGTCAAGTGCAAGCGTTTGGTTCTCAATACGCAATGCGTGTTTGGCTAGACCCATTCAAACTGACTCAGTTCAACCTTACTGCAATCGACGTCGCGAACGCTATTCGTGAACAGAACGCACAGGTTTCTTCTGGTCAGTTGGGTGCAGCGCCTGCGCAAAAAGGTCAGTTGCTTAACGCAACCATTTCTTCAGCAAGCCGTTTAACCAGCGTGGCTGAATTCAGAAACATCATTCTGAAATCAGAAGCGAACGGCTCGAACGTTTACCTGAAAGACGTGGCACGTGTTGAGCGCGGTGCAGAAAGCTACGATATCAAAGGTCAGTACAACGGCTTCCCGGCAGCAGGTCTTGGCATCTCGCTTGGTACTGGTGCGAACGCGCTAGAAACGGCAGAAGCAGTAAAAGAACGTCTTGGTCAGCTAAGTGCGACTTTCCCTGATGGCTTGAAGATCGCTTACCCGTTTGAGACAACACCATTCGTTGATGCGTCGATCAAAGAAGTAATCAAGACACTGCTTGAAGCGATCGTGTTGGTATTCTTGATCATGTACCTGTTCTTGCAGAACTTCCGTGCGACGATCATCCCAACGATTGCGGTTCCGGTGGTATTGCTGGGTACGTTTGCGATCCTTTACGCGACAGGCTTTAGTGTTAATACCTTAACCATGTTTGCGATGGTTCTGGCAATCGGCTTGCTGGTGGATGATGCGATCGTTGTGGTAGAGAACGTGGAACGTGTAATGCACGAAGACGGTCTCGATCCAAAAGAAGCGACGAAGAAGTCAATGGGGCAGATCACTGGCGCTCTAGTGGGTGTTGGTTTGACGCTGTCTGCGGTATTCGTACCGATGGCGTTCATGTCTGGCTCAACTGGTGTTATCTACCGTCAGTTCTCTATCACCATCGTAGCGGCGATGACGCTATCGGTGTTGGTGGCGATCATTCTTACTCCGGCACTTTGTGCGAGCTTACTGAAGAAAGGCGATGCAGAATTTTCGGATAAGAAAGGCTTTTTCGGCTGGTTCAACCGTAAGTTTGATGCGGCAACGGCGGGTTACGAAGCGGGCGTAGCGAAAATGCTAAAACGCACCGGTCGTATGCTGTTGGTATTCGCGGCAATGAGTGCGGGCGCAGGTTGGTTGTTCATGAACCTTCCGACATCGTTTCTACCGGATGAAGACCAAGGTACCGTGTTCTCAATGGCAATCTTGCCACCGAACTCGACTCAAGAGCAGACTGAAAAGACACTAGAAAAAGTCCGTAACTACTTCCTTGAAGAAGAGAAAGACAATGTTAAATCTGTCTTCTCGGTTGCGGGCTTCAGCTTCGCAGGTCAAGGTCAGAACATGGGTATGGCGTTTATCGGTCTGAAAGATTGGTCAGAGCGTGAAGCTCCAGGTTCGGATGCGGCTTCGCTAACAGGTCGTGCGATGGGGTACTTCTCAACCATTAAAGAAGCAATGGTGTTTGCATTTGCGCCACCGGCGATTCAAGAGTTGGGTAACGCGACCGGTTTCGACTTCTACCTACAAGACTCAACCGGTAACGGTCATGAAGCGCTTGTGGCAGCTCAATACCAAATCCTAGGTATGGCAGCACAAAGCCCAAAACTGGTAGGCGTGCGTCCAAATGGTCAGGCAGATGCGCCGATGTACCAAGTGCATATCGACCACGTAAAACTGCGTGCGCTTGACGTGAGCATTAACGATGTAAACCAAATCCTAGCTTCGGCATGGGGTGGTGCGTACATCAACGATTACATCGACCGCGGACGCGTGAAGAAGGTTATGGTTCAGAGTGATGCTGAGCACCGCATGCAGCCGAAAGATTTCGACTCATGGTACGTGCGTAACTCACAGGGTGAGATGGTACCGTTCTCGGCATTCGCAACGGGCGAGTGGACTTACGGTTCTCCGCTATTGCAACGCTTTAACGGTCTACCTGCGATGAACATCCAAGGCGGCGCGGCTCCGGGCGTAAGTACTGGTGAAGCGATGGCAGAAATCGAAGCCATGGTAGAAAAACTGCCTCCTGGCTTTACGGTGAACTGGAACGGTATCTCTTACGAGGAACGTCTATCAGGTAACCAAGCACCAATGCTTTACGCACTGTCGATTCTGGTTGTCTTCCTTGTACTAGCTGCACTGTACGAGAGCTGGTCAGTACCATTCGCGGTTGTGCTTGTTGTACCTTTAGGTGTGCTAGGTGCGGTACTTGCAGTAATGACTCGCGGTATGGATAACGACGTATTCTTCCAAGTTAGTTTGTTGACCACTGTCGGTCTGGCAACGAAGAACGCGATTCTTATCGTTGAATTTGCGAAGGAATACTACGAGAAAGGCGCGGGCTTGATTGAAGCAACGCTGCACGCGGTACGTGTTCGTCTCCGTCCTATCATCATGACCTCGCTTGCGTTTGGTCTGGGTGTAGTGCCGCTAGCGATCAGTGCGGGCGTAGGCTCTGCGGGTCAAAACGCGGTAGGTACGGGTGTACTTGGTGGTATGGTAAGTGCGACCTTGCTTGGTATTTTCTTCGTGCCTGTGTTCTTCGTTGTGGTTGAGCGTTTGTTCGACCGCCGCGCAAGAAAAGAGGCTCAAAAAGAGCAAGTGGAATCTACTTCACAACCAACGGCAAGCCAAGAGTAGGACTTAGCGCTAAAGACTAAGTTATACTATTGCTAATAAGTACAAGAAAAGGGCGCTTCGGCGTCCTTTATTTTTGGATTCAATTGGATAGTTTGGGTTTGAGGTTTAATTTTTACGTCATTCTGAACAGCGAGGGACGAGCGTGATTCATAATCTGCTCACCGAGTATTGTGGCTTGATGAGAAATATTGAGCCAAGAGCGTGTGGGAGTTAGATTCCTGATCTCGCTTAGGCTCGTCGGAATGACGGGGTGTTGCTCTCTCGGTTATGTTTCTCGTCATTCTGAACAGCGAGGGACGAGCGTGATTCATAATCTGCTTACCGAGTATTGTGGCTTGATGAGAAATATTGAGCCAAGAGCGTGTGGCAATTAGATTCCTGATCTCGCTTAGGCTCGTCGGAATGACGGGGTGTTGCTCTCTCGGTTATGTTTCTCGTCATTCTGAACAGCGAGGGACGAGCGTGATTCAGAATCTGCTCACCGAGTATTGTGGCTTGATGTGAAATATTGAGTGAGAGCGTGTGGCAGTTAGATTCCTGATCTCGCCTAGGCTCGTCGGAATGACGGGGTGTTGCTCTCTCGGTTATGTTTCTCGTCATTCTGAACAGCGAGGGACGAGCGTGATTCAGAATCTGCTCACCGAGTGCTGTGGCTTGATGAGAAATATTGAGCCAAGAGCGTGCGGCAATTAGATTCCTGATCTCGCCTAGGCTCGTCGGAATGACGGGATGTTGCTCTCTCGGTTATGTTTCTCGTCATTCTGGACAGCGAGGGACGAGCGTGATTCAGAATCTGCTCACCGAGTGCTGTTGCTTTACGTGAAATATTGAGTGGGAGCGTGCGGCAATTAGATTCTTGATCTCGCGTAGGCTCGTCGGAATGACGGGGTGTTGCTCTCTGGGTTATGTTTCTCGTCATTCTGAACAGCGAGGGACGAGCATGATTCAGAATCTGCTCACCGAGTGCTGTGACTTGATGTGAAATATTGAGTGAGAGCGTGTGGCAATTAGATTCTTGATCTCGCGTAGGCTCGTCGGAATGACGGGGTGTTGCTCTCTCGGTTATGTTTCTCGTCATTCCCGAAAGCGACGAAGGAGCGCAGTCGGGAATCTCTTGCAAGCACCAGATTATCCAATTGAAAACAAAGCCGAAAGTAGAACAGGCAATATGAAAGATCAGAAGATTTCTCCGATATCCGTGTTGGATCAAAGCCCAATGTTTGTGTGTGGTGTGATGCACCGAACATTCCGTAATCGTGCACAAGCAGAGCTATCGCGTCAGAACTTGATGACGTTGGAAATGGCGAGTGCCTTGGCCGCGTTGGAAGAGTTTCAACCGATGAGTCAACAAGAATTGGCGGATGCGGTACTAACAGAGCGAAGTGTCGCAAAACGCATGGTGGACAACTTAGAAAAGCGTGGCTTTGTACAAGTCTCTAAGAGCGAAACCAATCAGAGATTAAAGATTCTAACACTCACAAAAGAAGGGGTAGAAGCGGTACGCAAAGTGCACCGCATCATGACTAACCTCAAACAAGATTTCTTCTCTTGCCTGACGGAAGAAGAATCCGATGAATTCTTCCGTTTGGTGCGTAAAATGACCTTAGCCAATCACGCTTAATTCAGCATTTCAAACGATGGCGAGCCAATTAGCTTTCTGTGAGAAAACGGTTCGCCACTTCAGCTTCTTGTTTCTTCATCAATTGATGCGCGGTCAGCATGTGTTGTTCCATCACTTGCTTGGCTTTTGATGCGTCACTTTTACGCAATGCTTCAACCAGTGCACGTTGGCTGTGCACACCCGTTTGCCACAGCTTGTGGTTGCCCGGTTCATACAGTTTGCGATAAATCGTTAGCTCGGTAAGCATTTGCGCAGTAAAGCGAACCACAAACTTCAGCAGCTCGTTGCCAGAATAGCTCGCTAAGAGGCTGTGAAACTCAATCGATGCAATATGGTGTTTGCGCTCTTGATACACATCTTCCGGTGGCGTCTGGTACTTATCGATCTGCTGATCGAGACGAGCAAGTTGCTCATCGGTCAATGTGCCCGCCAATGATGCTGCGATCTCTGGTTCCAGAGATAAGCGGATCTGGTACAGATCAGAAATTGAAACGTCTTTGAAGAACAGGTAGTTACTCAGTAGTGCCTGAGCTTTGTTCTCACTCATTTCGCTAACAAACACACCGCCTTTTGGTCCAGTCTTGGTCGAGAGAATACCTTGAGCCTCTAAGATACGCATACTTTCACGTACTGTGCTTTTTGACGCATCAAAAGTTTCCATCACGTCAATTTCGCTTGGGAGACGATCGCCGGGTTGTAAAGCTTGATCGACAATCCATGCTTTGATCGATTCGGCTAATTGTTGAGTTCTACGTCCTTTTGCGCTGCTTGCCACATTATCCTCGCTGGTTTTTCTCGCGGTATCTATTGAATTCTGAAGGAAATTCAAAGGATGTCACCTGTTTTCTACGTTTCTTTTTTTGGAAACAGTACGGGTTGTTGATTATGAAACCATCCGATTATCGATCGAATCACTCTCACAAAAAAGTCTATTTATCATGATAAATGTCTTTCATTTGATATTTATCATGATAAATTAAAAATAAACATGGTTAGAAAAAGAGCGATTCAAGATGGAAAAATTTGTAGAAACTGCCAGCCTAGCGTGGGAGTGGTTGGAAGATATTGCTCAATGCAGCCAAACCCAAGACCCAGATAGCGAAGGTGTTACTCGCTTATGTGCCAGTGAAGAGCACGCAAAAGCGAATGAAAAACTACGTGAGTGGATGCTGCTGTCTGGTATGGAAGTGCGCATGGACAATGCTGCAAATCTTATTGGTCGCTATCACAGCCCAAATCCAAATGCCCAGACGCTGATTTTTGGCTCTCACCAAGACACGGTGCCAAATGGTGGTAAATACGATGGCATCTTGGGTGTGATTCTACCAGTTGCGTTGATTCACTATTTTCATCAACAGAAATTCGAATTCCCATTCAATATTGATGTGATTGCCTTTAGCGATGAAGAGGGAACTCGATTCCAATCGACACTACTTGGCTCAAAAGCGATATCTGGGACGTTTGACCCAAGTGTGCTGGATGCGCGAGATGCCCACGGTGTGACCATGCGTGAAGCGTTAACGTCGTTTGGTTGTCATCCAGATCAGATCGAAAAAGACGCTTACGACAAAGAAAAGGTGTTGGGCTTTGTGGAACTGCATATTGAGCAAGAGCCACAGCTTGAACAAGCGAACTTGCCGGTCGGTGTGGTTACTGCCATCACTGGGATTGAGCGTCATACTTTGTCGATTGTTGGCAAAGCCGGACACGCAGGCACAGTGCCAATGGACATGCGTCAAGATGCGCTAGTTGGGGCAGCTCAGGTCATTCATATGTTTGACCAACTGTGCAAACGTGAAGACGACCTAGTGGGCGTCGTAGGTAAAATCGCCAACTTCCCAAATGGTGTGAATGTGATTCCTCAGCAGACGGACATCACTATCGAACTGCGCTCTCCAAATGATGCCTCTCGCATTGCCGCACGAAAAGAAATGCTGGAGAACATTCAAACCTTGATGGCGCAGTACAACCTCGCGTATCACCACGAACAAACTTATGAGCAAGCTGCTGTCACCTGTTCTGATTCACTTTCTTCGGCACTTACTCAAGCGATCGCACTATCCAATATTGACACCAAACATCTATTCAGTGGCGCGGGTCATGATGGTCTGGCTGTGTGTGAGCTGACGGATATTGCGATGTTGTTTATGCGTTGTACGGGCGGGGTTAGCCATCATCCTGATGAAGCGATTTTACAACAAGACCTAGTAGCAGCAGTCGAGGTTCTGAACCATTTCTGCATGCTGATGAAACACCAATAAAAGCGAAATAACACAAGAGAGGGTGGGGGTTCATCCTCTTTTTTACTTTCAAAACCAAGACTTGGTTTTAGCTTGTGAACGTGAAGGCTCATACCAATGGGTTTTCATTCCTATACTAAGGAGAGATTTTGTTATGGATATGACAAAAAAGATGGAGACAACAGAGAAGAAGGCTTGGTACAAGAGTATGCCGGACCCAATGGTCCTGATCTTTATGATTTTGGTGGCAACGTATCTACTGACTTTTGTTGTGCCTGCCGGGGAGTTCTCACGTGTTGTGGTGGACGGTCGTACTACCGTTGTCCCAAACTCATTTGCTTATCTGAGTGATGTGCCTGCGGTGCATTTCTTTGACATTTTTGTCGCGATTCCGAAAGGTTTGATCAGCGCGGCACCTTACTTGTTCATCGTATTCATTGCTGGTGGTTTGTTCCACATCTTGCAACGCACTGGTGCGCTTGAGAACGCGATTGGTGTGGCGGTAAACAAAGCTGGCGTGAAGAACCGTAATCTTATCATCACAATCGGCACCTTTATCTACGGTTTCTTTGGCGTGGCGGTAGGCTTTGAGAACAACATCGCACTCGTTCCGGTTGCGGTTCTGATTTCTGCTGCGGTTGGTTACTCCAGCCTTGTCGGTACGGTAATGGCAGTGGGCGGTATCGGTGTAGGCTTTGCACTGTCACCAATCAACCCTTATACCGTAGGTGTGGCTCAAGGTATTGCTGAACTGCCTACTTTCTCGGGCGCTTGGTTGCGTGCAGCGATGGTAATTTCCTCTCTTGCATTGCTGTCTTATTACATCTGTACTCGTGTGGCGAAGATGGAGTTTAAAGAGCCAGATTCAGCAGAAGGCTTAAGCAAAGATTTATCGGAATACCACCTAGAGAAGAAAGACAAACTTACGCTAGGCGTATTCCTAGCTGGTCTTGGTGTGATGCTTTACGGCGTATTTGCTAACGGTTGGTACATCAACGAGATCGCAGGTCTGTTCTTATTAATGGCAATTGTGATCGGTGCGGTGAACGGTTTAAGTGCGAATGGCATCGTGAAGCAAATGATGGAAGGTGCATCGGGCGTAACCGCAGGTGCATTGGTGATTGGTGTTGCGGCGTCGATTCAAATCATTCTCGACCAGGCGCAAATCATCGATACCATCGTTAACGCGCTAAGCTCACTTATCCAAGATATGCCGATTGCTATCTCTGCGATTGTCGCAAGTGTGGTGCAAGGTGTGATCAACCTATTTGTGCCATCGGGTTCTGGTCAAGCGATGGTGACCATGCCGATCCTAATTCCTGTTGCAGATCTTACTGGCATGAGCCGTCAGCTTATGATCACTGCATTCCAAGTTGGTGATGGTCTTACCAACCTTATTGTACCGACTTCTGGTGGTACGCTAGCCATGTTGGCGCTGGGTCGCGTCTCTTACGAGCAGTGGCTAAAGGCAATTATGCCATTCATGGTATTTGTTTACGCCTTGTGTTGGTTGGCGCTGTTTATTGGACAAATGGTCGGCTACTAACGTCTTTTTATATCGAGAATCTATGACGATTTCACTTATTCATGTTAATCCTGAAACGGGATTATCGGCTTCCATCACAGCCACTGGCGGCGTTGCCGTTGGTGGTTATGTGAACCACAGTTGGCGTGGAATTGGCGCCTGTGCAACTCAAGGTTTGTTTACCAATCCTTGGTATGCAGACAATGCCAAGCGATGGTTATCTCAAGGACTGTCTTGTCATGAGGTGATTGACCGTTTGAAAGAAGGTGATGCGGAATTCGCCAAGCGCCAATGTATGGTAATGGACAAACATGGCTATACCGCGTTTATAAACGGCGAAGAGAACATCGCGTACGTCGGCTCTATAGCACTTCAAGATTTGGCGGTTGCCGGAAACATGCTTGAAAGTGATGCGGTTATTGAGGCGTTTGCAGATTCGTTCCTAGCTCAGACTGTGCTCAATGCTGAGCAAGTGAGAGCCGGGGGCAAACCGCAATATCGTGATAACTATGAGGCAACGCTAGCAGAAGTGCTTATTTCTGCACTAGAAGCCGCATTGGAAGCGGGAGGGGATAAGCGCGGTACCTATTCTGCCTCTCTTCGTATAGAAAGTTATAATCATGCGCCGATCGATATTCGTGTCGATTGGTCTGATGACAGCTTGATGGAAGACATGAGGAAGGTACTGAGCCGAGTACGAGCGCCGAGCTTTCAAGAGTTTCTTAATGGCGTGCCGAATCAGTAAGAGGATTCATGTCGCGCAAAATAAAAAGCCGAACAGTGACTGCAGTTCGGCTTTTTTGTATTGGTTAAAACATAATTTTGTTTTCAACTTTAATGATGCCATTGAGTGAAACAGAAATGACATCGTTATCTTTCACTTCAACTGTGTGAGTTGGTAAGTCGATGTAAATTAAATCGCCTGGTTTGAGTGTGAAATACTGACTGAGTTCACTCACGATTTCTGCTGGAGAATAGGTAATTTCAGCAAAGGCGTCATTGTTAATGGCTTTACCGTTGATTTGCGAAGAAACATGAATCTGGGTGAAATCGAGTCCGCGAACGATCTCATTCGCAATTGGGGCAAAACCGTCTGCGCTTTTTGCTCTTAGCGAATGGGCATCATGCTGCAGCCAGTTTGTTTCCGTAAGATCGCCCCCAACGGTGAGTCCAAATATAACGGCTGATGCTTGCTTGGTATCGATGTTCTTACTTTGCTTTCCTATCACGACCACGAGGGAGCTTGAATACTCGATGTTATCGGCATCAGATGGTACTTGGATTGGAGCGCCGGTAGAAATTAACGCTGAAGGCAGTTTAAAGAAAAACTGATAATCACTTTTCTTCGCCTTATCTGCTTGTTTTTTCGCTTGAACGATGAACACTTTTTCTGGCTTAGTCGGAAGCAGCAGACTGACATCATCAACGGAAACTTGACGAGGTGAGAGTGATGAATCGGAGAAAATATCCCCTTTAAGAGGATAGATTGAGTCTTCTACTAACTTGCCGTAACTGATTTTCCCGAGGTGTTGATAGCGAACATAAGTCGTTGAAGCTGCATTTGCCGTTAGGCTGACCACACTTAAACACACGCCCAAACATAATGCGATGAGTTTCATTATAGAAATCCTTATTTTTTAGCGCATTATATCGGTTAATTGCTGGGAAGCGTATGCCGAACTCTCCTACTTGGGGTTATGTCCCGATTAAATTAGGTTGTAACTCTTAAGAATGACGATACCCAATGTACAGGTAATTGTTGAGAGTACGGTCGTTAAAGCGATGATGTTTGCCGCTAAGACAGAATTACCTCCCATAGAGCGTGCCATGACATAACTTGCCGCCGCAACGGGAGAAGCGTTCATAAAGAACAAAATACCAAGCTCAATCCCTCGAAAGCCAACTAAATATGCACCTGTGGTAATCACGATAGGGGCGACGACCAGTTTGTAGCTGCTGGCAAACCAAGACGGCCCTTTATCTTTCTTCATCAAACTTAAATCGAGTGAGCCACCGGTACACAAGAGGGCGAGGGGAAGCGTCATCTTCGATAGGTAGTTACCAGCATCAATCGCTACATCTGGAACAGGAATCGACAGAAGGTAGAACACCATGCCAGAGACGATCGCGATGATCAGCGGATTGCGCGTTAAGGTTCTCACCATCATTTTGGCGGCTTGAGATCCAGACGTTGCGCCTTTTGGAGACAAACAAATTACCGCTTGTACGTTATAGATAAAGGTGGTTACCGCAACATAAAGTGCAGCCAGCGCCACACCTTGTGAACCGTAAGCATTCGCCACATACGCAATGCCGATGATGCCCGTATTGGCGCGAAAGCCACCTTGGATTAAAACGCCTTGATCGGGTGACGATTTGAAGAACAGCTTGACGGAAACATAGGTGAAAATGAAAAACGCGATGCTGGCAACAATACCGTAATTGACGAAGCCGCTAGCCGCGGAGAAATCGTGCTCGGAGACGACGATACTTAAGAACAACATCGCAGGCAGCGTGACCTGAAACACCAGTTTAGAGCCGATTTCGATAAAGTTGTCGTTGATAAGTCCTATGCGTTTGAAGACAACGCCCAAAACCAGCATTAAGCAGATGGGACCAGTGATCGATAACGAGAATTGCAACTGATGTAAAACAGCATCCATGAGTGTATCCGCAGCAAAAGAAAAGAGTTTTATAATTGTCATACAATTAAACCACAACTCAATCTTGGGAGACAGTAGGGTGGTGAAATTTTCTTCAGTTATTGTGGGGTTACTGGTGAAAGGAGAGGGAAACCAGTCTGGCTTGTATCACCAGACTGGAAGCAAACTCTAAAGCAGAATTACTTTTGGGTATTTGCAAGGAGGTAATCAGGACCCGCTGTTTCTGCCGTTACTACAGACAGTTTGCTCGTATCCGCACCAACGCCTTGGTATTGCGTAAAGCCTTTTGCTTGCTCGCTTTTTGGTAGTTCTACCGAGTAAGAAGCGATTTGCTCTGCGTTAGTCACTGTGCCGACGTACACCTCGTTGTTGTAGGTCGGATTCACCAGCGGTAACTCTTCTGTCGCACGTACACTGACGAATTGCTTTTGCTGATGGTTATCAACCACGTTGCTATCGAAGTGAACATCTACGCCAGCGAAAATGTTTTTCACTTCACTGTTGTTGAACAAGCTTACACGATGCGTTTGGTTGCCGTAGACAATGCCCCATTCCGTATCTACAAGGGTGTTGTTACGAATGGTGATGTTCTTTGGTGTCCATTGCTTGTTGAGCTCTTTGCCTTTTACTGCTTGGTCGAGCTTCTCGCCGTTTGCCACATCAATGATGCCCGTATTGATTACGATGCCGCCACGTAGATCCGCATTGCCTTCAATTTTGCCATCACGGCCACGCGTGCCAGTGATGTAGTTGTTCTCGATCACGTGGTCTTCATCGTAAATACGCATACCGCCAGTAAGCAGTTTTTCGTTACCTAGAATCACGTTGTCTTTCACTACGTTCGCTTTACCGTGACGAAGAGAAATCAGAGACGCACTTTCAAAGATAGTATTGCCAGAGATTTCATTGCCACCTGACTTAATCGAAATCAGCTCGCGTTCACCATCCATATCAATCAGCAGGTTATTGGTGAACTTAGAGTTTGACGCCCATTGAGACGATTTTGAATCGCCGATTCGAATTGCTTCCCAGCTGTTACCGTTGTAACGAATCGCATCTTTGATGTCGAATTCATTGAACTGATTTGGCTTTTGGTCCAAGAAAATGTTGTTAGCAATAAGGTGGTTATCTGGTGTGTCATCTTTTTGTACACCAATCAAAGTGCCGCGCTTTTGCTTACCTTCAAAACGGTTATTGATCACCTTGCCATCTTTACCCCAAAGTGAAACCCACAAGTATTTCGGGTATTCCGAGCGACGTTCGTCCGGTTGGTATTCGTAAGCGTGGTTGAAGTAGTAGAACGTAGAGTTTTGTAAAGTGTTGTTGTTACCCATCATACGCACACCACCGAAACGTTCAGCAGGACCGCCTTTGGTAAACACCAAACCGTCGACAGTGATGTTGTTACCTTCAAGGCGAAGCTGAGCCAAACCCGTTAGCCAAACGCTGCCAGGTTGCTCCGCCTTGATGGTAATGTCGTTGGCTTTTACCGTGACGATATCAAGATCCGCGTATTTACCCGCAGGAATCGTAATTGTTGTACCGTCTGCGGCATTCTCCATTTGTTGTTTCAATGCTTGCACGGTGTCTGCGGATTGCGCTTGAAGTGCGCTGCCATCCACTGTGTTTAAGCGATCCGTAGCAAGCAAGTAATCGCGAGTGATGTCATTCACTGCGGTTTCAACAACAGCGGGAGCCGCGGCTTCCGTGGTTTGAGAAGGTGAAGTGTTACAACCTACTAGGGTTAGGGCAGAAATGGACGCGGCAACCACGCCAGCAAGCATTGTTTTTTTCATAGTCATGATCTTTTTTAAGTAGAAAGCGGTCGGAAGACGACCGCTTAATTAGAGAAGGGATGAATCTAGCTTTCTGTAACCGTTTCTGAAGCTTGCTCTACTTTGTCGTCAACCGCTTTTACAAGCAGTAGACCAACAGCAAGAACAATCACACCACAGAAGACGAAGATTAGGCGTCCCCACATTGGGTTAGGCAGAACGAACATGGTCATCACGCCAACACCTGCGACTGCAATCAGTGAGCCAAGCATGCGGCGTTGTTTGTTATCCAGTTTCTTCTGTTCTGTAGACTCAGATACAAGTGGTGTCGCTAGGTTTTCGAAGAATTTGTCTACGTTCTTTTGACGTTCTTCTGAAAGCGGCTTGTAGAACAATGTCGACATCATGAAGAAGCCAGCGGTGAAGACTAGGTGAGCGATCAGACCGATAGCAACTTTCAAGTCAGACCATTCGCGACCTGTTAACGGCTCTAGGTTAAACCAGTTTTGAACCATGTCTGCTGTGATGACGAAGCCAACAAAGTAAGAAACGATACCACCCATGACTAGCGTACCCCAGCCAGCCCAGTCTGGCGTTTTCTTAATAAAGAAGCCGCAGAACGCAGGGATGGTCATTGGGAAGCCGATTAACGCGCCCACATACATCATGGTGTCGAACAGGCTTAGCCCCTTCAGTGAGTTGATGAACAGAGCAACCAAGATGATGGCGACACCAAAGAACGTCGAGGTCAGCTTAGATACCACCACAAGCTCTTTTTCTGTTGCTTGAGGGCGAAGGATTGGCTCGTAGAAGTTCTTAACGAAGATGCCTGAGTTGCGGTTTAGACCAGAGTCCATAGAAGACATGGTCGCTGCAAACATGGCGGCAATCAGTAGACCCACCATACCTGCTGGCATGTACTCTTGTACGAAGTAAAGGTACGCGAAGTCACCAGCTTTAGAACCTGCATCTGGGTATTGTGCTGCTAGGTCAATACCTTGACCTGCAATGAACCAAGAAGGCATGAACCAAATGAGTGGACCCATTGTCATTAATAAACAAGCCAATAGAGCTGCTTTTTTCGCGTTCTTAGAGTCTTTTGCTGCAAGGTAGCGGTAAGAGTTCAGCATGTTGTTGGTGATACTGAACTGCTTAAAGAAGATAAAGAATGCCCAAATACCGAAGATGCTTACGTAATTCAGGTTGTTACCTGAAACAAATGATGCGCCTTCTTCTACAGGGAAATTATTGATGATCTCTGTAACGCCACCGCCTTGAACGATCGCCACAACCGCACAGGTTACCGTTACTGCCATAATGATGACCATCTGCATGAAGTCAGAAGCGATAACCGCCCAAGAGCCGCCCGTTACCGACATTACAAGTACAACAAGACCTGTCACAATGATTGTGGTGGTCATATCGAAGCCGAATATGCCCGACGCGATGATTGCCAGACCATTCAACCAGATACCTGCTGAGATTACGCTGTTTGGCATGCCAGACCAAGTAAACACTTGCTCGTTGAACTTGCCGAAACGCATACGAATTGCCTCTATAACCGTCACGACGCGTAGCTGACGGAACTTAGGCGCAAAGTAGAGGTAGTTCATTAGGTAACCGAATGCGTTAGCTAAGAAGATGACGGCCACCGCAAAGCCATCAGCATAGGCTTTACCAGCTGCGCCAGTAAACGTCCATGCACTGAACTGCGTCATAAATGCGGTTGCACCTACCATCCACCAAAGCATGCTGCCGCCGCCTCGGAAGTAGTCACTGGTGGTACTGGTAAACGTTCTGAACATCCAACCTATTGCAATTAAGAATAGAAAGTAGATGCCTACAATAAGGGTATTGAGTTCCATCTTTAGACCTTTTGATAGTTATTTAATGTCTTGAGGTAATACTAACTATCAGTCTGTTTATTTGTAGTACAATAACTCAAAATCGTGACGAATGATCCGGAATGGGTTATTTCAATAATCATACAAGTGATCGTGATCGAATATTGACATTGCACTCAAAAAGGGAAAGGAAAACCACTACAACATCACATTAATCTATCAATAAATTGGATGTGTACGAGGTACGTTCAGTGGGATTTCTAGGTTTAGATATCAAAGGGTATAACGGTGTAAGAAGGTAGGAAGTATCATTATATTTGTATGACTATTTCAGATAAAAAAACGCCCACGACATGCCTGTAATGCGTGGGCGAAAAACGGTATTGATACCGTCTGAGCCAATGGCTCTGTTGGATTGCAATAGAACAGTGAAACGCGGTTCTGGATGTAGCTGAAAGATACTCGAGGGGTATATCTCTCATCGCTGCTAAGCACGTTACGCTGTAAGATCTTCGACAATCATTGCAAAGTTCAACAAAGCTAGGCTCTGTAAAGTGTTGTTATGATATGGGAGCAACTATACCAATCGACACAAGTCATCATCCTCGTCTGATCGATCTCGGCGCTTTACTTATGCCGATTGGTATTAACGATCTCCGCTTAACTTTCTCCACTTAATTAATGATTACTGACGAATAAAGCGTTTTCATTGGCTTATTGTCCGTCAATAGCAAGCCTAAACTGGTCGCTGGTCGCTGGTCGCTGGTCGCCGGTCGAGATGGGGCGTGGCGACAAAAAGAACAATCTCTACACCCACTTAAGTCCGATGAGGACGACAACGGTAGGGAGTAACAACAAGCTGCTCAGGACCATTAAAACTTGAGCAAAAGTGAGTAGGGATGACAAAACAGTATTCTTCAATGTTGAAATTTTCACCGGGTGAATCCATCCTGCTCGCTTTGCTTTGCCTCTATTGGCTATTTCTGCTGCTTGCTCACCTTTCTATCTACTTATGTCTCAGCCTTACACAAGTGATCTTCGCTTCTGTTGCGTCGAGCCCTCTTCATTTCATCTCTAAAAACCAAGGATGCTTAACCTGTAATTTGACTCTATGTAGGAAAGATCATGACGAAAAGCACACGTCAACAGTAACTTTATGTGCTGTGTCTCAAAATCTCTAAATGATTATATTGTATGACAAATAAAGGTAAACTAAGTTGGTGTAAAAATATGCGGTAGAGCACACTTTTGCCCTAAATATTAAGACAATTAAAAGCAGTGAAACAGCCTTAATATATTTAATATCAATAGTTTATTTAATTAAGTGGAAGTTGTAATAAAGCTTTATAATGTGGATAAATCATACAATTAGATCTAATTCACAGATCGCTCAACATCGGCTAGGTACTATATTTGTAGTATTTTAACTCAAGATAAAAGGCCGATAATAATGAAATCCCTACGACCTCTACATCTAGCAACCTGCCTCAGCACCATTCTTTTCAGTGCTAACACTCTTGCTGCAGACTTTGTGTTTCTTGATGAAGCAACGCTTGAACAAAATCGCGCTGTTTTACAGTCAGATAAAGCGAGCGATTCAATGAAAGACGCGTACGATCGTCTGATTGAAGAAGCAGAACTGGCAATGAAAGATGGCCCGTTCACGGTTACCGCGAAAGGCATGACTCCACCAAGCGGTAGCAAAAACGATTACATGAGTATCAGCCCTTACTGGTGGCCAGATGAATCCAAAGAAGATGGTCTTCCTTGGGTCCGCCATGATGGCAAAACTAACCCTGCTTCGAAAACGGCGGAAACAGATTCTAAACGCATAGGTCATTTCACGCGCTCTGTTCGTGCACTTGCATTGGCTTATTACTTCAGTCAAGACGAGAAATACGCAAACCAAGGTATTGAGTATGTTCGCACTTGGTTTATGAATGACGAAACCAAGATGAACCCGAACGTGAATTACGGGCAGGGTGTTCCTGGACGAGCAGAAGGACGTCGTGGCGGCATCATTGATACACGTACGCTGGCAGATCGCATGCTGGATTCCATTGCCATCCTATCGCTTTCTCCAGCTTGGACGGATAAAGACGAACAGCAAATCACACAATGGTACGGCGAGTACTTAGATTGGTTGATTGTTGATGACTTATCAGGTGGTCCGAAAGGTGAAGCGGCAGCGGCGAACAACCACGGCACTTGGTATGACTTCCAAGTCGCGAGTATTGCTTACTTCTTAGGTAATGAGCCTCTAGCAAAACAGATGGTTCAAAAGGGCAAGATGCGTGTAGACACTCAGTTTGAAAAAGACGGTTCTCAACCTCATGAAATCGAACGCACTCGTGCTTACCACTACCACTACTTCAGCTTAGATCCATTGGTCGGCATCGCTCAAATCGGTGACAAAGTGGGCATCGACCTCTGGCACTACCAAAACAAGAAAGGTGGCTCGTTAGCACAAGGCATTCAGCTAATGGCGACTTATCAAGATCCAGCGTCTGACTGGCCATACACCGCAAAAGACAATCCACGCCGAGTAGAACGCATGACACCAATTTACCTAAAAGCAGGTGTGGCGATGGAGAAACCTGAATGGGTGAAACTGGCAACAGAAACCGACTTTAGCCAATTCACAGTGAAGAAGAATTTGGCAGAAGTTTGGGCTCAGCGCGATATCGAATTGCTTTACCCAAAACAATAAAACCCTAGAAGGGCGGCGTGTAATGCGTCGCCACTTTGAAAAACTATTTATCTACAGTGGAACACTACTATGACATCTAAAAAACAAATTGCTTTAGCGATCGCGACCACCCTTTTTGCAGGCAGTATTTCAGCCGCATCACTAGACTTCCGTGAAGAATACAAACACGATTCAGAACAATGGGCAGGTCGTATTAAGATCAGTGGTAGCACTGGCAATCATTACTACGGCGTTGAAATGAAGCACACAGGCAACCTAAGTGAACTTCAGCGCGGTGACAGTGAGTTTGAATATGGTTACCACTTCAAATTGGATGACCACTGGCGTATTACTACTTCGATGCCAATTACGTTTGGTGACGAAGCCGTGACATACAAACCTCAGGTTCGCGTTCAATACAAATTCGATTCTGGTATCACAACGAAGCTTCGCTACCGCCACGAATTCCGCAACTACGCATCGGGTAAAACTTCAACGGGCTTAGATGGTCAGCAACATGACTCACTAAACGCAGGCAAGATCACAGGTAATATCGATTACAACTGGAACGCATGGCAATTTGGCTTTGAAGCGAACTACAAAGAAGATTTCTTCAGTGATGAGTGGAAGCTTGGCAACCGTGACGGTAAATACGAGTGGGATTACAACCTAAAAGTGGGTTACAAAGAGAAAGGTTGGGATTGGCGTCCATACGTTGAGTTCGGTAACGTTCAGTGTAACAGCTCTTGTGATGACAGCTCATCGCGCCAGCTACGTAGCCGTGTTGGTGTCACGTACAGCTTCTAATCCAAGCGAATACAAATTTAGAGTCTTTCCAATAGCCCGCCCCGAAGCGGGCTATTTTTGTATGGCTTTCGCATGATTACAGTACAAGAGCATATCAACATGAACCTAAAAACGTCTGCATGATCGATGTTTAATCCACTTAGATTGGTAACTTGTCGGATTAACTGGCGAATAAAGACGTATTGAAAAGTGGGAACTTCGCCATTGAGCATTTTGAGTGACACGTTCGAAAGAGACGCAACCAAGTACGCCGCCACCAAAAGGAAGCTGGCGCTAGATACGTCAGATTTTTTCATATTCGAATGTATAGTGAGCTAGAGACTCAATCGATAAAGGGTACCGATGGTAGTTTTTCCTTGAGGTGTAATTCGAGTTTTTTGTGCCAACAACAACTCTGCTGTCGCGACCGCGTCCGCTAACGCATTATGTCCGTTGTACTCAGGCAAGCCATAACGAGCGCGAGTGCCTGATAGGGTGACATCAATTTCGTCACGAGGATTGATTGCTTTCTGTAAGTGTTTTTCAATGCACATAGTGTCGAGCCAAACCAAGGGCGGCTCGCTGAGTTTAAATACGCGGTGAAGATACTGATTGATGAACTGAGTTTCGACGACACAAGCGTGAGCGACTAAAATCTTGCCTTTGGCTGCGCAGAAGAATGCACGCATTGCATCATGGATAGAAACGCCTTCAGACAGCATTTGCGGCGTAATATGGTTGATCACGGCAGTTTCTGGCTTGATTTGTGAATCGCTATTAATATACATGTGCCGACTAGTGGCAAGATCTACTTTGCCATGAACAATGTCGACCCAGCCGATTGATAAAATCAAATCTTCTTCGCTGTCTAATCCTGTCGTTTCCAAATCCAATACAATATAGCTGGCATCCTGAGCGAATTGCGTGGCGTCCAAATATGGCGTTTGAACCAACGCTTTGATGTGCTCTGGCATTGTTGTTTGCTTCGCGTATTGCTCACGCTTTCGATTCAGGCGTGAGCAAGGATGAAAGTGGTCTAAGATCCGCTTCATTAACGGCTCCCAAAGCGCACTTTCGCGGCTTCTTGCAAATCTGCAATAATACGGAAGGCGTCTTTCAGGTGTTGGCGTTCAAAGCTACCGAACGTGTTTGGGTCGATGTGGTTATTTGGCTCTTCACCGCGTTTAAGCGCCTCTAACTGATGACCAAAACGGAACGACAAGATGAACTGGTACGCGTTCAGGATGTTCTTGTACGCATCTTCACTCAATACACCCGCTTCATTGGCGGCTTTGAAACGCTCGTCGGTCGCGGTTAAATCACACTCAACTGCTAAACCGTAAATGCGCGCCAAATCAATGATTAGGTTGATGGCGTACTTTTTCACGTCTAGCGTCTTCTTATTCTCGCCGGATTTCTCCAAGACTAAACTGTTGAAGATGCCAAGCGGAGGGTTCGTGTTTACCGCATCATTCACCAGCATGGAAAGGAATTCACGGTTACTGCGAATGTTGGTGTGCAGTTCATCTCGCAAGATACTTTCGTAATCTTTATTGCCATAAAGGGTACGAATTTCCAAGAACACACTGATGTTCAGTAAACGTTCGTACTCTGGGTTGGCAACCCATTTCTTGTAGTACTTCTTCCAGACACTCAAAGGTTGGCACCACTTTGGCGTTGCGGCCATAAATTTGCCAGGACACAAAGGATAATCACAACTCGCAAGGCCGTTACTGACGATCATAGCAAGATGCTTGAAGTAAATTCGGTCATTCTCCGTCGCGTGGTCAGCAAGGACAATCGCACTGTCTTGATCCGACAGCATATGGACTTCGTTGCGAGCGTGCGAACCTGCCACAATCCATGAGAACTTACATGGTGGAGGTCCAAGTTTATCAATCGCGATTTGAATCAAGCGGCGCGTGTAAGCGTCCATGATCATCGTCATCACTTTACCGATGACTTCCGGTGAAACGTGCCCATCAACCAGAGCTTCAAAGATAGCTTGGCGCTCTGGTGTGAAGCTCGACAGTGATTTTACGCTGCCCGCATATTTGATTTTTTCGATTAAGAAGATCGCTTGTACGCGGTGATTTTGTACAAGGTGCGTCGTAGTAAGAACACCTACGACCTTATTGCTCTCGACCAGCGGTAGATTGCGGATATTGTGTTGCATCATCATAGATGCAGCGTGTAAAACTAGGTCATCCGGTTTGATGGTCTGTGGATCGTGCGTCATGACCTCTGAAATAGGGCTGTCGGTACTTACCCCTTGCGCGATAACACGCTTGGTCATATCGCGGTCGGTAATTAAACCGACGATTTTGTCATTCTCATAAACCACGGCACAAGGCGAGCACTTAGTTAGCATTTCGTTGGCAACGGCTTGAATCGACTGGTCGGCTGTCACTACAGCAACGCGACCACTGGCGACTTCACCAACTCGGCGAATGAACAAACCTTTCTCTTTGTTGGACCAAACGACATCCAGTGCTGATTTCAAACGAACCTGTGCCTGTGAAGCAAAATGCTCCGCACATTCAGGGTGCGCTTCAAACAATTTTTTGAGAGCAGAATTAGGAATTACGTACACCAGCGAGTTCTCAATAGCGATGGCTCGATAGCCCTTATTGCTGTCTATTTGGCTACCAAGAAAAGTAAAACCGAAAATGTCTTCAGGACCCAGTTTCGCGCGCAGCACACCATCAGACTTTCTTTGTTCCATGGAGCCTGTGCGGATGATATAGAGTGATTTCTCTTGCCCAGTCACGCATTGGTCAATGACTTCACCTTTGCCAAGGTAAGTAATCTGCACGTGCGATGCGAGTTCACGCAAAGCCGGTTTTGGAATTTTGTCGAATGGGTCGATTTGCCCAATAAATTGCAAGATGTTTGGCAGCAGAGATTCAGTCATAACACGGCACATTAGATAATTTTATTTGTATTATTATATATCCAAAATCATGCAAAGTGTCATTGATTAGGAAAATTTTTGTGAAGGTCGAAGGGATTCTGAGAGGATAAGAAGGAAAGAGTAGACAAAAAAGCACGCGCTAGGGCGTGCTTTTTAATGTCAGATCTAGAAAGTGCTTTAGTTGACTGCGGTCAGGCGGTGCTTTGAATCGAGTAGGTGGTTTGCCGAAGCTTGGCGAGCCTTATCCGGGTTACCTGCCATGATTGCATCGTAAATTTGGCGGTGTTCTTTGATACATGTGCTACCTTCTTCCGAAGAGTGGGCAATGAAGTTCACGAACATGGTCGTCAGAATATTGCCAAACGGGAGGTAGAAATCGTTACCTGTCGCATTGAAGATTAGGCTGTGGAAACGGGTATCGACTTCCATCCAACGTGCTTGGTCAAATTCTTCGGCTTCTGCCACTTCAACCATTTGTTGGAAAGTTTCCGATAATTCAATTCGTTGCTCTGCTGTCGCGTGGATAGCTGCGAGTGCACAGGCTTCCGGTTCGATAGCTCGGCGTAAACCTAGGAACTGACTACAGAATTGGTCAGTGTCAGCAAGTCCGTCCATCCATTCAATTAATTGAGGATCCAAAAAGTTCCAGTAAGCGCGGTTGATAACACGCGTACCAACTTTAGGACGAGACTCTAACAGACCCTTCGACGTCAGCAATTTTACTGCTTCACGTAATGCGGTGCGGCTAATGCCAAATTGCTCACAAAGAACCATTTCACCGGGTAGGATAGAACCTTGAGGGAGCTTACCAGACAAAATGCCACGAGCGATTTCACGTGCAACTTGCACATGAAGGCTTCGCTTCGAGCCTGAGATAGAATGAAATTCGCCAGACATAATCTTCACTTAATTGCTAAATATGTATTATTTAAGCCGTACTATAGCACTCCTACCCCCCTGTACCAAGCGGATGTTAACGTAATATAAGAGGGGTCACAGAACCTTTCTTTGCAGCAGGCACAATCAATGTTTGCGTTGACTTCAGCCTATTCTCTCAATCGTTTTGAACGCTATCAACTTGTTAAATTATTCATACAAATAATAGCTCAAAAATCCAGCACACTGTGACCAGAAGCACAATTGCGGTTCAAAAATGACGAATTTTGCCAGTTCTCACTCAATTGATAGTAAATACGCTTGCAGGAGAAAGATCTTATTGTATGATTTATTCGTTCAGCACGAATAACTAACATAGGTAAACCGTAATGTTTAACGATTTGAAAGGTAAACGCGTACTTATCACTGGCTCTACAGCAGGTATGGGCTTAGCGGCTGCACGCGTGTTTGCAAAATACGGCGCAAAAATCGGCATCAACAGTCATCAAGCTGGTCCGGATGCCGATGCTGCGGTAACCGAGCTTACCGCACTTGGTGGTGATGTGAAGTTTTTCCAAGCGAATCTTATGGTGACCGCTGATTGCGAAAAACTGGTTAAGGAGTTCACTGATCATTTCGGTGGCATGGACGTGCTAATCAACAACGCTGGTGGTCTTGGCGGTCGTGAAAACCTAGAAAACATTGATGATGAGTTTTACAACCGTGTAATGGATCTGAACGCACGTTCAGCGTTAATGACAACCAAATACTCAATCCCACACCTACGTGCGTCGGCTGCAGAATCTGGTGAAACTGCTTGTGTGATTAGTACTGGTTCTATCGCTGCTCGTGAAGGTGGTGGTGTTGGTGCAGGTATCTACGCAGCATCAAAAGCGTGGTTGCATGACATTCACCGTAACTGGGTGAAAGAGTTCACTAAAGACAATATCCGTTTCAACATCGTTTCACCGGGCACAATCGACACAGCATTCCACGATGGTAAGTCTGATGAGTTGAAAGCGGCGATCGCAAATGGCATTCCAATGGGACGCTTTGGTCGAATCGACGAAGTTGCACCAACATTTGCTTTCTTCGCTTCACATGCATGTGCGGGTTACATCACTGGTCAAGTTCTGGATGTAAATGGTGGTCAAATGGCGCCATAAGCGCTGACCCATTTCGTTTCAGACGAATACACTGACCTCAAAAAGCCAGCTTCGTCTGGCTTGTTTTGATCATTTATTGAGCGCCAAAGCACTGGAAACATAATTATAAGGAGCGTCAAATGGCAAAATTTTCTCTTGTGGAAGATTCACACCGCAAGATTCATGTGCAAGTTGCCAGACAAATCGCCCGCAAAATACTGTCAGGTGAGCTAAATCAAAATGAAAGGCTACCGAATGAAATGGAACTCTGTGACGCATTTGGGGTGAGTCGTACGGCATTGCGCGAATCAACCAAACTGCTTTCAGCAAAAGGGTTGATCGAGTCTAAGCCAAAAGTAGGGACAACAGTTCGTGCGCGTAATAATTGGCATTTTCTCGATCCACAACTCTTGGAATGGATTCAAGATTTAGAAGATACCGAGCCGTTTCTGGCTCAGTTTTTGGGGCTACGTAAAGCGATTGAGCCTGAGGCATGTGCCTTGGCTGCAAGTAACGCAACGGCAGAGCAAAGAAAGGAATTGTCGGTCATTTTTCAGCGTATGACCATGGCAGCCAGTCGCTATGACTATGACGATTGGACGGTCAACGACCACCTGTTTCACCAGACAATTTTCTTGTCCACGGGTAACCAATTCTATATTCCGTTTGGCAATATTCTCTCGACCATCTTTAAGCTGTTTATCGATCATTCAGCTGAAGGTGGTCGATTCTGCATTGAAGAGCATCGTGAAATTTATGACGCCATCATGGCGGGCAATGGCGATCAAGCTCGGTTAGCGTCGCACACTTTGCTGAATGACGAAAACCAAAAACTGTCCCAGGTCGTTAACGGTTGATGAATCAACATATGTTTGGCTTTGCCCCATGAATATGAAAAGGGGGGCAGAGCCAAGGTTTTAATGACAACCGCTTGTTGTGTTAGCGGTTCTCTGTGACAACTTTGAAAGGTCTAGCATGTCTTCCCAACCCTATATAAGAAAAAATCTGTCCCTCGCTTGGCCTCTGGCCTTGAACGCACTGTTAATGCAGTCGATGTTAATGATCGACACCTTCCTCGTATCACCGCTCGGTGAAGTTTCTCTTGCTGCCATGGGTATTGCTACTACCATCGTCTCCTTTGTTTTAGGTATACAAATGGCGTTGGCGAACGGTTCACAGTTGGTACTTAGCCGTGCGGTCGGATCTGGGCAACATTTGTCGCTCAACAAAGGCTTCTGGGCGGGCTTAATTATCAACGTTTTGGTCGCGGTCTTGTTTTGGACATTAATTACCGCCTTCGACAAAGCGCTGATCAGTAAGTTAACCGATAATGTCGCCCTTTATGCAGAGACTGAACGCTACCTTGCTGTTGCTAAGTTCATCATTATTTTCAACGCAATTACTCAAGTGATGATCGCTTTGTTTAATGCACTTGGTCGAACCAAAGTGCCGTTTAAAGGTTACTTGATTGAGTTGCCAGTGAACATGGCAATGTCTTATGTGCTGATTCACGGATTAGCAGGCTTTGAGGGGATTGGTGTGCAAGGTGCAGCGGCAGGCAGCTTAATCGCGATCACCATTCGACTGTCGTATTTGACTCTCTGTATCAAGTTAGATGACTCCATTGTCTTGTCGACTAAAAATCTGGATGCTTCACTGAAGAGAAACACACTCAATCACTTTAAAGAGATTTTCCCTGTTGCAGCAAACGTGACCATGCTGCAAACCGGTGCGACCATTTACATGTTGTTGTACTCGCAGCTTACCTTGAACGCCTACGTAGCTATGACCATTGTGATGCCTTGGATTAAAGCAGGTACACAGTTCATCACCGCTTGGGCACACTCGTCGGCGATTACGATCAGTCAAGCTATCGGGTCACGACAAATGGATGAGTTACGCAAGAACGTTGATATCAGCATCGACATGGCAGTGATGATCTCGTTTGTATCCGCTGCCTTTTTCCTTGCGTTGAGTTTCGTTCTTCCAGATCTGTATCCAGATTTGGACCCGACTACATACGTTGCACTTGCTTCCATTGCCCCGCTGTACATTTTGTTGCCAATTGTGCGTGGCTATAACACGGTGCATGGGCATGTTTTACGTGCATTAGGTAAGACAACGGAAGTATTCAAGATTAACTTCACTGGTCAGTGGATCGTGTCTATCCCGTTATGTGCGTTGATCATTCTGCATTGGGACCTTTCTTTTTTCTGGGCGTTCGCCGTCATGCCATTTGAGGAGATAGTAAAAGCGCTACCGTTTAGGCATTTGGCGCGTAAATCCCTTAATGAGTTTGATTTAAAGAAAGCAGAAAAGCTTATGTATGATTAATAAGTAAGTTGTCATCCGATTAAAAGCCCTCAACGACGAGGGCTTTTTTATGCCAGTTGCTTGCTCACTATGGAAGGGAGACAACCGATGAGAGGGGCTTTTAACACCGATTTCTGCGGCTAAGGTACTCAGTGAAAGGGGCGTTTTAAGTGATAGGTCAGATTCTAGAGGAACAAGAAGCCCTCGCTTTGAAAAGCCCAAAACATTGGTCAAGTTGGTGGAGTTTTGTTCTCTAAGTTAAAGCTAAACGGTAAGTAACCTGATAGCTAATGATTAATTTCTACCACCCCTAATCAGCAGAGTCCTGTGGTTAGGTGTTTTTTGTGCCTTCAATAAAACACGTACAAACGATTTGTTTTGATAAAACTGAGAGAGACTTAGTGATTTGAATTGAAAGAAAAAAAGCCGAACATGACGTCCGGCTTTGAATTAGTTCCCGATTTTTTACATTAATTTCTAGTGGCTATCTAAAGATTAAATTTGTGCGAATGCGCCTTCCCAAGTGTAAGCCACACCGTCGAATTCAACGCGATGTGCAGCGTTTTGCTTGTCTTCATCTAAGTTGCAAATAGCGAACAGATAAGCGTTGCCTGTTGTGGTTTGCAGACGAATCACAGTACCCACTTCGTTGTTGCCAACGACGGTTACTGACTCAACTAGGCCACGAGCGCCAACCGATGCTTCGATAGACTCGTTGAAGTAACCGTGTGTTTCTAGCACTGAGGCAAACACGTGGTTCTGACCTGATTGACGTAGGATAAGTGCTGGTTCGCTCTTCAAGTTGAAGTCTGGATCATTTGCGCCTGTGCGGGTGAAGAACACTTTGCTGCCGTTAGTTGCGCTTGTGATTAGCGAGTAGTAGCTGTTGTCGTGCAACCAGCTTACCAGTGAACTAACTTCGACTTGACCAGAACCGATGTTCCATAGGTGCTGGTAGCCGTTGTCTTCGCCCATTGGACGCAGCGTGCTTTCTACGTCGTATTCAAAATCCGTACGGATGATTTGACCAGAGTAGTGCACTGGCAGGTCGTATTGGTGCTCTTGATCTGCTTCGATGCGGTAAACATCAATCACAAGTGGTTTTTCGAATTCTGGCAATTCAGCAAGAATGATGCTGCGCTGCATGTCTACACCGTTGTAGTAACCAGAAATACGACCGCTCATGCCTTGCAGTTTTTCGTCATCAGCTTTGAAGAAGTGCTTAGAACCGAACTTGGTTTCTGCTAGCGCTGTGTCGAAGTTGTTTTGTGTCTTTTGATCAACCGTTACTGTGTTGTGCGCGATCGTCTGCTTACAGTAAGACTTGTTCTCTGGGATGTAACGACCGCCAAATTTAGGCTCAACGTTTACCCAGCGACCAAAGCCGTAATCGTGCAGCACTTCATGACCACGGTTAAACACGCTCAGGTGTAAACCATCGTAGTGACCGTGGTCTAGCGCTGAGTGGTACTGATGATCGGAGCCGTGCTGACCAAACCAGATAAGCGCCATTGTATCGTCGTCTTGCTCGTCACGGTGACGAAGAATGCTTACGCCGCCTTTTTCGCCTTCTGGACCGTCTGTTACGAATAGGCTACCCCAGTTGAATGGTTTGATGTTGTCTGTTGCTGCAACCGCGTCAGACAATGTTTTACCTGAGATATGAGCCCAAACGTCTTGCTGGTGGTCTGCCATGCCAAGTAGCGTTTCAGACTGCTCGTAACGGTGGAAACACACTGACGTAGCCATGATTACGCCTTCATCGTTAATCGAAATCGTCTTCGATGAATCGTTCAGTGCTGGCAAAGTACCATCTGGGAATGCCGTCTTAAATACGGCATAAGACGTGGTCTTGATGACCGAGTCGTTAAATTCGTAAATACCAAGCTCAGGCTGACGACGCTCAATCGCTTCTGCGAATAGGTAGATTGGACGTAGCGAGAAACGGTGGTAATAAGGACCTTCCATGTAGTAGCCGTCTGGCGAGAACAACTGGTCTAACTGAGCTAGGAAGCCGCCGCTGACCTTGTCTAGTTTCAAGCCGTAAAGCGCTTTGTCTACCGCATCTTGATCGTTAATTGCGTAACCACAAATACCCACAGCGGCTACTGCCCATAGACCGTGGTTGTGTACGATGTCGAAGTCGTGACCGTAAGTTACCACGAACAGCTCAATCATTTGCTTGAACAGGTCGTTCTCAATCAGTGATTTTTGCTCTTCTTCCAAGGTAT
The DNA here is from genome assembly GCF_027587135.1 of Vibrio sp. MM46. Lineage (NCBI taxonomy): Bacteria > Pseudomonadati > Pseudomonadota > Gammaproteobacteria > Vibrionales > Vibrionaceae > Vibrio > Vibrio sp. MM46. The sequence goes on from NZ_JAPPTO010000002.1 coordinate 234,415, forward strand.
GGTAAATGCAGCTGTACGCACAAGACGCGTATAGCATCCACATGTTCTCGTTCAGAGTTTGGTGGAAGATCTTACCCGGAGGGTTAGAGTCACGGCTGGTGTTGCTCTCTAGCGTCGGATAAACCTTCGCGTAAGCCGTTAGCATGTCCACGATGTAATCGCGGTATTTCTGTTCGCCAGTGATAAGGAATAGGCGGCCCGCTAGATCAATGTGGATGTAGTTTTGCTTGTGACGGTTATGCTCGTAACCGCCGCCTTCGCCGTGACCTGGAACTTCAATACCTACCTCTGCCATGTAAGCGTCAGTTTGTTTGATGTCACGTGCTAGTGCATTTCCTAATAGGCTATCCGTGCCAAGTGCTTTGCTTAGTTCTGCCGCTTCTTCAAAGTTCATTAATAGCGGTTGGTAAGACTGGGTTTGGTAGCTCATTGTTATTTCTCCTGCCCGAATGCGTTCACTTCTAGAGAGTAGAAGCCATTCCAGCTGTAGGTTTTACCGTTCATTTCTACTTGGTGTGGGGTTTGGTCGTCAGCGCCTAGAACATTGCTGATCATCACAGTAACCAGTGATTTTTCAGTCGTGATTTCTACGATGCTGCCAACGGCGTTGTAACCCACGACGCGGATATCTTTCACCTGACCACGTGCATTCACCGATTGCTCAAACTCTTCGTTGAAGTAGCCGTGTGTTTCTAGCACAGAAGCAAATAGTGTCGATTCGCCCTTGCTGCGTAGAATGAATGCCGGTTCGCTACGTAGGTTAAAGCTTGGGTCATTGGCGCCAGTGCGAGTGAAGATCACTTCATTATCGCCGTTCTGTTTCGCGCTGCTGCTTGTGCCTAACCAAGTGTAGTAGGTGTTGTTTTGTAGCCAGCTAACCAATGCCATATCTTGCGTTTTTCCGCTTGCTACTTTCCAAAGGTGCTGGTAACCGAAGTCATCGCCAAGCGTGTTCAGCGCACCAAAGCTTTGGTAATCGAAGTTAGTACGTACGATTTGACCATCGTATTGATGAGAGTAGTCGTACTGATGCTCGCCTTCACCTTCAATGCGGTAAAGGTCTAACAATAGCGGTGCTTCAAGCTCATCTAGGTTAAGCATGAACACACTGCGCTGCATGTCTGTGTTCGGGTAATGGTCGTTCGCAAACGCGCTCATACCGTTGATTTCAGTACCTTCTACTTTGAAGAAGTGAGGCAAACCGTGCACTGAATCAGCGCGGTCTACATCGAAACCATTCTGACATTGCTCATCAATCGTTACCGCGTTATGCGCGATAGTTTGACGTGCGTACGATTTGTTTTCGTCTAGGTAACGACCGCCGAATTTAGGCTCAACGTTTACCCAGCGACAGAAGCCGTATTCACGCAGCACTTCTTGACCACGATTGAAGAAGGTAATGCCAAGCGTATCGAAGTTACCATGTCCCATGCCGTGTTGACCGTAGTTCATCACAAGCTGTGACACATCACCGGTTTTATCCTGCATACGGATAAAGCCTTGTGCACCGTTGTTGCCAGTTGGACCTTCGTTAAGTTCCACACTTGGCCAGAAAGGTATACCGATTTCACGGTCTGCGATTGCTTTATCGTAAGCTTGAGAAAGCTCTAGACCGCATGGGTGCATCCAAACGGCGTTTTGAATCTTCGCCATGCCTAGAATGTTGTCATCCAAGCCGTAGTGCTTGCTGTAAACGCTCACTGCAACTTGAACACCCATATCGGTAATGCTCATGGTTCGAGATGCGTCGTTTAGGGCTGGGAACTCACCATTCGGGTAAGCTGTTGCTAGCATCGCCTGTACTGTGTTGCCAATCACTTTGTCTTTGTAGTTGTAGATGTCTACTTCAGGCATGTGACGGTGTACCACTTCTGCGAATACACAAGTTGGACGAATCGCATAACGATGGTAGTACGGACCTTCCATGTAGTAACCAGAAGGTGCGAACAGTTGTGAGATTTGCGCTAAGAAACCGCCAGTATCGTCACGGTCTTGACCATACACAGACATCTCTAGATATTCAGGTTTGCCAATAGCTAGACCACAAATACCAACAGCCGCCACTGCCCAGATACCGTGGTTGTGAATACGGTCGAAATCGTGCGCGTATTTCACGGTGAACATGTCTAGCATTGGTTCGAGAATGCGCTCAACAACCGCAGTGCGCTCTTCTTCTGTCATCACTGATGCCACGCAAGAGTAGGCAAGACTAGTAAACATTAACCAACAGTGTTCATTAAGGATCTGGTGGAAAAGACGACCTGTAGGGTTAGTGTTTTTCTGTACGTGGAAATCAAAGGTGAGGTACTTCTCTGCGTAAATAGCGAGAAGAGCTTTAACGAACTGCGCGTACTTTTCTTCTTGAGTGATCAAGAACAAATGACCCGCTAAGTTCATGTAGGTATAGTTTTGTTTGTGGCGGTTGTGCTCGTAGCCACCCGCTTCGCCGTGACCTGGTACGTCTAGAGGCAGACGCATAAAGGCTTCAAGTTCCTTGCGATTCGCTTCAATGGATTTGCCCATTAAGCTCGGCTTTCCGACTTCCTTTCTTAGTAGTTCGACTTCTGCTTCAGTCAACAAAATCGGTTGTGTAGTCATTTCTTTACCACCCTCAGATGAAGTGTGTTGTTTTCTTAAACTTTCTATAAAGTAATACAATATTAAGTTTGGGTGTAGTTTTTGTGGCAAAAAGGGAGAGTGAAATCACGTGATTTTAGTTAACTTATTGATTTTCAATGCGGTGGAAATCCTTTGTGTGGCTGATGTTTCTACGTTATCAATCGTTAAGTGGAATGGTTTAGGTCTCTCCATTTGATGGATATCACATATTTTTAGATATATTGTATGACAATTGAAATGGATCGGATATGCTCTTTACCAATTCGACAGCAGACCCTTTCGTTTCGTGTTTCACTTTTATCAACATGACGGTTTTTTAAGAGAACCTTCTTGTGAAAGCATGGTTAAGAATGAAGTGCCGTAGGGTTCGCTTTAATAGAGACTTTTTAGGAGTATGACGATGAATTCTTTCTTTGTATTAGATGAGAACCCGTGGGAAGAGCTAGGCGGCGGTATCAAACGTAAAATTGTTGCTTACACAGATGATCTGATGGCTGTTCACCTATGTTTTGACAAAGGTGCGATTGGTGCTCCACATACGCATGAGATTCACGATCAAATCGGCTACGTAGTACGTGGCAGCTTTGAAGCAGAAATCGAAGGCGAAAAGAAAGTACTGAAAGAGGGTGATGCGTACTTTGCTCGTAAGCACATGATGCATGGTGCGGTTGCACTAGAGCAAGACAGCATTCTTCTGGATATCTTCAACCCAGCTCGTGAAGACTTCTTAAAGTAACGTATAGCGCAACCTCAGTTGCTAAGGTGACAGTATGAAATCATTAAATATCGCGATCATTGGCGAATGTATGGTTGAGCTACAGAAAAAGGAAGGTCAGTTGCGTCAGTCATTCGGTGGTGACACGTTGAATACCGCTCTTTACTTATCCCGTTTGACGAAAGCTCACGATATCAAAACTAGCTATGTAACTGCCCTGGGTAATGATCCTTTTAGCCAAGAAATGCTTTCAGCATGGCAAGAAGAGGGCATTGATACCAGCTTAGTGTTGACTGTTAATGGTAAACAGCCGGGTATTTACTACATCGAAACGGATGAGACAGGCGAGCGTTACTTCCACTATTGGCGTAATGAAGCAGCAGCAAAGTTTTTGTTTGAACAGGACGAATCTTCGGCACTAGTCGACACGCTTTATTCTTATGATGCGGTTTACCTGAGTGGCATTACATTAGCGATTCTTACTGAAGAAGGTAAGACGCAGTTGTTTGCATTCCTCGAACGCTTTAAAGCGCAAGGCGGCCAGGTTATTTTCGATAATAACTACCGTCCTAAATTGTGGGAAAGCCGAGAGAGTGCCATGTCTTGGTACCTTAAGATTCTTAAGTTTACCGATATTGCTCTACTCACATTTGAAGATGAGCAAATGCTGTATGGTGATGAGCACCTAGAGCAATGTATTGAAAGAACCTCTGCACTGGGCGTAGATGAAATCATCATTAAACGTGGCAGCAAAGATTGTTTAGTTGTGGCGAATGGTGAAGTGCAATACGTGGCACCAAACAAAGTCGATAGCGTGATTGATACGACGGCAGCAGGTGACTCTTTCAGTGCAGGCTTTTTGGCGAAGCGTTTGACTGGTGGTAACGCGGCTGAATCAGCTTACTCTGGTCATTGTATGGCTGGTGAGGTTATTCAGCACAAAGGTGCCATCATTCCACGTGAAGTGATGCCCGATCTTCCTTTGTAATTCTTTTGCGGAGTGTTGAATAATCGGCGCTCCGCAGTGATTTATTGAACTCAAGTTAACGACGATGAGTACACTCTTATGACGACATTAAACGAACAATTAGCAAACCTAAAAGTAATTCCTGTTATTGCCATCAACAAAGCAGAAGATGCGATTCCTCTAGGTCGCACTTTGGTTGAAAACGGTATGCCTTGCGCTGAAATCACGTTCCGCACAGAGTGTGCTGCAGAAGCGATTCGTGCGATGCGTGCTGAGTTCCCAGAAATGTTGATTGGTGCGGGTACAATCTTAACTAATGAACAAGTTGACCAAGCGATTGAAGCCGGTGTGGACTTTATTGTTAGCCCAGGCTTTAACCCTCGTACGGTTCAATACTGCCTAGACAAGGGTGTAGCTATTGTACCTGGCGTAAACAATCCAAGCCTTGTTGAGCAAGCGATGGAAATGGGTCTGCGTACACTTAAGTTCTTCCCTGCTGAGCCATCTGGCGGTGTTGGTATGCTTAAAGCACTAACGGCAGTTTACCCAGTAAAATTCATGCCAACAGGTGGTGTGAGCCTAGGTAACGTAGATGAGTACTTGTCTATTCCTTCAGTGCTGGCATGTGGCGGTACTTGGATGGTTCCTACAAAGCTTATCGATGAAGGCAAGTGGGATGAACTAGGTACATTGGTTCGTGACGCCGTCGCTCACGTAGCATAAGTGTCGTAGCGCCCCGATAAAATTAGCGAAAAGAATGTAAAGCGAGCCTTAGTGCTCGCTTTTTTGTGTTTGAAAGAGGTGAGATAAAGGAACCAGAAAAGAGATTTCCTACTCAATCGTTCCTCCTTCTAGAAATGACGGAAGGAGTAGGGGAAAAGCCGAGAGGTTAAGCATGAGGTTTAAGAACTGGGAATAGAAATGCGCAGAACCTCCTCCGCGCCATTCTCGAGAGCGACGAAGGAGCGAGTCGGGAATCTCAATTTTTGTATTCATCTATAATCGCGCTTGCGATCCAGTTCATCTGAAACATCTCATTACGTTTCCTACAAATAAATGCCACGCATTTTTGATCTTCAGACAAAGCACAAGAAAGAAAAATATTCCATACTTTAATGGATTTCTAATATATTATTTGTATTACAATATAGTGCAATGGCTTACGTGGTGATTATTCCTTAAAATCCCAAAGAGCCAAGAAAATAAAGGCTTTTAGTGCGTTTTTTTCGTCGAACAACTTATGCTTTAGATCACAATTAAAGCTTATTGTAGTACAAATAAAAATATGAACGGAGTAATCTAGGCAGTAGAAAATGATCAAACTCGAAAGGCTGAAAAAATGACTATTGATACTTTTGTTGTTCTTGCCTACTTCTTCTTCCTAGTTGCCATTGGTTGGATGTTCCGTAAGTTCACGACGTCGACCAGTGACTACTTCCGAGGGGGCGGTAAGATGTTATGGTGGATGGTAGGTGCTACCGCCTTCATGACGCAATTTTCAGCATGGACGTTTACAGGTGCCGCAGGACGCGCGTTCAACGACGGTTTCGTTGTTGTAATCCTATTCTTAGCCAACGCATTTGGCTACTTCTTGAACTACCTTTACTTTGCTCCAAAGTTCCGCCAGCTACGTGTAGTAACGGCAATCGAAGCAATTCGTCAGCGTTTTGGTAAAACGTCAGAGCAGTTCTTCACTTGGGCTGGCATGCCAGACAGCTTGATCTCAGCTGGTATCTGGTTGAATGGTCTCGCAATCTTTGTGGCTGCGGTATTCAATATTCCGATGGAAGCGACCATTATCGTAACTGGTTTGGTTCTGATGTTGATGGCGGTAACGGGCGGCTCTTGGGCGGTTGTTGCTTCTGACTTCATGCAGATGCTGGTTATCATGGCGGTAACCATTACTTGTGCGGTGGCGGCTTACTTCCACGGCGGCGGTATTGGTAACATCGTGTCGAATTTCCACGGCGACTTCATGCTGGGTAACAACCTGAACTACATCAGTATCTTTGTCCTTTGGGTGGTGTTCATCTTTGTTAAGCAGTTCGGTGTAATGAACAACAGCATCAACGCTTACCGCTACCTATGTGCAAAAGACAGTGAGAATGCGCGTAAAGCTGCAGGTCTTGCATGTGTGTTGATGATTGTTGGTCCTATCATTTGGTTCCTACCTCCTTGGTACGTAGCGGCATTTATGCCTGACTTTGCAGAGCAGTACGGCTCAGTAGGTGGTGATGCAGCTTACTTAGCGTTCGTACAAAACGTAATGCCGGCGGGTATGGTGGGTCTTCTGATGTCAGCAATGTTTGCGGCGACCATGTCTTCAATGGACTCTGGTCTAAACCGTAACGCAGGTATCTTTGTGATGAACTTCTACAGCCCTATTGTACGCCCGCAAGCGTCACAGAAAGAGCTGGTTATCGTGAGTAAAGTGACGACCATTATGATGGGCTTCATCATCATCGGTATTGGTTTGTTTATCAACTCATTACGTCACCTGAGCTTGTTCGATATCGTACTAAACGTAGGTGCGTTGATTGGTTTCCCAATGTTGATTCCTGTGTTACTTGGTATGTGGATTCGTAAGACGCCAGACTGGGCTGGTTGGGCAACACTCGTTGTAGGTGGCTTTGTTTCTTACATCTTCGGTATCTCTCTACAAGCACAAGATGTTGAGCACCTATTCGGACTAGAACAAGCTCTAACAGCACGTGAGTGGGCTGACCTTAAAGTTGGCTTGAGCCTAGCGGCGCACGTTGTCTTCACTGGTGGTTTCTTCTTACTAACAACACGCTTCTACAAAGGCTTGACGCCTGAGCGTGAAAAAGAAGTGGACCAATTGTTCGAGAACTGGAACACACCGCTTGTGGCTGATAGTGAAGAGCAACAAAACCTAGATACAAAACAGCGTGGCATGCTTGGTAAGCTTATTAGCGTAGCAGGCTTCGGTATCCTAGCGATGGCTCTGATTCCAAACGAGCCAACAGGTCGACTTCTGTTCATCTTGTGTGGTGCGATTGTTCTCTCGGTTGGTGTTCTATTGGTGAACGCGGCGCGAGGACCTAAAAGCCCAAAGTTAGCTAACGCGAAAAGCTAACCGCAATTAACAAACTCTCTATGAAAAATCCCACGGTCAATACCGTGGGATTTTTTTGTTTATGGTGTCATTAATTGAGCCACAAACGATCTTTATCATTCCAATTAACTTGCAGTGAACGATTCTGAAAGTGTGCCATGACGGATGTTTGCGCTGCTTTGAAAACGCTGCAGTAGAGCGCGTTGCTAAACCATTCAGCCCAGAGAATGACAAAAAGCCATGAATAACACCCAGATAACGCTTGCAGTATGCTCCCACACCTTGAGCTGTAGTCATCGATAATCATCACGCCGTGGCTCATGTTCTGCGGTGATAATGGTTGTTCTGGGTAGTTCACCGATGGTTTGTAACGAAGGGCAAAGCTTCCCATTAAATTGGAATTCTTCAACTAGTACTCAGAAGCCAGTCTCAAGATAATCGTCACTCTTTAACTGTAAAAAGAAAATATCCGCGGAATAATGTACAAACATAATGTCATGTCTATACCCAAGTAACCTTGTGATGCTTGATTTAGTGAGAATGACTTGGTTCAGCGAGAATGACTTGGTTCAGCGAGAATGACTTGGTTTGTAGACGTGGCGGTGATTTAAAGGTTTCGTAGAGTTCAATCAATAATCGCCAACAAAGTATACAAGCCAACCCCCTTACCATTTGCCAAGAATATCCGTTGGGAGCGTGTCATGAACTCGGTTTTTTATTAAACCAATGGCGGTGTCAAACCACTTGGACAAACCTTGCTATCGCACGGCGTTATTCTCCTTGCTTACTTTTGGTAAAAAGGGCATCGATGGCAACATTCTGAATCCTGCATCTTGAAGCTGCTTGAGTACATATACAGTTTGAACGTAGGGTGTGGATCTCAAAGAGGGAGAAGGAGTGATTTAAGAGGAGAAAAGAAAGCACAAAAAAGCCTTGCTACGGGGTTAGCAAGGCTTTGGAAGCGCAGTTGAGTAAGGTATTAACCTTCTAGTTCTGCGAAGTAATCAAAGATCACTGGTACGTCGTTTTGACCAAGACCTTGGTCCACTGCAGCTTGTAGACTCTTAGAAGTCCCTTCTGCGATAAGAGACTCAGTGCCTAGGTCTTTTACCATCTCTAAGAAGTAACCAAGGTCTTTGTTTGCGTTTGCAATAGAGAAACCAAGCTTCTCTTCGCCATCTACAGCGTAGAACTTACAGAACTGCATGAATGGTGAGTTTGATGGACCAGCAGACATGATGTCGAATAGTTGTTGACCATCAACGCCAGCACGTTTAGCAACCGCAAATGCCTGAGACATGGTCGCTACTGTTGTCATACCCATGAAGTTGTTTACTAGCTTAGTCACATGACCAGAACCTAGCGCACCAAGGTGGAATACGTTTTCACCTTGATCGTCCAGTACAGGCTTCACCTTGTTGAATGTTTCGATGTCACCTGCAGCCATGATGTTCAAAAGACCATCTTTTGCGTGAGCAGGCGTACGACCTAGAGGCGCATCGACCATACCTGCGCCTTTAGCTGCAAGGTCTGCACCGATCTTACGAGTAGAAGCAGGGATAGACGTACCGAAGTCAATCAGTGTCGCGCCTTCTTGAATACCCGCTAGGATACCTTCTTCACCATAAACGATTTTCTCAACAACTTCAGATGTTGTTAGACATAGCATCACGATGTCACTTGCTTCAGCCAGTGCTTTAGGTGAGCTTGCTTCTTTTGCGCCGCGAGCAACACATGCTGCTACTGCGTCTTTATTCAGATCCATTACGTTTAGTTCGTAACCACGGTTTTGAAGGTTCTCAACCATGTTTCCACCCATCAGACCAAGGCCGATGAAACCAATGACAGGTTTTGTCATATCAAACTCCAAATATCTTATTGTATGATTATATGCTTTTATCTTAATTCCTCATTTTGAATTTGCAATCGGAAAATGAGACGAAAGGCGATTTGCCACTGGTTTTTGATAAAAATGAGAGGTTGGTTAGCCTATTGGTACGATTTTTATTGGCTTTGAGTGATTTTTATGTCTTCGGAATAAGGTCACGAAAACGAGAAGGTATAAGCAAAAAATGGGTATTTGATTGAGATACGTTTGCCTTCTGAATATGGTTAATTGTATGACAATATCGGGCGGTTAATCTTCAGTAAAAGAATCTAAGCCAAAGAGAGGAGAGAACGAGGAAGTATGGATAGAGAAACCAGAAATAAAAGAAAGGTAAGAAAGAGAAGAGCCATAATGTTTGGCTCTTCTCTCAATGGTTAAAGCTTGATTAAGTTAGGCGATTAAAGGTCAAAGCGGTCGTTGTTCATTACTTTTACCCATGCAGCAACAAAATCGTGCACAAACTTCTCTTTGTTGTCGTCTTGTGCGTAAACCTCGGCATAAGAGCGGAGCACGGAGTTTGAACCGAACACCAAGTCAACACGTGATGCTGTCCATCTTGTTTGACCAGAAGCTCGCTCGCGGATTTCGTATTCGTTATCACTGGTTGGATGCCAGGTGTAGCTCATATCAGTGAGGTTTACGAAGAAGTCATTCGTTAACGCGCCGACATTATCAGTGAACACACCATGCGCAGCGCCGCCGTAGTTGGTACCAAGCACGCGCATGCCACCAACTAATACGGTCATTTCGACTGCGGTTAGTTGCATCAATTGGCTTCTTTCAAGCAATAGTTCTTCTGCCGTCACAACGTAATCTGATTTTAGCCAGTTACGGAATCCATCATGGATCGGCTCGAGTACATCGAAGGATTCGGCGTCAGTCATTGCATCGGTTGAGTCACCACGACCTTGGCTAAATGGCACAGAAATATTCATGCCCGCATTCGATGCTGCTTTCTCAATACCCACTCCGCCAGCAAGCACAATCAAATCCGCCATGCTGATAGGGGAGTTGTGGGTGGTGCGAATTGAATCGAGCGTGTTGAGCACTTTCTGCAATCTTTCCGGTTCGTTACCTACCCAATCTTTTTGCGGTGCAAGGCGGATACGCGCACCGTTTGCTCCGCCTCGGCGGTCTGAACCACGGAATGTTCGCGCGCTGTCCCATGCGGTTGAGACTAATTCTGCGATACTTAGCTCGCTGTTAAGAATCGCCATCTTGAGTGCATCGATATTGTCTTCAGATAAGTGATAAGACACCGGTGGTACCGGATCTTGCCAAATCAAATCCTCGGCTGGCACATCAGGGCCGAGATAACGAGATTTAGGTCCTAAATCGCGGTGAGTCAGTTTAAACCAAGCTCGAGCAAAGCAATCCTCAAAGTACTTAGGGTCGTCGCGGAAACGCTCGGCGATTTTGCGGTACTCTGGGTCAAACTTCAGTGCCATATCCGCATCGGTCATCATCGGATTGCGGCGGATGCTTGGGTCTTCAACATCCACAGGCATGTCTTCTTCTTTTATGTTGATTGGTTCCCATTGCTCTGCGCCTGCTGGGCTCTTCGTTACCCACCAGTCGTAGGTGAACAACAAATGGAAGTAGCCGTTATCCCACTTGGTTGGGTTGGTTGTCCATGCGCCTTCGATGCCACTAGTGACGGTATCACGTCCTATGCCACGAGAAGTTTTATTTAGCCAACCGAAACCTTGGTCTTCAATTTCAGCGCCTTCAGGTTCAGGACCAAGTAACGAAGCGTCGCCGTTGCCGTGTGCTTTACCAACAGTGTGACCACCGGCTGTTAATGCAACGGTTTCTTCATCGTTCATTGCCATACGGGCAAATGTTACACGCATGTCGTGTGCGGTTTTGATGGGATCGGGTTTACCGTCGACCCCTTCTGGGTTTACGTAAATCAGGCCCATCATCACTGCTGCAAGCGGATTCTCGAGATCACGTTCGCCAGAGTATCGGTTGTTTTCACCGCCACTTGGTTGCAGCCACTCTTTTTCTGCGCCCCAATAAATGTCTTTTTCTGGATGCCAAATGTCTTCTCGACCGCCGGCAAAACCGAATGTCTTGAAGCCCATTGACTCATAAGCCATGTTGCCAGCAAGAATCATTAAATCCGCCCAGGATAGCTTGTTACCGTATTTTCTTTTGACCGGCCATAAAAGGCGACGGGCTTTGTCGAGGTTACCGTTATCTGGCCAACTGTTGAGGGGAGCAAAACGCTGATTACCTCGACTTGCACCACCACGACCATCGGCAATTCGATACGTACCTGCAGAGTGCCACGCCATCCGAATCATCAAACCACCGTAATGACCCCAATCCGCTGGCCACCAATCTTGGCTATCGGTCATCAGATCTTTCAGGTCTTTTTTGACTTCCTCTAAGTCAAGAGAGTTAAAGGCATCAGCGTAGTTGAAGTCTGCGCCCATTGGGTCAGTTTTGTGATCGTGTTGATGTAGGATATCGAGGTTGAGGGTTTTCGGCCACCAATTGAACTCTGTGGCTTGTTGGTTGGTATTCGCTCCATGCATGACAGGACATTTGGAGTGATTGTTGTTGTCGCTCATCTTTTGCTCCCTAACTGGGGGTTAGTGTCCTGAAAGTTTAGTTATTGGTTAGCTATTTCGCCCTCATGGTTTGGTTATATTTTTCAAGGTTTTGGTCAAAAGATGATCGGTGTCATTCTTCTTTTGATAAACCGTATTTGATGCTAAATAACTCAAATTTTTATCCATTAAACATCTAAATAAAAGCATCCTAAAAGAAGTATCTAAACGTGATTTTTCAAAATACGTACCTTTGTAATCCATGTCGGATTTCATTGAACTTGTTCTAAGGTCATCACATTTCTAGGGCTAAGTGGTTTAAGTTTGTGCCAAAAATCGTAACGCTGTGTGCAACAGAGTGAGCTGAGGGTTATTCGCAGTATTGGCTCACCGAAAAGGATTGATTACTGTCCCATTGATTACGAGTACTGAGCCGAGCGAGAGCTCACGTAAATTGAGAGTCGAGAAACAAAGGATGAGAAGTAAACAGAACAAAGCGGTATTACTCGCGTTTGTGTCAGGGAGTGTATTTGGCGCGGCGCTCGTTATCGCTATGTATATTCAAATTTGATGCGTGTATGGCAAAGCCACCAAAATTGAAAAATCAAATTGTGCAAGGAGTAGGGTTGTTTTCAGCTCTGCTCCTTGTTAGTTTTAAAAACATGAAAACGACATTTACTCCTTCATCAAACTTCTTCTGGTGGCGCTCTAATTAGAGCGGCGCGGAATCTTTACATTCTTACGCTGCTGGACGGTAGCTGAGAATGTCATGTCTTTTTTATCTCCAGTAGCGATCTATTTTTCTTTGGAGATAAGTTATGAACACCCCACACGATACTCAAGAACGCGAAATCATTTTAACTGGTGATCGAGCTACAGGTCCTTTGCATCTGGGTCATTACGTTGGTTCACTACAACAACGTGTTGCTCTACAAACTCAACATGAGCAAACCATTTTGGTTGCTGACATGCAGGGCTTAACCGATAACGCGCATAATCCCTCTAAGGTCTCGTCTAACATTTTAAATGTGGTCGCGGATTACCTTGCCGTCGGGATTGACCCAACCCAAACTACCATTTGTTTGCAGTCTCAAGTCCCGGCTCTTGCCGAGTTGACAATGTACTACAGTAACTTGGTTTCTATCGCACGCTTGGAGCGTAACCCGACGGTGAAAAATGAAATTCAAAGCAAAGGGTTTGAGCGTTCCATTCCGGCTGGGTTTCTGACTTACCCAATTTCTCAAGCCGCGGACATCACAGGTTTTCACGCGACTCTCGTGCCTGTCGGAGATGACCAATTACCGATGCTAGAACAGACCAATGAGATCGTTAGAAAGATAAATCACCTTGGCGGAAAAGCCATCTTGAAAGAGTGTCGTCCATTGCTCAGTGACGCACCACGCTTGCCAAGCACTGACGGTAAAAACAAGATGTCAAAAAGCATGGGCAATGCAATCAACCTTGGAGCAACAGAGAAAGAAATCTCTGCGGCAGTGAAATCGATGTACACCGACCCAAACCACCTACGCATTGAAGACCCAGGTCAGGTTGAAGGAAATATTGTATTCACATACCTTGATGCGTTTCATACCGACAAAGATTATGTAGAAGAACTCAAAATGCTTTACCGCCGTGGTGGATTAGGCGATGGAACAACCAAGAAAGTATTGGAAGAGTGTCTGCAAGAGATGCTTCGTCCTATTCGAGAAAAACGCGCCATGTTCCTTGATGACAAAGCACAGCTTATCGACATCCTAAAACAAGGCAGTCAGCTTTCCCGTGAGAAAACCGAGCAAGTGCTGTTTGATGTGAAAGGGGTGTTTGGTTTGAATCTGTTCTGAGACGACCATCGAATACCTACCTCGCTAAACGAATTCAATTTGGACTACGGTGACAGATTATTTCGTTAAAGGCACAACGTTTTTCATGGTGTTGTGCCTTTTTCTTCTCTCATTTTTTGTTGAATTTTATTGATAATAATTCTCATTACATTATTTTAATGGTCTCAAATACACATATTGTTGCGGAGACCAACATGGAACACACGGATATTACTCAACTGCTTATTCCAAAAAGTGATTGGGCGGCGCCTGACCTCTTTCTCTATGAAGGTGAAGATAAACTTCGTCTGAGTTTAGAAGGGGCGATTCAATTTAGTGGATTAAATAGCATTGGTGGTGTGGTACTGGGCTTTAGAATGATCCAGTATGCAGTGCAATTAGCGGCGGGTGATCAGTCTTTGCAACGTGATGGCATCAGTGTGTATACCGCTTTTCCGGGGCGTGGTGCACAAGATGCATTTGAGTACACGTGTCGTGCGTTACGTGATAAGCGTTATTGTTGCGATACGACGTTGCATCACCCAGCGGCGCAGACAGGACAACGTGGTCAGTTCTTATTTACGATTCGTTTGAATGAACAATCTATGGTGATGACACCAGCAAATGGTTTACCAAGGAAAAGCTATTTTGAAGCAGATCGTCACTCGCAAGACAGCCGAGAAGCAGCACTGAAATGGCGTGATGAGAAGATTAATTTTGCGAACACGCTTCTAAGTTTGCCACCAGAAGAGTGCTTGCGCGTGCTGTAACTCTTGAGTTGTACCAACAGAATGAATAACAAAAGGTCGCTTTAAGTGAGCGACCTTCTTGTATCAAGCATTCGCGGGAACCAGATTCCTAGGCTTGCTGGAATGACCTAGTTTAAGTTTTGAGCGAGTAGGGAATCTCTTGGTTATCCTTACTTCTTAATAAACAAGTGAGCGATTAACCCGCGAAGAACTCACGGCGAAAATCGGCTACCGCTTGTTGATAATAACGTTGCCAATCCGAGTCCGACAAACCCGCGTGACTGGTGGCTCTTTGCGTTGCTAATTTAGATTCAAGCTGTTGCAACTCGCTCTGATAATCGCGCACTTGCCGCTTTTGCTGCGCGACCTGTAGTTCACGAGCGTGTATCTCCTCACTCTCTTGTTCAGAAAGGTAAGTTTGTTGAAGCTTCTCAACCAAAGCCTTGCGCTCCGCATGACCCATGTCTTTCGGTATCAGTTCAACAGCGCGTTCATATTTCGCTTGTTCGCTGACCAATCCCAATGCTTCTTGATTGCCTTGCCAATCTTGGACTAACTTCTCAAAGGTTTGCACATAGTCTTGAGGTGAAGTCGAATCCAACTGCTCAGCCTGCAAGCTGAAGTCATAGAGTGCAAACTCATCGGCAAAAATTACGTCTGCTAGTTCCCCCCATATCTTCCTCGCTTCTGCCTTGAGAAGTGCGATGCGAGAGGCAAGAGGCTGATGCTCATCAAACATTAAATTACCAACACTTTGTTGCCATAAGCTATTGAGCTGGTGGTAATTCGCCAGCAGAGCAAAACGTTCTTCTGCCATGTAGCTCTCTAACTCAGCAAGCTTGGATTCACAGTTATGGTCGGACATACATGAGTGCCAAAACGCTTCTATCTCATCCTTTAATACTCTACCTTTGGCATCACTTAACCGCCCTGCAATTGCTTTGAGTGGAGAGGGAGTATCCTTCGCTTTTGGTACGATTGTTTTGTTTGCAGTTTGATTGGTTGTGGAAGACGTAGATGCAGCGACTTGGGGATTCGTCGCACTCTCCAATACGGAAGAAAACGGCAGAAAGCTCTCGCTCTTTTCACCTTTGCTTGAGAACCAAATCGTGCCCGCCACAACGGCGGACACAGTGACTAACGCAATACGCTTCATGGTTTGATCACAGCGCTAACAGGGAAGTGATCCGACAGATTGTAATGCTTCCACAAACTCTCCGCTGTTGAGCGTGGAATGTCGACACGGTTATCGTTAAACGACTTCACGCCATATTCATTACTCACCATTACATAATCTAGATATTCCACATTCTCACCCCCGGATAGGGCTTCTCCAGCAAAGTTGTTGATGCGAGGATCAAACGTCGAAGCGGTATAACCAGAGTATTGCGGTTCTATCGCGCTTAGGTTGGCGATCATTTGCTGGTAATCGCTAGGGAACTTCAATTTGTTCACATTGAAATCACCGCTGTAAACCACCGTTTCATTACTCGGAATATTGAGAGATTGCGCCATTGTGCGCATTTGCTTGAACTGACGCTGTCGGTATTCGCGCGCAGTATCAGTATCGAAAGAGGCTGTATGCGTAGCGAATACGTGATATGCCTGACCACCTTTAATGATCTCTGCGTAATTCACTCCTTTGTCTGCGAAGCAATCTGTTCCGGAGCAATCTGGGAAGACGTATTGAGCCTGATTAACGATAGGGTAACGGCTCACAATGATCACGCCACCGTCGTAAATGTTGAAGCCATCTTTATCCAGCATCTTAGTTTGGTAAGGATATTCTTTGGCGAGTTCGCGTAAGAAAGCATCGCGACCACTGGCAAACACTTCTTGCAGTGCTAACACGTCATAACCTCTGACATAATCGGGAATGAGTTCAAAACGGTCACCAATATGTGAAGCAATTGCAGGCAGCGCCCAAATGTTATAAGTCATCAACTTGAGATTTTGTTCATCAGTATCGACGACTTCATCGATTTTGTTTGGAGTAATGGTGTAGTACAAATCGTCATAGCGCGCAGTGCTTGCGGATTTAAAAGCCAATTCAGAAGGGCGAGACCCAAAGGCACTAGTGCTAGAACGGTGAATATTACGATCATCTTTCAGCGTTAAATCCACATCTGCTGCAGATAAACCGTACTCAATGGTCGAGTTGTACCAATGACCTTCCATGACTTGATTAAGCGTAACGCTTTCACCTTGCGGGTTAGACACCACAGTCTCGAAGCGATAATTCTGACCAGACTTAACACCTTCCCAGCGGTTAAAGCTGAGTACGGATTTGGTTTCCCAAGGACCAAGCACTTGCACATGTTGCTGCCATTCCTCTCCGTATTTCAGTAAATCGCTGCCTTCGTGCTTCACTTGAATGGTTAACGGTTGGTCCGAGTTATTAGTGAGGTATACGTCCGTATCTGCCAAGCTTGGTAATGCCACTAAACCGCTTAGCAAAAGACTCCACTGCGTAAATTTCATCTTGTTTATCCATAAGTTGTGTTAGAGCAATAATTCTTATTTATAAATATGACTAGCACGTTAAATATGGATGACAGATTATCTTTTGACCGAATTTGTTGATGAGTTGTGATCCAGATTCCAAGTGGAAATTGGAAAATATGAGGTGACCGAATCAGACATTTATTAAGCACTTGTTAAACAACAATTATTTCTTATCTTTATTGTTCGATGGTACCTATCGCTTTTATTGATGCAACCGATTAGACGTTGACAGGTTAGGTTGTAATAATCCCGCAAACCATTCTGTTTCGCATAATAAAGTATTGAACTTAACCTTCTGATTCCACTGCTTATTCAAACTCAAATATGTGATCGGGATAGCGTATAGAACATGCCTGTGATGAATTCTCATTTAGTTTGGAATTTTTGTCAGAACAACAAGGTCTGTTCTCTTTCGCACAAAATTAGAATGAGAGGCAAACAGCGAAGTTGCCTCACTTATCTCGTTTGCTATCAGGAGAACGAAATGCAGTCCCTTGCTCAGTTAAAAGTGAGAACCCGTTTGGCGCTTGGCTTCGGTACATTAGTGGCGCTTATGGCGATACTTACGGTTGTCGGAATTCAGAAAGTTAACTTTATTGATATGACCTTATCTGAGGTTACGGATATCAACTCTGTGAAGCAGCGCTATGCCATTAACTATCGAGGTAGTGTCCATGACCGTGCGATTGCAATTAGAGATGTTGCAATGGCGCGAAATGTGGAAGAAATGCGCGCCTTTGAAGAGGAAATCAAACGTCTGGAAGCGTTTTATCGCGAGTCTGAACAACAGATGCAAAGCATGATGGCAAGTGATGTTCCTTTTACCGCTAAAGAACGCGAGATATTGCAACGTATCGATGACATCCAAGCGAAAACACTTCCTCTCGTTCAAGAAGTTATCGCTAAAAAAGAAAACGGCAAACCGGTCACGGATTTACTTTTGGAGCAAGTCCGCCCTAACTTTGCGATGTGGCTAAAGGTGATCAACGAGTTTATTGATTACCAAGAAACGTTGAACCAGAAATTGACGCCAGTAGCGCGAGAGCAAGCAAGTGGCTTCCAAAGCTTAATGCTTGCTCTAAGTGGAATTGCTTTGCTGATTTCAATCTTAGTTGGTTTTGTTATTGAGCGTAGCTTCCGACGCTCTCTAGGTGGCGAGCCATTTGAGGCACAACGCGCGATTCAAACAATGGCAGAAGGTGAGTTAACCCAAGATCATAGTGATAGCGCACAAGGCAGCATTTTACATTCTCTGTCTTTGATGTCAGAAAAGCTCAGCTCGATTGTCAGCAATATTCGTGGCGCTTCTGAGCAATTAGCAGAGCAAGTCGAAGAAGTCTCTCGTGGTTCTCGTTCGGTATTTGATACCGCTCAACAGCAAGCGTCTCTTACGGATCAAATGGCGATCAGATTAGAAACCATGCATGCGAGTATCGATGAGATAGCCAAGATCGTAAATTTATCGGAGCAAAACTCAGTTAACACATCAGAGAATGCTCGTGATGGTCGCGAACGCATTGCTGCTGTGGCAGAACAAATGTTATCCGTTACTGCAGCCGTAAATGGCACAGTAGGGCAGGTGAAGGCACTTGAGACAAAAACGCGTGAAATTGGTGGCATCGTGAATATGATCAGTGACATCTCTGAGCAAACTAACTTGTTGGCACTTAATGCTGCAATTGAAGCTGCGCGGGCGGGTGAATCTGGACGCGGTTTTGCAGTCGTTGCTGATGAGGTAAGAAACCTCGCTAAGCGTACGGGGGAAGCCACTACTCAGATTGAGAAGATGCTGAAAGAGGTTCAAGCCCAGACGGTCGCAAGTGTGAACGCGATGGAAAGCACGCAACCACAAGTGGAAAGTTGTCAAAGGAACACAGAAGAGGCGACGCATTTATTGGTTAGCATTGAGAAACAAGCGCAGGACTCCCTTGATCGAGTGCGTGATATTGTGACGGCCACAGAAGAGCAAGTTCAAGTTGTGAGTGAGCTTGTCGTGGCGATGGATCAGATTTCCAGCATGTCGAAAGAATCGATTGACTCGATGAAAAACAATGACGTCGCAAGCCAGAATCTGAACGCACTTTCTAATAAGCTCAAACAAGAAGTGGCTTATTTTAAAGTTTAAAATCTGATTGCGACCTGTAAAAAAGCTCAGCGAGGATTCTTGCTGAGCTTTTTTATTTGAATTCATAAGTTTATCAATATTTTGTAAAACGTTTTCGTTTAAATATTTCTGAACTAACTTCATAAAAAGCTATGCTATCAATTGCACTTAATTGTGCGAGGGGAATATAAATCACCGCTCAAATATATAACTAATTAATGAGTGTTGTTATGTCTCATACACGTCTATTCCCACGTCATCGCTTGGCGCTAGCTTGCATGCTTGCCAGTGTTTCCAGTTTCTCATTTGCCCAAGAACAATGTGATGTTGCTGATCTTCAGCACACGGTTGACCTCGCTTCCGCAGTGTCTGCTGCCGACTATCACTGTTACAGCTCTTGGTTTTCTGCTCCTGCTGACTCGTTAAATGATATTTACACCGAAGCGAGCTTGAGTCGCATTCAAACTGTATTAAATCAAGAAATTACTCGTTACCGAGGTGACGCCGAGCAAGCGCGTAAGTTAGAAAACTTGGGTGAATTTGTGCGTGCTGCTTACTATGTGCGCTATAACGCGCAGCAACCGAATTTCTCTCAAGCTCTGAGCCAACGCTTTGCGCAGTCAATAAATGCGTTTCTTGCTAACCCACACGCGCTTGATCAAGGTCGCGAACAAGTGGGTGCGATGAAGAGTTTGACCTTAATGGTCGACAACGTAAGACAATTACCGTTGACCATGGATGCTCAGCTCACTGCTCTTCGTCACTTTAATCGTGAGACGGCAAAAGATACGCAGTGGGTGGCTGGGCTGAACAATCTATTCCGTGCCATGGCAGGGCATGCGTCGAAGGATGATTTTTATCGTTACATGGCAAGTCACACACAGCACATCGATACCTTAGCTGCCTTTGCTCGTGATAACGCTTGGGCGCTTGATACTGATGCTAGCTTCCT
Source organism: Vibrio sp. MM46 (assembly GCF_027587135.1). Lineage (NCBI taxonomy): Bacteria > Pseudomonadati > Pseudomonadota > Gammaproteobacteria > Vibrionales > Vibrionaceae > Vibrio > Vibrio sp. MM46. Next base: position 254,368 of record NZ_JAPPTO010000002.1, read on the forward strand.
CGTGTACAACGCGGTACGTGAAACTGGTCGTTTGCTAGCAAGTCCGGATAAAGCGACTAAAGAAAAAGCACTACGTGTAATGCAGCAAGTGATGGTGCAAAACCCGTTGGGTAGCAAACACGACAAACTTTGGTTAGCGGCAGTTGAGATGATGAGCTATTACGCGCCGGAAGGGTTGAATGGTCTCGATTTAGACCAAGCAAAACATGATTTAGCTGCGCGTATTTTACCGAATCGTCATGAGTGTGATGGTCCTGCAATTATTCGCTCACAAGATCTGACCCAAGCTCAGGCGATAGAAGCATGTGACGTGCTTTCTGCCAAAGAAGCGGACTTTCACCAAGTTGCGAATACCGGGAATCAGCCAGTGGCAGATGACCATAACGAACGGGTAGAAGTGGCGGTGTTTGCTAATAATGGCAGCTATGTAGATTATTCATCTTTCTTATTTGGTAACACAACTGATAATGGTGGACAGTACCTAGAAGGTAACCCATCAGAAGCCGGCAATGTGGCGCGCTTTGTCGCTTATCGTTACGCCAATGGTGATGAGCTTTCTATTCTCAATCTAGAGCATGAGTACACCCATTATCTGGATGCGAGATTCAACCAATACGGTTCGTTTAGCGATAACTTGGCACATGGCTATGTTGTTTGGTGGTTAGAAGGTTTCGCTGAATACATGCATTACAAACAAGGCTATGACGCAGCGATTGGTTTGATTGACAATGGAAAGATGAGTTTGTCGGATGTGTTTGCAACCACTTACTCTCATGATTCCAACCGTATTTATCGCTGGGGTTACCTAGCCGTGCGTTTTATGTTGGAAGAGTACCCTCAGGAAGTGGACACTCTGCTGGCGCTTTCGCGTGCTGGTAAGTTTAAGCAATGGGCGCAGCAAGTGCAGGTATTAGGTCAGCAATACAACGGCGAGTTTGACCGCTGGTTAGATTCTGTTGCTAACCAACCAGAGCAGCCAGACCCAAATCCAGATACCAAGCCAGACGAGCCGACAGACCCTTCTGATCAAGTCACGGCGCTAGCGACCAACCAAAGCGTGGTAATTAGTGGGGAAGCATACAGTGAGCAATTGTTCTATGTTGACGTTCCAGAGAAGAGCACACACTTTGAAGTCGCGTTGCAAGGTGAGAATCAAGGTGATGCAGACCTTTACATGAGCTTTGAGAAAGAAGCGCATTACTACGATTTTGAATTCAGCCAGTACGCAGATGGTAGTAATGAGGTAGTCACCTTTGAGACCGAACCTTCTGGCTACATTAAACCTGGTCGATACTACATCAGCATTGCTGGTCGTACTGAATTTAATGCCGTGACTCTGGTTGCGACGTTAGAGACAGAAACACAAACACCCCCAACACAAGAACAAGATGATTTGGCGCCTGTAGTGTTGGAATCTGGCCAGGCAAAGACCTTAACCGTGCATCAACAACGTTACGCTGCGGTATATGTTCCGCAAGGCGTAAAAGAAGTTCGCGTATGGTTAAGTGATAAAAACAACAATGACGAAAATGGCAATGTTGACCTCTACGCTAGCCGAGCGTACTGGCCGACAGTAGAACAGCACGAATATGCATCAAACTACTGGGGCAGCAATGAATATCTGCAAATTCCAGTTACCGAAGCTGGTTACTTGCATTTCTCATTAAATGCTAAGCAGCAAGGGGATGATGTCGAGATGCTGGTATATTTTTACTGAACTATACCCAAGTAACCTTGAGATGCTAGGTTCAGTGAGAATGACTTGGTTTGTAGACGCGGCGGCGATTTAGCGATCTAGTCACTTTAAATTAAGCCAAAGCCGGACGTAGTTGTCCGGCTTTTTCGTATCAAGATTCTGAGCTTCTATATTTCTTCGGCAGAGTAGGTGAGTGGTTCTGCGATGTACGTTTACTTTGTCTGCTTCTCTTACTATCGATATCTCTTTATATCCTCTACGAGCAGCTGACATTGCTTGTCTAGCTATATCGATTGTCTAGTTATGATGATTAAAAACAATCATTTAAACCAATGTGCGGTAAATCATGTTTTGCTATTTTATGACGTGATGCTGCAATAAAGTTGTCATGTTTGGGCTATAAGTTGTGCGACTTAAATGAGCGAGCTAAATGGCTCAACACTCAACCTGAAGATTAGAGAATCATGGTAAAAGCTGTAAACCCAACGGATGAAATCATCATTAAGTTGCTTCAACACCAAGGCTGTATCAAAAGCGAAGCAGAAGTTCTTTTAAAGAAAGAGGTCTACCGTCTCCAGCCAGACGAAATTGAGAAAGTGAAAAACTATGCTCAGCATTTCGGTATCGATGCGAAAGAAAAACTCATTGATGAGATCTTGGAGCTTCGAAGAGAAACGCTGTTAAAGAAGATTGCCAGCACTGAGGTGCCGAACTAGCCTAAGGTGATGCTCAATCCTGTCTCGACATTTGATCGACTTCTATACCCAAGTAACCTCGAGATGCTCGGTTCAGCGAGAATGACTGGGTTTGTAGACGCGGCGGCGATTTAAAGGTCTAGCGGGTCTAAATCAAGAATCGACAACAAAGTATACAAGCCCAGTCAACTCGCCCTTTGGGAGCGTGTCATTGACCCGATTGCTGCGTCAAACAACTTGGAAAGAGCGGGCTATTACGCTACGTTGTTTTCCTTGAACTCGAATCAATGACAACGCTCTGAATCCTGCATCTTGAAGTCACTTGGGTATATTGTGTAAAAGTAAGTAAGTAAGAGAGTGAAATAAGGCGAGTTGTTTGACTCCTATCGGAATGCGTTTTAGTTTTCGGCTTAATCAATCTTTGTCATGAATAGGTTTAGATAGCCAGTATGGACTCAATTACTCAAGCAGCATTAGGGGCAACGGTTGCAGGTGCAATAGCCGGCAAACGCTGCAATGCGAAAGTGTTATTAACGGGCGCAGCGCTCGGAACCTTGCCTGACCTAGATGTGATCCTTGATTATGGTGATGCGGTCCAAAATACGATTAAGCACCGTGGATTCTCTCACTCTTTACTTGTTTTACCTCCTTTCGCGTTGCTGATTTCTTGGCTGTACTGTCGATGGAAACCAGACACATTCTGGACGTTGTCTCGAGTATTTTTTCTGACTGTGAGTGTTTTGGTTACGCACACTTTATTGGATGCGATGACAACCTACGGCACCCAGTTAATATGGCCTTTTGAGGGCTATTTTGAGCTACGGAACGTCTTCATCATTGATCCGCTTTACACCTTACCTCTACTGGTCGCAATTGGTGTCGCTCTGTTTTCTAAATCGCGTGGTGGACAGTGGTGTCAAACGGTTGTGCTGATCTCGACACTTTATCTGGGGTGGGGTTACGCTTCACAGCAGATCATTGCTTCCCGAGTGGAGCAAAACTTAATGACGCAGAGCCTACCAAATCAACAGGTGCTGATTACACCGACACCATTTAATACTCTGCTTTGGCGTGTGGTCGTGATGGATGATGGTAAATATTGGGAAGGTTTGGCATCAGTTTTCGATAATAGCGAACGCATTGATTTTGTCTCACATCCTCTAGGCAGTTGGCCACTAGAGGACAAACCGGATACGTTAAAAGGGCTTCAGGCGTTTTCACACAACTACCTTAACTACCGTGTAGAGAATGATGCATTGATTGTGACTGATTTACGATTAGGTATGTCTAACAACCTTTCCTTTGAGTTTGTTTTCGCCGAGAAGAGCCAAAGCGGGGAATGGCAGTTGTTGGAATCGACACAACGTTACCCAAGTGAGCGAAGCTTAGATCTGTTAGGGCAGCTGTGGGAAAGGCTGAAAGGCGATCAAACCATTGATGCGAATTTACAACGTATGGAGCTGAACGCACGTTCTTAGTTGGCGAGTAAAAGAGCTCCCCAACTCGCTCGTCCCTCACTGTGAGGATGACGACGTTAGAATTGCTAACGCAACATAATGTCATTTCCAAAAGCGACGAAAGGGCGCAGTCAGGAATGTCTATGGAACACTGAGTTACAGCAAGTGCCGAACCAGATACAGAAAAGCCGGATGTGATGTCCGGCTTTTTTGCTATTTACTTCAGGTTCGCAACTTAAGCTGCTAGTACAGGCACACCACTGTGAAACTTAAAATCGTCGTCTGGAGTTGAAATCAGCTCGGCTTCGATACGACCAAACTCTGCCACACGCTCGCTAATATCTTTACCCGCGATTTGCTCTGCCAGAATCAAATAATCCTGATAATGACGCGCCTCTGAACGCAGCAGAGAAACATAGAACTTGGCAATATCTTCATCCATATGCGGAGCCAGTTTAGCGAAACGCTCACACGAACGCGCTTCGATGTAAGCACCGATGATGAGCTTATCAATCAAGGTTTCTGGTTCATGCGTTTTCATGTGTGAAATTAAGGTTTTTGCGTAGCGGCTTGCTGGAATGTTCTGGTACTCAATGCCACGGCTTTCCATGATTTCGAGCACTTGGTAGAAGTGGTGCAACTCTTCTTTGATCAGCAGAACCATCTTATCGATCAGATCCTGACTGTATGGTGAATCAGACTTAGCGATGATGGCTTTAGAAATATTGCTCTTACCTTTTAGTGTCTCTAATGACCCCGTTTTACGGTAAGCGAAATCTTCGTAGGGTTTAAACCAGTCGAGCAGGGCGTGTGAACTTTCTTTGTCTACGGCGTATTTACGGATCAAGAACATCGCAGACTGACCCGCTTTCAGCTCACACAGTAGATGGTCTAATAAAATGGTTTGAAGGTTTTCCGGCTTCTTTGCTTCTTCAACCCACTCATCTGGGGTGCTGCACTGCAAGAATTGGTTAATTGGAGCAAGAAGATCCTGATAGGCGTCGAGATTCATCATTTTAATTTTTAGCACTTTACATTCAAATTTGGGTTATCCAGCCTGTGTCATTTTCAGAGTAATAAGACACAAAAAAGGCTGCAAACGCAGCCTTTAATCGGATAGGGCGGAAAGCTTGTGGGGAGTTTACCACTTTTTCTTTTCACCGAAGAGCGCATCCATATCACTGTCACGCTCTTTATCGGCAATTTGCTGCATTTCTGCGTCGTTCTTGTCCTGGCGTTTCTTATCAAGATCACCAAGCATTTCTTCAAGCTTTTGTTTTGCTTGAACTGAGTAAGCATCATTTTTTGTGCTCAGAGCATCAATACCTTTACGAAGCAATTGCAGAGCGGTACCAGGCTGACCACGAGCAATCGAATCGTTTGCACGCTTAATGACGTTTTCGATGTTAATACGAATCTGCATGGTTTCCAGACGCGCGTTTTCAGTCACATAAGTTTGTGTATCGAGTCGACCTTTGTTGTGCTCGTTACGAACGGTGTCACGCAGGCGTTTTACCAGTTTCAGCATCAAGATAGCTTGCTTGTCGCTGCTTGGCATTTTAAACGTCGTGCTTTCGCCGCTTTGATTGCTCTCATTCAGTTGAGCAATCTGCTGTTTCATGTTCTCGACGCGCTGAACAAGTTGTTTGTTCTTCGGATCGAGGTCACGCATGCTTTCAAGCGCATCAAGAATGCGATTATTAAGACATAACAGTAAGTCCTTGCTGAAAGGAATATGATGAGCGTGTCCAATCAGCTCTTCTGTACCGTCAATCAGTGCCACGTAGCGAGCAGACTCTTGTCTTTTCGCTGTCTCTACTTTGACCTTGTACTGCAACATGATGTTATAGCCAAGGATCAGTACCAGTAGGATGACTACCAAAGCGATTATTAAACCAGTATTCATATCTTTGCGTCTGCTTTTTTACTTTTGTATGGCTAGCGTTCAAGAATACATGAATCTTATCTTTCTCGGCACCCTATTTGTTTGATTATTTTGCCCCAAACACGTTTTCCGACGTAATTAAGCACGGAATGCGGTGAGCTGTAAGAAAAAGCGAATTTTTAAAATTCAACTCTATGCATATTTAATCAAGGTGTTCGATTCGCTATGAGTTTGAGCTATAAGTTAGAAATTACTGTTCATTTAGTTGCTAACACGTTATAACTAATCATTATATCTACTCGGGCGAGTAGACAAGATAAGTATGACGTTATTATCTCAATCAATGAGTAAGGGATTACGATGAAGCTGCAACAACTGAAGTACATTGTTGAGGTTGTGAACCATAATCTGAATGTTTCTGCGACGGCAGAGAGCCTATATACCTCTCAGCCTGGTATCAGTAAGCAAGTTCGTTTGCTGGAAGATGAATTGGGTATTCAGATCTTTGAACGAAGTGGTAAACACTTAACGCAGGTGACACCCGCTGGTGAAGAAATCGTGCGAATTTCTCAAGAGATTCTGGCGCGAGTTGAAAGCATTAAGGCGGTTGCTGGTGAACATACTCACCCTGAAATGGGTACGTTGAACATTTCTACCACTCACACCCAAGCACGTTACGCACTTCCCGACGTGATCAAAGGCTTTACGGCACGTTACCCGAAAGTGTCGCTGCACATGCACCAAGGTACGCCTTCGCAAATGTCTGAAGCGATTGCGAAAGGTACGGCCAATTTCGCGATTGCGACAGAAGCTCTCCACCTTTACCAAGATGCCATTATGCTGCCTTGTTACCACTGGAATCGTTCGATCGTGGTACCAAAAGAACATCCATTGGCGAAGAAAGACACGGTAACCATTCACGATTTAGCAGCTTACCCATTGGTGACTTACGTGTTCGGCTTTACTGGTCGCTCTGAACTGGATACGGCATTTAACCGCGAAGGTTTGACGCCGCGCGTTGTGTTCACTGCGACAGATGCTGACGTGATTAAAACTTACGTTCGTATGGGTATTGGAGTCGGTGTGATTGCAAGTATGGCGGTTGATGAAGACCAAGACAGCGATTTGGTTGCGATTGATGCAAGCCACTTGTTTGGTGCGAGTACGACAAGCATCGGTTTCCGTCGCGGTACCTTCCTACGTTCTTACATGTTCGACTTTATGGAGCGTTTTGCACCACACTTGACTCGTCCGGTAGTTGAACAAGCGATTTCTCTGAAATCGAACTCGGAAATCGAAGAGATGTTTAAAGACATCGAGCTTCCGGTTAGATAACACTTCATTGATGTTTCGATTCCCTCTACAATGCGCTCGTTGTAGGGGGAGCTATGAAAACGCAATTTCAATTTATTAATGACTGCTTAATCGAAAACCAATCTTTGTGGCGATTCGAGCCATTTAAAAGCAGCGTTCACGTATCGTTACCTTGGCAAGAGCAACACCCTCAGTTGTGCCAATGGTTAGCGTCTCTTAGTCCCTCTCAAATCGAAGAATATAAAGCGGAACCAGAACTTGCGCTAAAAGCACTCAGTCCGTTTTTGCCTGAACTTGAACAACTCGCAGAACTCACTTTTTTAGAGCCACTAGATTTAAAGGGTTTGGAACTTGTCCGTGGTTTAGATAACGGCATCCCCGGTCGTAAGTTAGAGCAAATTAGCTCGATGGGCGAAGCGGCGATTCAACATCATCACGGTGAAGAATGGCTAGAGTGGTGTTCAGGTAAAGGGTATTTGGGACGAATCCTAACAACGCAAACCGATCAACCTGTTACTAGTTTCGAATACCAGCAAGCGCTGTGTGATTCGGGGCAACAAGCAGCGAATGAACACCATTGGAAGATGACGTTTATTCAAGGTGATGCGTTCGATAGCAAAGCGAGAGCGGTGTTTAAACCGACGCAACACGCGGTAGCACTTCATGCCTGTGGTGATCTCCATGTTCGCTTAATGCAGTACGGAAGCGAGAATGGGATTGCTGCGATGACAATCTCACCTTGTTGTTACCATCTGATTCAGTCTGAGCAGTATCAGCCGATGTCGACGCAGGGCAGGGCTTCTTCTCTCTCATTGTCTAAACAAGAGCTGCGTATTCCGTTACAACAAACAGTAACGGGTGGAGAACGTGTGCGACGTCATCGTCAGCAGGAAATGGTGTTTCGTCTTGGGTTTGATTTGATCACACGACAAGCGTTGGGCATGGAAGAGTACCAACCAGTTCCAAGTGTGCGTAAGTCGCAATTAAGTGAAGGATTTGAATCTTTGTGTCGTTGGGCAGCGGACCAGAAAGGTATCGATCTCTCTGACCAAATCGACTTTGAACATTTCGAAAAGTTAGGCGAGAAGCGCTTTTGGCAAATGGAGCGTTTGAGCTTGGTTCAGTTGATGTTTCAACGACCGTTGGAGATTTGGCTTGCTTTGGACAAAGTACTTTATCTTGAAGAACGTGGTTATCGTGTTAGATTGGCAGAGTTTTGCGCTAAATCAGTCACACCTCGAAACATTTTACTTTGTGCTTATAAGGTTTAGTTATTTTTTATAATTAAATGCTCTATGCAAAAAAGCCCACTTTAATGTGGGCTTTTGTAAACAAAACGTGACAATTTGTGCGTTATTTTGTCATTAGTTGAACATTGCGATAGCTTGCGCTGGTTCAACGTATTCTAGGTCAAAGCTCTCAGCAACTTCTTTGCAAGTCACTTTACCGTGGATAACGTTTAGACCTTCAAGGAAACCTTTGTCTTCAAGAAGCGCTTCACGGTAGCCTTTGTTTGCTAGCTTCACGATGTATGGAAGCGTTGCGTTGTTCAGCGCGAATGTTGAAGTACGAGCAACTGCACCTGGCATGTTTGCTACACAGTAGTGGACAACTTCGTCAACGATGTAAGTTGGGTCTGCGTGTGTTGTTGCGTGAGAAGTTTCGAAACAACCACCTTGGTCGATGGCTACGTCAACAACCGCCGTACCTGGCTTCATCTTAGCGATGTGCTCTTTTGTTACCAGTTTCGGTGCTGCTGCACCAGGGATTAGAACCGCGCCGATCACTAGGTCTGCTTCTAGAACATGCTTCTCGATAGCGTCTTCAGTAGAATAAACCACTTTAGCGCGACCTTGGAATTCTTCGTCTAGCTTACGTAGAGTATCTACGTTACGGTCTAGGATAGTTACGTCTGCACGAAGACCAACAGCCATACGAGCTGCGTTCGCGCCAACTACACCGCCGCCAACGACAACAACTTTCGCAGGCTCAACACCAGGTACGCCACCTAGTAGTAGACCGCGACCGCCGTGCGATTTTTCCAACGTTTGCGCACCTGCTTGAATAGACATCCGACCTGCCACTTCTGACATTGGTGCTAACAGTGGCAAACGACCCATATTATCTGTTACAGTCTCATACGCTATACAGACAGCTTTGCTCTTGATTAGCTCTTCAGTTTGTGGAAAATCTGGTGCTAGGTGTAAATAAGTAAATAAAATCTGCCCTTCGCGGAGCATTGCTCTCTCGACAGCTTGGGGTTCTTTTACTTTTACAATCATATCTGCTTTCGCAAACACGTCTGTAGCAGTAGGAAGAATGGATGCGCCTACAGCGATGTAATCATCGTCTGAAAAACCAATGCCGGCACCTGCATTGGTCTCAACCAAAACTTGGTGACCATGTGAGATTAGCTCTCTCACGCTAGCTGGGATCATACCCACACGGTATTCGTGGTTCTTGATTTCCTTAGGTACGCCAATGATCATCCTGTGTCCTCTTTCTAAAATGGTTGTATTAACTGTTTGTAGGGTGTTATTGTCGAATTAATATCTAGTATAGATGTTGATTTGTAATATTTGGCACCAAATATTAAAAAGTTGTAGTATATTTTTTTGCAAGGAAGTAATAAGGTGGAATAAAAAATGGCAGACAACTATAAGAAGCCGTCCAAGGAACTAGACCGTATCGACCGCAACATTCTTAATGAACTGCAGAAAGACGGTCGTATTTCGAACGTTGAACTTTCAAAACGTGTAGGACTTTCTCCAACGCCGTGTTTGGAGCGTGTGCGTCGCTTAGAGCGTCAAGGTTACATCACAGGGTACACTGCGCTATTAAACCCGCAGTTCCTCGATGCATCACTATTGGTATTCGTAGAAATTACGTTGAACCGTGGTGCACCAGATGTGTTCGAGCAGTTTAACGCAGCTGTTCAAAAACTAGACGACATCCAAGAGTGTCATCTTGTATCAGGTGATTTCGACTATCTTCTAAAGACCCGTGTATCTGATATGGGTGCTTACCGTCGACTACTAGGCGATACGTTACTACGTCTTCCTGGCGTAAATGACACTCGTACGTACGTCGTTATGGAAGAAGTGAAGCAAACTAACCAGCTTGTGATTAAAACTCGTTAAATTCTTGCAAAGAAAGCGGTAAATGCTTCCGCTTTCTCCATAGAGTAATTGGGTTTTTCTCTTTGATATGGTTAAATCAATTTACCGAGCGGCTTTGTGCCGCTCGGAATGTTTTGCTTATTCCTAATTCATTTCCATATTCAAGTTGATTTATGTTCAAAGAGAACGCAAAGAAAGTCGAAACCATTATCAAAACCAGTGAAGAGCCTCAGTCTTCACGTCTAAATGGCTTCCAACGCTTAAAAGAGTGCTGCTTTATCGTTGGCGTTCTTAGCTCGGTATTGTTGGCCGTTGCATTATTTACCTTTAGCCCAGCTGATCCGTCTTGGTCCCAAACTGCTTGGGGGGGAGAGATCAATAACGCTGGTGGCTTGTTCGGCGCTTGGTTAGCCGACACGCTATTCTTTACCTTTGGTTCCCTTGCGTACCCACTGCCATTCCTGTTGACAGCAGGAGCATGGGTGATTTGCCGTAAGCGTTCTGAAGACGATCCTATCGACCTTATGTTGTGGGGTACTCGTCTACTTGGGTTAGTTATCCTCATTCTCACCAGTTGTGGTCTTGCTGATATTAACTTTGACGACATTTGGTATTTCTCATCTGGTGGTGTCGTTGGTGACGTACTAACCAGTCTATCCTTACCTACACTCAATGTGTTGGGTACAACGCTTGTGCTTCTTTTCCTATGGGGAGCCGGCTTTACTCTGTTTACCGGTATTTCTTGGCTGAAGATTGTCGAATGGTTAGGTGACCGTGCGCTTGGCTTAGTTGCTGCTGTTACTAATAAAGCTCGTGGTACTGAGCAAGAAACGCTAGAGCCTCAATTAGACGAGTTAGCTGAGGACCGAGTCGTGAGTAAGCGCGGTCAAGATGATCTTGAAGATGAACCTCTGCCGCACCTTACGGCTTATGATGTAGAAGAGCCGAAAGAAGAGGCGCCTGCACATGAATACCCGATCTACATGCCTCAATCTGCAGCGGAACAACCGAAACAGCAGTTTACGACACAACCTATAGCGCAGCCAACGCCTCAACCAGCGGTTGTGAATGCAGCACCACTACAATCTCAAGTTCAGCATCAGGCTCAAGAGCAAGCTCAATCTCAATCAGTTGAGCCTGTTCGAGCAGTGAACACAGACAACGTGGATCCGACGGTTGAGCGTACTAAGCAACTGAATGTCACCATTGAGGAGCTAGAAGCGGCAGCGCAACAAGCTGACGACTGGGCTGATGAAACGCCACAAGTTCAAGTATCACAAGCCCAAGAGCCAGTGGTTGCACCTATTGTGGCTCAGCCTGAAGCGCCACAGTCCGTTGCTCAAGAACCAGCTCCACAGCAAGTTGATCATCAACAAGCGCTGCAAGAACCGTTTGTGGCACCTGAACCAGCGGTCTTTGAACAGGTCGAGAATGAGCCAAGCTACGATGAGTATGCTCAGTATGAAGCAGATCAGGCTCAACAGCCCCAAGTTGTTCAAGAACAAGCATTGGTTCACGCGCCAATCGAACAGCCAACTACAGAGCAACCTCTACATGAAGAGCCTGTAATTAACGCTGCAGCTTTGGATAACATTGCAGAACAAACAGAGCCAAGCCAGCACATCGAGCCAACGATTTCGAACTTTGATGTCTTGGATGAAGAAGATGATTACCAAGCGCAGCAACCTGTACAGCAAGCTCAGCCTACACATGTTGAGCCGCAACAACCTGTTTCTCAGCCTGTACAACCGCCGGCTATACAAGAACAACCCATGCAGCACCAAGCTGCGCCTCAGCCGGTAGCACCAGCGCCTCAAGATGTCGAGGTAGAAGAGGTTCAAGAAGGTGACCAAGACGTAGCGGCGTTCCAAAACTTGGTTTCGAGCGCTCAAGCGAAAGTGGCTGCTCAGCAAAACCCATTCTTGGTACAACAAGAGCAAAACTTGCCAGTACCAGCAGAGCCATTGCCAACGCTAGAATTGCTTTACCACCCAGAGAAACGCGACAACTTTATCGACCGCGACGCTTTGGAGGAGGTGGCTCGTTTGGTTGAAACCAAACTTGCAGATTACAAGATTAAAGCTGATGTAGTCGGTATTTACCCAGGTCCTGTTATCACTCGATTCGAGCTTGATTTGGCTCCGGGCGTAAAAGTGAGCCGTATTTCAGGTTTGTCTATGGACTTGGCTCGTGCATTGTCAGCAATGGCAGTACGTGTTGTCGAAGTTATTCCAGGCAAACCGTATGTGGGTCTAGAGTTGCCTAATATGAGCCGCCAAACCGTGTTCCTGTCTGATGTAATCAACAGTCCTCAATTTGAACAAGCAACCTCGCCGACAACAGTCGTTCTTGGTCAAGATATTGCTGGTGAAGCGGTTATTGCTGATATTGCGAAGATGCCTCACGTGTTAGTTGCGGGTACGACTGGTTCTGGTAAGTCGGTGGGTGTGAACGTCATGATCTTGAGTATGCTGTATAAAGCATCGCCTGAAGATCTGCGTTTCATCATGATCGACCCGAAAATGTTGGAACTTTCAATCTACGAAGGTATTCCTCATCTTCTTTCTGAAGTTGTAACGGACATGAAAGACGCGTCTAACGCGCTACGTTGGTGTGTTGGCGAGATGGAACGCCGTTATAAACTGATGTCGGCATTGGGCGTCCGTAATGTCAAAGGCTTCAACGAGAAGTTGAAGATGGCAGCAGAAGCGGGTCACCCAATTCATGACCCATTCTGGCAAGAAGGCGACAGCATGGACACTGAGCCACCGTTGCTAGAGAAACTGCCTTACATCGTTGTGGTTGTCGACGAATTTGCCGACCTAATGATGGTGGTAGGTAAGAAGGTTGAAGAACTGATTGCTCGTTTGGCACAGAAAGCGCGTGCGGCTGGTATTCACTTGATCCTTGCGACGCAGCGCCCATCGGTTGACGTTATTACCGGTCTGATTAAAGCGAACATTCCAACGCGTGTGGCATTTACAGTATCTACTAAGACTGACTCGCGCACGATTCTTGACCAAGGCGGTGCAGAATCACTACTCGGTATGGGTGACATGCTTTACCTACCTCCGGGTTCAAGCCATACAATCCGTGTTCACGGTGCGTTTGCGTCGGATGATGATGTTCACGCTGTTGTTAACAACTGGAAAGCGCGTGGTAAGCCTAATTACATCGACGAAATCATCAGTGGTGACCAAGGTCCAGAAAGTCTGCTTCCGGGTGAACAGATGGAATCGGATGAAGAAGTGGACCCATTGTTCGATCAAGTCGTAGAGCATGTGGTTCAATCTCGTCGTGGGTCGGTTTCTGGCGTACAACGTCGATTCAAGATTGGTTACAACCGAGCGGCTCGAATTGTTGAGCAGCTTGAAGCGCAAGGCATCGTAAGTGCTCCGGGTCATAACGGTAACCGTGAAGTACTGGCTCCTGCGCCACCAAAAGATTAATGAACTTGTGTTACTCACCTCAGTCCAACTGAGGTGAGTGGTTCTAACAATAGGTATCTGAATGAAAAAACTATTTTCAGCGAAACTTTTCTCTGCGCTTGTTTTAAGCTTTTCTCTCTTCTCTACTGCACATGCCGCGTCTCCTAAAGATGAATTAAACAAACGCCTGTCTATGAATGATGGCTTCAGTGCGGATTTCTCACAGCAAGTAATCAGCCCAGAAGGTGAAACAGTCATGGAAGGGGAAGGTACGGTTGAAATTGCTCGTCCAAGCCTGTTTCGCTGGAGCACGACATTCCCTGACGAAAACTTGCTGGTCTCTGATGGTAAAACACTGTGGTACTACAGCCCATTCATTGAACAAGTCAGCATCTACTGGCAAGAACAAGCAACAGAGCAAACGCCATTTGTTTTGCTAACGCGTAACCGCGCAAGTGATTGGGATAACTACAAGATTTCTCAAAAGGGTGACGAGTTCACCCTCATTCCTACCGCAGTAGACTCCACACAAGGTCAATTCCAGATTAATATTGATGCAAAAGGTGTGGTGAAAGGCTTTAACGTAGTTGAGCAAGATGGTCAGAAGGGGCTGTTCAGCTTTAGCAACGTGAAGCTTGGCAAACCAAAAGCAGACAGATTCACCTTCACAATCCCAGATGGCGTGGAAGTGGATGATCAAAGGAATTAATTGGTAGTGAGCAATTACACATTAGATTTCTCGGGGGACGAAGATTTTCGTCCCCTTGCTGCTCGTATGAGACCGGAAACGATCGAACAGTACATCGGTCAGCAGCACATTTTAGGTCCCGGTAAGCCACTACGCCGTGCGCTAGAGGCTGGTCATATTCACTCTATGATCCTTTGGGGACCGCCAGGCACAGGTAAGACGACGTTGGCAGAAGTGGCAGCAAACTATGCCAATGCTGAAGTTGAGCGCGTGTCTGCCGTGACGTCTGGTGTGAAAGAAATCCGTGCAGCAATCGAGAAAGCACGTGAGAACAAAATGGCGGGTCGCCGCACCATCTTATTTGTGGATGAGGTGCATCGCTTCAACAAATCTCAGCAAGACGCGTTTTTGCCGCATATTGAAGATGGCACAGTTACCTTTATTGGAGCGACGACAGAAAACCCATCGTTTGAGCTAAACAACGCATTGCTGTCACGTGCACGTGTGTACAAGCTAACATCTCTCGACAAAGATGAAATCTCGTTGGCGTTAAACCAAGCCATTAGCGATAAAGAACGTGGGCTGGGTAATACGCCAGCACACTTCGCTGATAACGTATTAGACCGCCTAGCAGAACTGGTAAACGGTGATGCTCGTATGTCTCTCAATTATCTTGAGCTGCTATACGACATGGCAGAAGACAATGCACAAGGTGAAAAAGAGATCACACTTAAGTTGCTTGCGGAAGTAGCAGGGGAGAAAGTCTCTCGCTTCGATAACAAAGGCGACATTTGGTACGACTTAATCTCTGCTGTACACAAGTCGATTCGTGGCTCTAACCCTGATGCCGCGCTTTACTGGGCTGCACGTATGATCGCAGCAGGTTGCGACCCTTTGTACATTGCTCGCCGCCTACTGGCGATTGCCTCTGAAGATGTGGGTAATGCTGACCCTCGCGCAATGCAAGTGGCACTTTCCGCTTGGGATTGCTTTACTCGTGTTGGTCCGGCAGAAGGTGAGCGCGCTATTGCACAGGCGATCGTGTACTTAGCGTGTGCGCCAAAAAGTAATGCGGTATACGTGGCGTGGAAACAAGCGCTCACAGATGCTCATAACTTGCCTGAATATGAAGTGCCGCATCACCTTCGAAATGCACCGACCAGTTTGATGAAAGACATGGGTTATGGGGCAGAGTATCGTTACGCGCACGATGAGCCTGGCGCTTACGCCGCAGGTGAGCAATATTTGCCGCCTGAAATGGGTGATCGTAGGTACTATCAGCCGACAAATCGTGGTCTAGAGACCAAAATCGGCGAAAAGTTAGATTACTTGGCTACTTTAGACGCAAATAGCCCACAAAAGCGCTATGAAAAGTAGGCGTTTTTGGATACATTTATTGCGTAAATTTTTTTAACGCGTACGCCTTGGAAAGTGCGCGTGATTTCACAACAAAAAGCATAGGATTAACAATGCTGGATTCTAAATTACTTCGTACAGAGCTGGATGAAACAGCTGCTAAACTGGCGCGTCGTGGCTTTAAGCTAGACGTAGAGACTATTCGTAAACTTGAAGAACAACGTAAGTCCATTCAAGTAGAAGTTGAAAATTTACAATCCACGCGTAACTCCATCTCCAAACAAATCGGCCAAAAAATGGCGGCTGGTGACAAAGAAGGCGCAGAAGAGATCAAGAAACAAATCGGTACACTAGGTAGCGATCTTGATGCGAAGAAAGTTGAACTTGAGCAAGTAATGGCTCAGCTAGACGAATTCACGCTTTCTGTACCAAATATCCCAGCAGATGAAGTGCCAGATGGCAAAGATGAGAACGATAACGTAGAAATCTCTCGTTGGGGTGAGCCAAAATCTTACGACTTCGAACTGAAAGATCACGTTGACCTAGGCGAAATGGGTGACGGTCTAGACTTCGCAAGTGCAGTTAAGATCACTGGCGCACGTTTCATCGTGATGAAAGGTCAATTTGCTCGTCTACACCGTGCAATCGCTCAGTTCATGCTAGATCTTCACACAGAAGAACACGGCTACACTGAAATGTACGTACCTTACCTAGTAAACTCTGACAGCCTATTCGGTACCGGTCAGCTTCCTAAGTTTGGTAAAGATCTTTTCCACACTGAGCCGCTAGTAGAAAAAGTAAACGACGAAGAGCCACGTAAACTGTCTCTAATTCCTACTGCAGAAGTGCCAGTAACGAACCTAGTTCGTGACACGATTTCTGACGAAGCGGATCTACCACTTAAGATGACGGCTCACACACCATGTTTCCGTTCTGAAGCCGGTTCTTACGGTCGTGATACTCGTGGTCTGATTCGTATGCACCAGTTCGACAAAGTTGAGCTAGTACAAATCACTAAACCAGAAGATTCAATGAACGCGCTAGAAGAGCTAACCGGTCATGCTGAGAAAGTTCTACAGCTTCTTGAACTTCCTTACCGTAAAGTGGTTCTGTGTACAGGTGACATGGGCTTCGGCGCTCGTAAAACTTACGACCTAGAAGTGTGGGTTCCTGCTCAAGAAACTTACCGTGAAATCTCTTCATGTTCTAACATGTGGGACTTCCAAGCTCGTCGTATGCAAGCGCGTTTCCGTCGTAAAGGCGAGAAGAAACCTGAGCTTGTACACACGCTAAATGGTTCTGGTCTAGCGGTTGGTCGTACCATGGTTGCTATCCTAGAAAACAACCAAGAAGCAGACGGTCGCATTGCAATCCCTACAGTACTTCAGAAGTACATGGCGGGCGCAACGCACATCGGTTAATTCATTGACCATTAGAACACCAAAACCCAGCCTTAGTGCTGGGTTTTTTGTTATCTGCGTCGAGTGAAAATACGTTGTTATGTAAATGTAGGATGAGGTATTGCATAGTTAGCCCAAATTATTAAAACCAGCCCCTAATGACATTTTTCTAAGCTTCATTGAGCGTGACAAGCTCCTCCAAAAGATAAAGAGGAGGTACTTTCATGGCTTCAATAAGAATAAGCGGCTCTGTTGGCTTGGGTGGTAAAAATGTGGATGGTGACATTCGTACGGTACAAAGGTCTATTAACCAATTGCTTGGTTCTTTAAAGGGAGTAAAGGAACTTAAAGTGGATGGGAAACTAGGCTCTAGACCGGAAAACTCCAAAACTGTCGGCGCAATTAAAGCTTTTCAGAAAAACCTTGTTGGGATGGCTCGTCCAGATGGAAGGATAGATGTGAATGGAAGAAGCCATCGTAAGCTGAATGATTATTTAAAACGAACACCTGAGACTGCGGTGGCATATACGTTACCTTTGGTTGGCTCAAGAGATGCGTTGACGGACTTGGATTATCGCAAAGTAGCTGAAACTCTTGGATGCGAAGTCGCTGCTATTAAAGCTGTAGCGGAAGTTGAGAGCCGAGGAGAAGCCTACTTTAGCAATGGTAAGCCAAAGATTTTGTTTGAGGCTCATATATTTTCGAGACTCACTTCAAGAGCCTACGATAACAGTCATCCAAGTATTTCAAGTCGGCATTGGAATCGAAGTCTTTATGTCGGTGGTATCTCAGAATACGTACGTTTAAATAAAGCGATTGAACTGAATTCAAATGCAGCAATCCGTTCCGCATCTTGGGGACGTTTCCAAATTATGGGCTTTAATTTCAAGTTAGCTGGTCATGTTACCGCTGAATCCTTTGTTAAAGCTGTATTCGAGTCGGAGAAGAAACAACTTGAGGCTTTTGTTACGTTTATCCAAAAGTCTGGCTTAGGTGAGCATATAAGAGATAAAAATTGGGCTGCCTTTGCTCATGGTTACAATGGTTCTGAGTATCAGAAAAATCAATACGACGTCAAATTAGAAAAGGCTTACAAAAAATATGCTTCGATTAAAAATGCTGCGTAACATTTCTTTGCTTGGACTTATTTTTAGTTCATCTGCTTGTGCTTCCAGCCACACTAATACTGCGCTATTTAAGTGTGATGCTTCACATCCTAACCGTCTAGAAATATCAATAGAAAACATAAACAGTCAGGTTCTACTGTCGGAGCTTAGCTTAGGGGGGAGCAGTATTGAAAGATCATTAGTTATAAAGGACTTTAAATTAGACCAGTATCATCGAGCGTTGGTAGATGAGAAGTCACTGGAATTTAGTATTGGTGAGCGCGTCATATTGGTTAGTGAGTACTTTAGCGAGGAGTTTGATGAGGTAGAGAAGATACTCAGTGTTACTTTGAGAGAGCCTGAGCAAACGCAGCATTTTGAATGCGAGGAAGGGAGTATGAGTAACCTTGCATTGCTTTTCCATGAGAGCGCCGAATAATCGATTACAGAGTAATTATTACTAAAACGTAATAGTGTTTTCGAATTTACCCTAATTATCTTGTTATTTGTAATCGATATAATCATCCACCTTACCACGGTAAGTAGATTTTCTCATTCAAGTAACGAGGAGGGCTTATGGCCGTAGGGTGGGCAAACGACGATAGCGTCAGCCAACAAATTCAAAACACAATAGACGACGAGATTTCCCGTATTCGTGGCAGTATCACAAAGGGTGAGAGCGCCCATTACTGCGATGAGTGTGGTGATGAGATCCCAGAAGCGCGTCGTCTTGCAATGAAAGGCGTTCGTCTTTGTATCGAATGCCAGTCAACGATCGAATTGGTGTCGCGACGCCAAGCACTGTTCAATCGACGTGCGAGTAAAGACAGTCAACTTCGATAGCTTTCCTTGAGTCAATGACAAGAAAACGGTTTGAGTAGCAATTCAAACCGTTCTTATTTGTCTCTTTGTCACAGTGTCCTGCGTTAACCGAGAACGAATTAAGCGAAGCAATCTTCGCGTTGCAAAGCAGCATCAATCGCATTAACCAACTTTTCAATTTCGTCTGGTTTGCTGATAAACGGTGGCATCATATAAATCAGTTTGCCAAATGGACGAATCCAAACACCGTGCTCAACAAAGAGAGCTTGGATGGTTTCCATATTTACTGGGCTATACGTTTCCACAACGCCAATAGCACCTAGCCAACGGGTGCTTTTCACCAAGTCGTATGTTTCAAGTTTTGGCAGCAACTCGGAAAACAGCGTTTCAATTTGTTGGGTTTGTTGCTGCCAATTACCTTGCTCAATCAATTCCAAACTTGCGGTGGCAACAGCACAGGCGAGCGGGTTACCCATAAAGGTTGGACCGTGCATAAAACACCCAGCATCACCGCCACAAACGGTATCTGCGACGTGTTTGCTAGCTAGGGTTGCTGAGAGGGTCATGTAGCCTCCAGTGAGCGCTTTACCGACACACAGAATGTCTGGTTGAATATCTGCATGTTCGCAGGCAAACAATTTGCCAGTGCGTCCAAACCCGGTTGCGATCTCATCTGCAATCAATAACAAGCCGTATTTGTCGCAAAGCTTACGCACACCTCTGAGAAATTCTGGATGGTAGATGCGCATTCCACCTGCGCCTTGAACAATAGGTTCTAGGATCACCGCAGCAAGTTCTTGATGGTGCGTCTCTATCTTTTGCTCGAAGTCAGTAAGGTCTTCTGATTTCCATTCATCCCAATAACCACAAGTTGGTGACTCCGCAAAGATATGTTCAGGCAAAAAGCCTTTGTAGAGAGAATGCATTGAGTTGTCAGGATCGGTAACCGACATTGCCGCAAAAGTATCGCCGTGATAACCGTGTCGTAAAGTGAGAAACTTTGGTCGGTGTTCGCCCCTGGCATGCCAATATTGCAGTGCCATCTTCAAGCTCACTTCTACGGCAACGGAGCCAGAATCAGCAAGAAAGACATGTTCAAGGTTACTTGGTGCGAGGGACAGCAGTTTCTTACACAAATTGATTGCTGGTTGATGGGTAATCCCGCCAAACATCACATGAGAGACCTGCTCGATTTGCTGGTGAGCCGCTTGATTTAAGTGCGGATGATTATAACCGTGGATTGTCGACCACCAAGAAGACATCCCGTCTATAAGCTCAGTGCCATCTTCCAATTTAATACGCACTCCATTTGCTGATGCAACTGGGTAGCAGGTCAGAGGTGTCAACGTCGAAGTATAAGGATGCCAGATATGCTGGCGGTCGAAGGCGAGATCCATGTGCTATTCCAATAATAATTGAGTTTAAAAAATAACCAAATGTAAACTTTGTTGTTTTATGTTGTGTTGACAGTTTATCGAGACTCAGTAGACTGTCAACACAACAAAAAAAGTGATTAAAGGAATACACGTGGAAGTTCGTCATAACTGGACGCATGCTGAAGTGCGCGATCTCATGGAAAAACCATTCATGGATCTCCTATTCGAAGCGCAGCTTGTTCATCGTCAATATCAACAAACCAACCATGTTCAAGTAAGCACGCTTTTGTCGATTAAGACAGGTGCTTGTCCAGAAGATTGTAAGTACTGTCCTCAGAGTGCTCGCTACACCACAGACATTGAAAAAGAACGTTTGATGGAAGTTGAGCGTGTGCTCGACGCTGCACAAAAAGCGAAAAACGCTGGCTCGACCCGCTTCTGTATGGGGGCTGCGTGGAAAAACCCGAAAGAGCGCGACATGCCACATTTGACCGATATGATCAAAGGTGTGAAAGACATGGGGTTAGAAACCTGTATGACGTTAGGTATGTTAACGCCAGATCAAGCTAAGCAATTGGCTACTGCAGGTCTGGATTACTACAACCATAACCTCGATACCTCACCTGAGTTCTATGGCAACATCATTACCACACGTACTTACCAAGACCGCTTAGACACGCTTTCTCACGTTCGTGATGCAGGTATGAAAATTTGTTCTGGCGGTATCATTGGTATGGGTGAAAGTGCACATGACCGAGCAGGTTTGTTGGTTGAATTGGCTAACTTGCCAGTGCATCCTGAAAGTGTACCAATCAACATGCTAGTAAAGGTGAAGGGCACACCACTCGAAGAAGTTGATGACGTTGAACCGTTCGATTTTATTCGTTTGATCGCCATTGCCAGAATCATGATGCCTCAATCCGCAGTCCGTTTATCGGCTGGTCGTGAAAACATGAACGAACAAATGCAAACGCTTTGCTTTATGGCCGGCGCTAACTCTGTTTTTTATGGCTGCAAGCTTCTAACTACACCAAACCCTTCTGAAGACAAAGACATGATGTTGTTTAAGAAGCTTGGCATTAACAGCCAAGAGGTGTCTCAAAAACCTGATGAAATCGAAGAAAACGAGCTACTCGATCGCGTCGTAGAGCGCGTTGCTGCTCGCCCGACAAAAGACGATCTTTTCTACGATGCCAGCGTTTAAATCTCGTATCGAATCCGCTCTTGCTGAGCGTAAAACGCGAGGGCTGAGTCGTTCCATGAATGTGGTGTTTGCTGGTAACCAATCAATTTTGGAGCACGAAGGCAGACGTTACATCAATTTCTCAAGTAATGATTATTTGGGCTTGGCAAATGACCAAGCACTTGTCCGTGCTTGGCAGCAAGGCTTGAGCGTATATGGCAGTGGCAGCGGTGCTTCTCCAATGGTTACGGGGTTTAGTGCGGCGCATGGCAATTTAGAGGCGGCGCTAACTGAATGGCTGGGCTACGAGAGGGCAATCCTATTTGGCTCTGGTTTCAGTGCTAACCAAGCGCTGCTATTTACTCTGCTAGAAAAATCAGACGTATTGCTCCAAGACCGTTTGAACCATGCCTCTTTGATGGAGGCTGGTGTGTTGTCACCAGCTAAAATGAAGCGCTTCAAACATAACGATATCGAGCACCTTTCATCACTCATAAGCGCTGAAGATAACAATCTTGTGGTTACCGAAGGGGTGTTCAGCATGGACGGTGACTGTGCCCCACTTGCTGATATCGCTGATGTCACCAGTAATCATGATGCATGGCTTGCTATAGACGACGCTCATGGTATCGGTGTTCTCGGGGAATCTGGCGGTGGCTCATGTGAATTGGCGGCGGTTAAGCCCGAGATATTGATCGTGACCTTTGGCAAAGCATTTGGAATGTCTGGTGCAGCCATTTTATGTGATCGCGCAACGGGGGATTTTTTAACTCAATTTGCTCGTCACCATGTGTATTCTACGGCGATACCTCCAGCACAAGCCTATGCGCTGACGCATGCTGTCTCGATGATTCAAGAGCAGTCGTGGCGGCGTGAAAAACTGACAGAATTGGGGGAAGTGTATGGAGACAATCTCAGTGATCTTGACGGTTTTGTTGAGACTCAAACATCGATTAAGCCGTTTTTGATTGGTGAATCTGATTTGGCTTTGCAAGTTGCAGGTGCTTGTCGTCAGAACGGTATTTGGGTGACGGCTATTCGTCCTCCGACGGTACCGAAAGGGACGTCTCGTCTTCGAATTACGCTTACTGCTAATCATACTAATGAACAAGTTAAAACGCTTTCAATGGCATTGAAGCAAGCATTAGGAGCGCTGTAATGGATAATGCAACTTCCGCTTTAGCACAAATGGTCGCATTAGAGAGCTTTCACCAAGATAAGGATGCGATTGCCTCTTCATTTGGTAAAGCTGCAGAAACATACGATAAACATGCAGCGTTTCAACGCGACGTTGGACATCGGTTACTTAATAAGCTCCCTACAAATTTAACCGGCAAGCGTGTGTTAGATTTAGGATGTGGCACTGGCTACTTTTCTCAGCTTCTTCAGCAGCGGGGCGCAGAAGTAGTGTGCGGTGACATTTCTCAAGCCATGTTAGATAAAGCAAAGCAACGTTGTGGTTCTGAATACATGCATTATCAGTTGGCTGATGCTGAAAACTTGCCTTTTGATGATGAAAGCTACGACTACGTGTTTTCTAGTTTGGCTTTACAATGGTGTACAGATTTGAGTTACCCATTAAGAGAAATACGTCGTGTCTTAAAAGTGGGGGGAAGCGGGTGTTTCTCTACGCTAGTCGATGGCTCGCTTTATGAGTTGCGTGAGGCTTGGTCAAAAATTGATACATATCAACACGTGAATAACTTT
Source organism: Vibrio sp. MM46 (assembly GCF_027587135.1). Taxonomy (NCBI): domain Bacteria; kingdom Pseudomonadati; phylum Pseudomonadota; class Gammaproteobacteria; order Vibrionales; family Vibrionaceae; genus Vibrio; species Vibrio sp. MM46. Next base: position 277,600 of record NZ_JAPPTO010000002.1, read on the forward strand.
ATTACCCACAATCAGGTAAAAATTGCGTTAGCGCAATCTTGGTGCCACAACCATCATCTAGACTTGACCCCCATCACAGTTTGGTACGATTCAGCGTTTTCTGTCATGCGTGATCTCAAAGGCATTGGTGCAAATCACGTAAGCGGGCGCTCACATGGTCTGACGAGCCGTCGCACTTTGTTGCAGGTTGAGCGCGCGTACCAAGCATTTAGAAACGATCAAGGTCTTCTACCTGCAAGTTATCAGGTTTGTTTTGGAGTCATAGTTAAATGATTGATGCATTTTTTATTGCTGGTACGGATACTGATGTAGGAAAAACGGTAGCGTCTAAAGCTATTTTGCAAGCACTTGGTGCAAAAGGGCTTAACACCATTGGTTACAAGCCAGTGGCAGCAGGAAGCGACAAGACGGCGGAAGGTTGGCGTAACTCGGATGCATTGCATCTGCAGAAAGCGGCGACACTCGATATCGCATACGACGATGTAAACCCATACGCTTTGGAATTACCTGCTTCTCCTCACATCGCCGCTAAACATGAACATGTAGAAATTAAATACGAAGTACTGAGCGAGAAATTGGCTCAACACAAAGAGCAATCTGACATTGTTCTAGTGGAAGGTGCTGGTGGCTGGCGTGTGCCTGTGTCTGATACAGACAGCTTGTCGACTTGGGTACAGCAAGAGCAGTTACCTGTCGTATTGGTTGTAGGTATTAAGCTGGGTTGTTTGAGTCATGCATTGCTCACCGCTGAAATCATCAAAGCTGATGGTTTAAATCTAGTCGGCTGGGTGGCAAATCGCGTGAATCCGGGCACAGAGCACTATGCAGAAATCATCGATATGTTGGAAGAACGTCTAGACGCGCCAAAACTCGGTGAGATCCCGTACATCCCAAGTGCTAAACGTAAAGAGTTAGGCAAATACATCAACGTTGAACCGTTGCTGAACGTATAAGTAATAAGGTTTTAGTTAAAACCAAAAGGGCTGCGAAATGCAGCCCTTTTTTCGTGTAAACCTTTGTGTCTAATCGTAAGATTCGACGTTCAGTTTATTTCTCTTGGCTAAGCCCCATCAACGCCTGTTGTGTTTCTGCAACGCGCTTTGACATTTGAGCATCGGTTGAAATACCTAGTTGTTGCTTTGCCTCATCCTCTGAGATACCCAGGTGACAACAAAGTAGATCGATAGCCATTTGATAGTCGTTAGTTTCTACCATGATTTTTCCCTCAAGACATGGAAGTTTGGAGCTGCTTAATTGTCCTAAAAGCTAACCCCGTTTCGTTCATCTAACCCGAATCTAGCACGTACAGATAGTCGCACAATAAGACCAAAGTCTATACTCGGTCTAAAGTGCTGATTTAAGAGTGTAAAAAGGTGTGTATACCCAAGTGACTTCAAGATGCAGGATTCAGAGCGTTGTCATTGATTCGAGTTCAAGGAAAACAACACCGCGCAATAGCCAGCTCTTTCCAAGTTGTTTGACGCAGAAATCGAGGCAATGACACGCTCCCGAAGGGCGAGTTGTCTTGGCTTGTATACTTTGTTGCCGATTCTTGATTTAGAGTGACTAGATCTTTAAATCGTCGCCGCGTCTACAAACCAAGTCATTCTCGCTGAACCTAGCATCTCGAGGTTACTTGGGTATATTATTTCAGTCTCGAAAACAAATGTTGCAATTTATTGCTTAACCTTGTTTTTATCGCGGATAGACTATATCTATAACGCAACGGAGCACGAAACTAAGCGGAATCAGCTTTTCAAGCGTTCTGTTACTTATAAAAACCTGTTCCATATAATAATCCGTTTAAAAAACATCTGTTTTAAAAAACGATAAGCTTCCTCGGAGAAAAGTAATGAAGCGAATTATGTTATTCCTAGCAACTAACCTAGCTGTTGTGCTAGTGCTTAGTGTTGTTCTGAATATTGTTTACGCTGTAACTGGAATGCAACCAGGCAGTCTATCTGGTCTACTTGTGATGGCTGCTGTATTTGGTTTTGGTGGCGCATTTATTTCGTTAATGATGTCTAAGGGCATGGCACTGCGTTCTGTGGGTGGCATGGTCATCGAAAGTCCTCGTAACGAAACAGAGCATTGGCTTCTTGAAACGGTTGGACGTCAAGCTCAGCAAGCTGGCATTGGTATGCCAACTGTTGCAATTTATGATTCTGCGGACATCAACGCATTCGCAACGGGTGCAAAACGCGACGATTCATTGGTTGCAGTTTCTACCGGTCTACTACACAACATGACCCGTGATGAAGCAGAAGCGGTATTGGCGCACGAAGTTAGCCACATCGCTAATGGTGACATGGTAACGATGACGCTAATGCAAGGCGTGGTGAATACGTTTGTTATCTTCCTATCTCGCTTTATCGCAAATATTGTTGCTTCTAACGATGATGAGGAAGGTCAAGGTACCAACATGATGGTTTACTTTGGTGTATCTATGGTACTTGAACTGGTATTCGGGTTCCTAGCAAGTTTCTTAACCATGTGGTACAGCCGCCATCGTGAATTCCACGCAGACGCAGGGGCTGCTCAATTAGTCGGTAAAGAGAAGATGATCGCAGCACTAGAGCGCTTGAAGATGAGTCACGAATCTCAACTAGATGGCACTATGATGGCATTTGGTATTAACGGTAAGCGCTCGATGACAGAACTTCTAATGAGCCACCCACCGTTAGATAAACGTATTGCAGCGCTACGTAGCCAACAATACTAATCACGTTGTAAGCTAACAGTTCAACTTACTGCTAGTTAAAATTTTGAAAAGGCTTGGTTTTTTAACCAAGCCTTTTTTTGTGTCTGTTGATCTCTGCTGAACTTCATCACGTATCACTGTTCAGAAACAAAGTTATACAAAAATATTTTTGTACAACTTTTCATGATTAGTCTATCTTGTACATATGATATTTTTGTACAACTTTTGATGTGGTATAGGAGCAAAGGAATGGACATTCAGTCAGTTGGCAACATATATCAGAAGTTGAGTAAAGCAAACTTGCATTTGCTTGAAGGGGTTTACCACCGAGATGTGGTGTTTGAAGATGCAGCCCATCGATTAGAAGGGTGGCCTGCACTTTCCGATTACTTTCAGTCCTTATACACCAATGTCATTCGCTGTGACTTCGTTATCCATGACCATCAACAAGTCGGAGAAACTGGGTTTCTCACTTGGACGATGGATTTACAACATCCTAAGCTTCAAAAGGGTGCGCCGATATCTGTAAATGGTGTATCCCACCTTAAGTTTTGTGAAGGGCAAGTCATTTACCATCGTGATTATTTTGATTTGGGCGAAATGCTCTACGAGAACCTACCGCTCCTAGGTTCTGTCGTCAAAACCATTAAACAGAGGTTAGGGCAATGAGTGGCTCAGTACTTATCACCGGGGCAACTTCAGGCATTGGCAAACAGCTCGCCTTGGATTATGCCAATGAAGGTTGGAAAGTGATTGCATGTGGTCGTAACGAAGCTGTATTGGCTGAGCTAGAAAAAGGTTCAACCAACATGTCGACTTTACGCTTCGACGTGACTCAGTACGACGAAACAATTCAAGCTCTCTCTCAACTGCCGTTTATCCCTGAAACTTGGATTTTCAATGCCGGTGACTGTGAATACATGGATGATGGCATTGTTGATGCGCAACTCATGGCGCGTGTTATGAACGTTAACGTCGTTGGTGTGGCCAATTGTGTCGAAGCGTGTCAGGGGCAATTTGAACGTGGGCATCGTGTTGTAATTGTCGGGTCAATCGCGTCAGAGGTCGCATTGCCTCGTGCTGAAGCCTACGGCGCTTCAAAAGCAGCCGTCAGTTACTTTGCACGTACGCTAGCCGTCGATTTGAAGAAGAAAGGTATCAAAGTGGTGACGGTGTTCCCTGGCTTTGTCGAAACGCCACTTACTGACAAAAACACGTTTGACATGCCGATGATTGTTTCTGTCAATCAGGCTTCAGCTGCGATTCGAAAACAGTTGGATGCCAACAAAAGCCATATTTATTTCCCGGCGAGATTCACCGGTGTTCTGCGTTTTATCTCGTTGCTTCCGTATAGCTGGCAAGCTCGGCTTACCTCAAAACTCGCATCATAAGAAGGAAGAATCATGAATACGGCAGGAAGAAAAAAAATCGCCATCGTAGGTACAGGGATATCTGGTCTCACATGTGGCTATTACTTACATAAAGAACATGACGTGACGTTGTTTGAAGCGAATGATTACGTTGGTGGTCATACGGCGACTGTTGATGTCAGTCTTGATGGTAAAGAGTATGCAATCGACACTGGGTTTATCGTATACAACGATCGTACATACCCAAACTTCATAGAAATGATGGATGAGATTGGCGTTGAAGGCATTCCTACTCAGATGAGCTTCAGCGTCAGAAACGATGGTAATGGATTGGAATACAACGGACACACTGTATCGACATTGTTTGCTCAAAAACGAAATTGGGCAAATCCAAAGTTCTATCGTTTTATTTTTGAAATCCTTCGCTTCAACAAACTGGCTAAAAGCTTTGCCAATGAACAGTTAACTAATAACCAGACGTTGGGAGCGTTTCTGGATGAGCACAAATTCAGTGCTTTCTTTACCGACAACTACATCTTGCCGATGGGCGCTGCAATTTGGTCGTCGACACTAGCGGATATGCGTGCATTCCCGCTTATGTTTTTCTTACGCTTCTTCCTCAACCACGGTTTGTTGGATATTACAAATCGCCCACAATGGTACGTGGTTAAAGGTGGCTCTCGCTCTTACATTACGCCTCTAACGAAAGGCTATGCCAATGATATTCGTCTAAACAGCCCTGTAGAGAAAGTTATCCGAAATGAAAATGGCGTAGGTGTTCAGGTTCATGGAGAAACACATTGGTTTGATGACGTTATCTTCGCTTGTCACAGTGATCAAGCAATGAGAATGCTAGGAGATATCAGCCAAACCGAGCAGGAAATTCTAGGGGATATGACCTATCAAGCAAACGAGGTTGTACTGCATACAGACACCCGTTTACTCCCAAAACGTAAGGCAGCGTGGGCGTCATGGAATTATCTGCTAGAAGGCAGTGAAGATGAGCAGCAACGACTTCCTTCGCTTACTTACAACATGAATATCCTTCAGCATGTCCAGTCTGAGCATACTTTCTGTGTCACTTTGAACAGTACGGAACAAATCGACCCAAACAAAATCCTACGCTCATTCACTTATCATCACCCTGTGTTTACGACGGAGTCTATCGCTGCACAGCAACGTAAAGACGAAGTGCAAGGTATACAAGGCACATGGTTCTGCGGTGCTTATTGGTACAACGGTTTCCATGAAGATGGTGTCCGTAGCGCACTCGATGTTGTTCAAGGGCTAGAAGAAAAGTACCGCGAGCAAAATGTGGTTCCTTTTGAAAAAGGCGCGGCATGATATGGATAGTCAGATGAACAGCAGATTATTTATAGGTAACGTCCGTCACCGTCGCTTTACGCCTATAAAGCATGAGTTGAATTACTCACTATTTATGCCAGCCATCGACGTGGACGAGCTCGAAGCGTTAGAGAAAAAAGTATGGGGCTTTGGTTCGCGATGGTGGCATTGGGCACGTTTTAAGCGCAGTGATTATATCGGTGGTAAAGGGTGCGTAAAATCTGCGGTTCAAGACAAACTGGAAGCGCTAGCTGGTGTTCGTTTGACCGGTAAAGTGATAGCGGTTTGTCACTTACGTTATCTAGGGCTCTATTTCAGTCCGGTCAATTTCTACTACGTTTATAACAAAGAAGGGGAATGGAAGTACCTTCTCGCAGAGGTGAGCAACACACCTTGGAATGAACGTCATTATTATGCGGTAGCAGCGGACGAGCAAGATGAAGAGTTTGGGTGGGAGCAGAACAAAGCATTTCATGTTTCTCCTTTCAACCCAATCGACCAACTGTACCGATGGAAAATCAAACCTTTAACAGACAAGCTGAATATTCATTTGGAATGCCATAAAGGCGAAAAACATTTTGATGCGACTATGGCTATGAAAGCCAAGCCCTTTTCAAGTAATGCCTTGTTGAAATGCTTGATCGTTACGCCGATTCAAACGGTAAAAGTAATGGTTGGTATTTATTGGCACGCACTGAAATTGTGGATTAAAGGCGCACCTTTTTACTCACATCCAAAATACGCTCAATCCAGTAAGGGCGAAGCAAACCATGTGGGTGAAGACAAGAAAAATAATAAGCATAAGGAGAACTCTGCATGTTAAATACAACTTCTATCGCAATGCCGCGTGAATTAACAACAACGCAAAAAGCGGCCCGTGGAGTTCTTTTCCAGTGTCTGCAAAAGATGGAGATTGGATGCTTGACGGTCATTGAGAGCTTCAAGACAGAAACGACTGAGCGTAGCGAACGTTTTTCAACACCCAATGGTGAGCATAACGGAGATCCCGTTGCTGCAACTATTGAAGTTAAGCATCCGGGGTTCTACTCCCGAATTCTACAGGGCGGCAGTATCGCTGCGGGTGAAGCCTATATGGATGGGTGGTGGGATAGTCCAGATCTGACAGCATTGATGAAGCTAATGGCGCTTAACATGCGAGCGCTGGATAAGCTTGAAGAGCAGGGCAGCTGGATAACGAGGCTGTTATATAAGGTGAGCCATTGGACAAATCGCAATTCGCAAGAAAACTCGCGCAAAAACATTCACGCTCATTACGATTTAGGCAACAATTTGTATGAAGCATTTCTTGATACGAATATGCTGTACTCGTCGGCCCTGTACAACCAAGTGGATGACTCATTAGAGCAGGCGCAAATCAATAAGATGGAACGCCTGTGTCAACAACTTGAGCTCAAATCTAGCGACCATGTCATTGAAATTGGTACCGGTTGGGGCGCAATGGCGATTTATATGGCTGAGCAGTATGGCTGTCGAGTGACCACGACAACCATTTCTGAAGAACAGTATGCCTACGCTGAACAGAAGATAAATGAGCGTGGTTTGACCGACAAAATCACCTTGCTCAAAGAAGATTACCGAAACTTAATGGGGTCTTATGACAAGCTTGTTTCTATTGAGATGATAGAAGCCGTGGGTAAGCAATTTTTACCTTCTTATATCAAGAAGTGTGAGTCCCTGCTAAAGCCGGGTGGTTTGATGGCTATCCAAGCGATTACTATTGCCGATCAGCGTTACGATTACTACAGCAACAATGTCGACTTCATTCAGAAGTACATATTCCCCGGCGGTTTTTTACCTTCGGTAACGTCACTCACCCAAGCAACAACTAAACACAGTGACCTGGTGACGCGAGACTTGTTTGATATTGGGTTGGATTACGCCAAGACGCTTAACGAATGGCACCACCGCTTTAATCAATCAGAGCATGACGTGCGTGCGTTTGGTTACGATGATCGCTTTGTACGTATGTGGCGATACTATCTAAGTTACTGTGAAGGTGGGTTTCTAGCTCGCACGATCAGTGCGGTTCATATGACGTTTCAGCGCCCGTAGTTCGTCATGAAAGTGTTTTTAGCGTCAACTTGGTTCCAACTATGCTGGTTTTTAGCTGTGCTTGGAACCTATCAGTGGCAGTCGCTGACCTTAATACTTACATTGCTGACCATAGTACATTGTTGGAGAGTGGAGCCCTCCGCTCTCAAACGTATCGCAATGGTTGTCTTTGTGGGTTTGGTGCTAGACACACTCAATAAGCAATTTTCTGTCTTTATATTTCCGACCACGTGGTTACCCTTATGGCTCACATGTTTGTGGGTTCTGTTCTCTTGGTACGCTTATCAACTTAAGTCAATTTTGTACCGTTTCCCCAAAATTTACGTATCAATAGTAGGTGGTCTCGGAGGCACAGCCAGCTACTTTGCCGGTTATAAGCTTGAGGCTGTCGAGTTTGGTTTCAGCGTTAGCGCGACACTAGCGATTTTGTTCGTTGAATGGTGTTTGATGATGCTATTGATACTCAAGGTGTACGGAAATGAAAAGTTGGAAGATAAATTGGAAACGGAAACTGACTAGCAGTGTAATTGTCGCCTCCCTATTCTGTGCGGTGCCTTTGCAAGCGCAAAGTGTGACGAGTACAAACGGAGTAACAAATAGCGATTGGCAGCAATGGCAAACTGTCGGCGAAGCGCAGCTCACTTGGTTCGTGTTTGATATCTATAAATCTCGCTTAAAAGCGCCTGAGGGCATATATATGGTGTCCGGTGATATTTCTCCCCATCCATTTGCTCTCGAGATTAACTATCAGCGCGATATCAGTAGAGACCAGCTACTTGATGTGACCGACGAACAATGGCAAAAGCTGGGTTTTACTCAGGCTTATCGCCAGCAGTGGATTTCTGAATTGAACACTATGTTTCCTGACATCAAGAAAGGCGATGAGCTTACCTACCTTACCGATGGTAAAAATGGTCAACTGATTTATCGTCAAGCAGGCAGTAAACCTTACCAGACGGTTGGTTATGTGAATGATGAGCGCCTCAATGATGCCTTTCTTTCAATTTGGTTATCACCACAGACGGAATTCCCCAAACTTCGTAAACAACTGATTGGGCAGGTGAGGCAGTGAAAATAATAAAACGAATGATCAAAACATCGGTTGTCGCTGCTGCAACGTTACTCGGCGCATGTTCGGCTGACATAGATAATTACCAGGCGTCCTCACCGGCTTTTGATCTATTTGGCTACTTTGAAGGCGATGTCAAAGCGTGGGGGATGGTTCAAGATTACACCGAGAAGCAAACTCGCCGCTTTGAAGTCGATATTGTTGGAACGGTTGAAGGCAATGAGTTAACGCTGGTGGAAGACTTTGTCTTTGACGATGGTGAACTTGACCAGCGAATCTGGGTCATTACCAAACTTGCAGACGGTACTTATCAGGGGAAAGCGGATGATATTATTGGTGTCGCTACGGGCAAAGAGGTAGGAAACGCTCTGCAATGGCAGTACGATTTTGAGCTAAAAATGGATGATTCAACTATCACGGTTTCATTTGATGACTGGCTCTACCGCCAAGACGAAATGCACGTGTTTAATCTCACTAAGATCAAGAAGTTTGGGATCGAAGTAGGGACGATTACTCTGTTTTTTCAGAGGCAATAAAATTGCTGGTAAGTCTGGTAATGCTGGTCTTCGAGATTCGAGATTCGAGATTCGAGATTCGAGAACGCTTCGCTTCATGAATAGAGCCTTATCCATTATTCCGAATCACTGCGCTGCATAGGGTGTAGTTCGTTCCCCCTAAAATAAAGAAAGGGTTGACGCTTTCACGTCAACCCTCTTTATCATTCGATTCTCTTACAGCTTGTCTGTCAACTCAATTGCTTGACCGATGTAGTTCGCTGGTGTCATCTCTTTAAGTCGCGCTTTCTCGTGCTCAGGAAGCTCAAGACCGTCGATGAAGTTACGCATTGCTTCACCATCTACACGCTTACCACGAGTCAGTTCTTTTAGTTTCTCGTAAGGCTTCTCGATGCCGTAACGACGCATTACTGTTTGTACTGGTTCTGCAAGTACTTCCCAGTTCTTGTCTAGTTCAGCAAGAAGTGCTTCGCGGTTTACTTCTAGCTTGCTGATGCCTTTAAGCGTAGAAGTGTAAGCGATAATTGCGTAGCCAACACCAACACCAAGGTTACGTAGAACTGTTGAGTCAGTTAGGTCACGTTGCCAACGAGAGATAGGTAGTTTCTGTGCTAGGTGACCGAATACAGCGTTCGCAAGACCTAGGTTACCTTCTGAGTTTTCAAAGTCGATTGGGTTAACTTTGTGAGGCATTGTTGAAGAGCCAATCTCACCAGCAATGGTTTTTTGCTTGAAGTGACCTAGTGCGATGTAACCCCAAACGTCACGGTCGAAGTCAATCAAGATAGTGTTGAAACGAGCGATAGCGTCGAACAGTTCAGCGATGTAATCGTGCGGTTCGATCTGAGTTGTGTAAGGGTTCCAAGTTACGCCTAGAGACTCTGTGATGAACTCTTCAGAGAACTTGTGCCAATCTAGCTCTGGGTAAGCAGAAAGGTGTGCGTTGTAGTTACCTACTGCACCGTTGATTTTCGCTAGGATCTCAACGTTTTCGATTTGCTTGAATTGACGCTCCATACGGTACGCCACGTTTGCCATTTCTTTACCCATTGTTGATGGAGAAGCTGGCTGACCGTGTGTACGAGATAGAAGAGGAATGTCGCGGTATTCCACTGCTAGCGCTTTGATAGCGTCGATTAGGTTACGGATTTCTGGAAGAATCACGTTCTCACGCGCTTCTTTAAGCATAAGAGCGTGTGAAGTGTTGTTGATGTCTTCAGAAGTACATGCAAAGTGGAAGAACTCGTTTACTGCGTGCAGTTCAGGAACGTCTGCTACTTTCTCTTTTAGGAAGTACTCAACCGCTTTAACGTCGTGGTTAGTTGTACGCTCGATCTCTTTGATTCGGCGTGCATCTTCTTCAGAGAAGTTTGCAGCAAGGTCGTCTAGGAATTGGTTTGCTTCTGCGCTAAACGCTGGCACTTCTGCAATTTCAGCAGTAGCAGCAAGCTTTTGTAGCCAGCGGATTTCAACGATAGTACGGTACTTTAGTAGACCGTATTCACTGAAAATTTCGCGTAACGCAATTGTCTTGCTTCCGTAACGGCCGTCTACTGGTGAAACAGCAGTCAATGCTGACAGTTCCATGATGTTCTCCTGAATTGGGTTTCTAAATTTCGTGAGCTTTATACCAATAACTGTGGCAATTGTCACGAATATTGCGCAAACGTTTGCGCGAGATTTGTTTTGGTCGAAAAAAATGAGCTCGCGATAAACGCGAGCTGCTTACTTGATACCTTATTACATTCGAGCAAGAAGGATTTGTGCTTGCTCGACCATTTTCTTGCGTCCGAAGATCAGGTGGCGACGTTTACCGCCAACTTGACGCCAGAGTACTGCGCTACGAATACCCGATAACAACAACGCACGAACTTTGTGCTGGTTAGCGGTTTGTTGCAGTACAGATGGAGTACCAGTTACTTGAATACGAGGACCAATAGGGCTGACTACATCCAAGTAAATGCTCGCTAGGTTGCTGATCATTTGATCATCTAGCAATTCAAAATGTTCCGTTTGACGCTGAGCCATTTGAATGCGGTCACCAAGTTGTGACATTGCATCGTTACGACTCGATAGCTTGCGCTCTAATGCCATTAGGCTGATGATGTAGCGAGTGACTTCACTTCCAGATGGGGTGCTATCAATCCCTTTCACCAAGCATTCAAGACCCAGCTTAAGGTCGGCTTCGCGACCGAAAACACCGATAGTGTTGGCTGGGCTAGTATTCAAAATGGCGTTAATTGACGTTTCAAAGGCATCTTGATCACAATGTCCGTCTCTCGCTACCTGTTGAACCAAAGCAACAGCTTGGCAGATACCTGCAAAAGCGATAGTACGGTCATAAAGTGTATTCGCCACGTAACGACTCCTAAGCTTGAGAATATTTAATGCGTTGCTCGATGATGCCGCCACCAAGGCACACGTCATCTTTATAGAACACGGCTGATTGACCTGGCGTTACAGCAATTTGTGGCTCGTCAAAGATCACTTTAATGTTTTCATCATCGATAGGGATGATTGTACAAGGAATATCTTCCTGACGGTAACGAGTTTTCACTGTGCACTTCATAACATCGCGAATTGGCTCACGATCTACCCAGTGAAGTTGTGATGCAAGTAGACCTTCTGATTTCAGCATTGGGTGGTCTTTACCTTGAACCGCAATCAAAACGTTACGTTCTAGATCTTTCTCACCAACAAACCATGGGTCTTCGTTACCGCCACCGCCTTTACGACCACCGATATGAAGACCTTTGCGTTGACCTAATGTGTGGTACATCAAACCTTGATGCTGACCGATCACTTCGCCTTCTGGCGTTTCGATATTACCCGGTTGAGCAGGAAGGTAACGACCTAGGAATTCCGTAAACTTACGTTCACCGATGAAACAGATACCGGTAGAATCTTTCTTCTTCGCTGTTATCAGGTCTTGCTCTTCTGCGATACGGCGCACTTCTGGCTTCTCTAAATCACCAACAGGGAATAGGCTACGTGCAATCTGCTCGTGGCTTAATGTGTATAGGAAGTAGCTCTGGTCTTTGTTGCCATCTAGACCACGTAGCATTTGTGGTTTTTCCTGTTCTTCACCAGGTAAAGCGTCTTCTGGGAAAGAGCGGCGCACATAGTGACCCATTGCGATGTAATCTGCATCAAGCACTTCATCCGCAAATTCTAGAAATGCTTTGAATTTGATTTCTTTGTTACAAAGAATGTCTGGGTTTGGTGTACGACCTGCTTTGTATTCCGCAAGGAAGTATTCAAATACATTATCCCAGTATTCAGCAGCAAAGTTGATAGTGTGTAGGTGGATGCCTAGCTTGTCACATACTGCCTGCGCATCAGCAAGATCTTCTGCTGCTGTACAATATTCTTCGTTGTCATCTTCTTCCCAGTTCTTCATGAACAGGCCTTCTACTTGGTAGCCTTGTTGCTTTAGAAGATACGCAGAAACAGATGAATCAACGCCGCCGGACATACCGACGATGACTTTCTTTTGGCTGTTATCAGACATTACTAAACACCACTAAAATTAACGGGACGCAGATTCTACCAGAATCCACTGACCGGTGACAGATCCGAGATCGAAATCACACTTCGATTTTGGCTTAAATTTATCCAAATGCGAACGTGAGTATTAAATTCGATAAGTATAGAAGGGTTATATATGGCATAGTTGGCAAAAATCCAAGAGGAAAAATCAAATGACTGAAGAAAACCAATTTATGCAAGAAGCTGAGTTGATTGAAATTGTTGAAAATCAACTTGAAGATGGTAATCCACTTAAGGTGAAAGAAACGCTGATGCGTCTAATGATGACAGGCACACCACGTGAAGATGCGGTGGCGATGATGGCGTGTGCTATGTCTATTGAGATTTTTGACGTAATGAAGAACGGTGGGGAGTTCGACCTTAAGCGTTACAGTGAACACCTCGAACAACTGCCAGATCTTGGTTTCATGGAAGGCGAATAGGGCGATTGAAAGAAAAAAGCGGACTGCAAACGTTTGCTATAATTGCCTTTATTGCTGCTTTAATGACGGCGGTATAGAATCCGTTCTCCTTTTCATCCCCTTACTCAGACTAACAATATGAAATTTCCTGGACAACGCAAATCGAAGCACTATTTTCCTGTTCATGCTCGTGACCCATTGGTGAGCCAAGCACAAGAAAGCAAAAAGATGACGCGCACTCACATCATCGGCATTGACCAAACGCTGGTTGATATTGAAGCGAAAGTTACAACGGATGTGATTGAAAAGTACGGTTTGAGTAAAGGACACTCGTTGGTAATTGATGACGCGACTGCAGAAGCGCTATACCAACAGCTAAAAGAAGAATGCTTAATTACCAATGAGTATGCTGGTGGCACAATTGGTAACACGCTACACAACTATTCTGTGTTAGCGGATGACCGTTCAACGCTTTTGGGTGTAATGAGTCAGGACATCAAAATTGGTAGCTACGGTTACCGCTACCTATGTAACACTTCTAGCCGTATGGACCTGAACTACCTACAAGGTGTTGAAGGTGCCATCGGTCGCTGTTTCGCTCTGATTACAGAAGATGGTGAACGTACTTTCGCAATCAGTGAAGGTCAAATGAACCAACTTCACCCAGACAACATCCCTGAGAAAATCTTCAAGAGCGCGTCTGCGTTAGTACTGACTGCTTACCTAGTTCGTTGTAAAGAAGGCGACCCAATGCCGGAAGCAACGATGCGTGCAATTGAATACGCGAAGAAACATGATGTTCCTGTGGTACTAACACTAGGAACTAAATTTGTTATTCAAGATGACCCAACATTCTGGCAAGAATTTATTCGTGACAATGTATCCGTTGTTGCAATGAATGAAGACGAAGCGGAAGCGCTAACGGGCGAATCTGATCCGCTAGCGGCGTCGGATAAGACGCTTGAGTGGGCTGACCTTGTGTTATGTACAGCAGGTCCTGTTGGTCTATTTATGGCGGGTTATACAGAAGAAAGCGCGAAGCGTGAAACGTCGTTGCCGCTGCTTCCTGGTTCTATTGCCGAATTCAACCGTTTTGAATTTAGCCGACCTGCAAAGAAAGACTCATGTGAAAATGCAATCAAAGTATATTCACATATCTCCCCATACATGGGTGGCCCAGAAAAAATTAAAAATACTAATGGCGCAGGTGATGCAGCATTGTCAGCAGTACTTCACGATATGGCTGCAAATAAATACCACAAAGAAAATGTGCCTAACTCTAGCAAGCACAGCAATGAGTATTTAACTTACTCTTCGTTCTCTCAAGTTTGTAAATACGCAAACCGCGCGAGTTACGAAGTGTTAGTGCAGCATTCACCACGTCTTTCTCGTGGTCTTCCTGAGCGCGAAGATAGTTTAGAAGAAGCATACTGGGAACGTTAATAGATTCTGTTGAATTAACCAACTTCTCACATACGCAAAAAATGGCGCATTCAAAATGCGCCATTTTTGTATCTATTTACAGACAAATAAAAAAGGCTCCCATAGGGAACCTTTTTAAAATTTCATAAATCTATTCTTAGATTAGGAAATCATCTAGAGATTTACCTGCATCTAGTTGCTCTTGGATTGCAGAAGGTGTACGACCTTGACCTGTCCAAGTTTTCTCTTCACCGCTTACGTCAGTGTATTTGTATTTAGCAGGGCGAGGAGCACGTTTAGTTTTTGCTTTAGTTTTTGTTTCACCAGCAAGTGCACTAATTAGCGCTTCAACATCGATACCGTCTTGAGCGATTTGCTCAGCGATAGCAGCCAGTTTAGCTTCTTGCTCAGCTTGTGCTGCGCGGTCTGCTTCTTCTGCTTCTTGACGCTCTTGAACAACGATAGTTAGTTTATCTAGAGCTTCTTCCAATTGTTCTAGAGTCAGCTCACGAGAAAATGCACGAAGGCTACGGATATTTAGAAGTGTTTTAGTCAGCTCTGACATGACGATTCCTATTAATAGGTTAAAAGATTCTACATCGCTTATCGATAAGATAAATTAAATGTGAATCTAGAAATAAACATAGAGTCCTTATATTTAACTTTATCTTTCTGATATGTGCAAATGCTAATTCATGATTTAGATTAAATTTCTTTAGTTTTTTCGGGTTCTAACAATATTAATTAATCAATTTGAAATTTAATTAGCCACTTCAGACAATTTTTACTTAATAGATACGGTCTTTTTCTCGATCGCTATCATGTTTATTTATAGCTTGAATTAAATTTCCCTTTTTCTGACAGAAAAGGATTAGATGGCAAATGCTATCACTGTCATATTTCATTCATTTATTGTTGCACGTAAAACTATGGCGTATTTAATAGTAGTAATAAAGTTTCATAATGGACAAGGTTGAAGTGATTGCAGTTGCGCAATGTATGATTTGGTCACATTTCATTTATAAATCGAAATCGCGATTATTTATTCATTTAATTTAGTTTGATGTGTTGCAATGGGAGGCTTCATAGGTACAATGACAACCACCTGATGCAATATTGCAGATAAATTGTTGTTAATTTGTACGATTAGCGGTTAATTGTTTGTTATTGCCGTAGAGGTGCAGTCTCGAAGAGTAGCTATTATTGGGGTGATGCCAATGAATAATAGTGGAAGGCGAAGATTGCCGAAGTAAGTGGGGCTATCGAAACCACTTGCTGGGGTTGTCTCTGAAAGGAACAACACTGCCATAGTATATTTACATTAAACTATGGAGCGCTACTGTAGGGTTGGGTGAAGTGTTCGCTTCCCTGTCGCTAAGTTCAACATGAGCACGTACCGTATGCTACGTGACTTGTCTGCAGTAGATCTCTAGCCAAACTTTGGTTTTTGAAGATCATGAATTTAATAGATTTTGCACATTCTCCTGTTTCGTTATTACCGCCTATTGTCGCGCTGACGCTGGCGATTCTAACTCGACGTGTTTTAGTTTCTCTTGGTGTTGGTATCGTGCTGGGTGCGGTACTTCTTAACGATTGGTCTATCGGTAATACGGTAGGTTATGTTAGTTCTCAAGTTTCTTCTGTCTTTATTGAAGACGGTGGTATCAATACTTGGAACATGAGTATTGTTGGCTTCCTTATTCTTTTAGGTATGACAACAGCGTTGTTAACACTTTCTGGTGGTACTCGTGCTTTCGCTGAATGGGCGCAAACACGTGTAAAAAGTAAACGTGGCTCTAAACTTCTTGCAGCTTTCCTTGGCGTATTCATTTTTGTCGACGATTACTTTAACAGTCTTGCTGTTGGTGCGATCTCTCGTCCAGTAACTGACCGCTTTTACGTCTCTCGCGCTAAGCTAGCGTACATCTTAGATTCCACAGCAGCACCTATGTGTGTGATCATGCCAGCATCAAGCTGGGGTGCATACATCATTACTATTATCGGTGGTATCTTGGTGTCACATGGCATCACAGAATATTCTGCACTAGGCGCTTATGTTCGCCTTATCCCAATGAACTTCTACGCTGTGTTTGCTCTGCTAATGGTATTCGCAGTGGCATGGTTTGGTTTGGATATTGGTAAGATGCGTGATCACGAAATCGCGGCGTCTCAAGGCCGTGGTTTCGATAAAGATAAAGAAAATGATACTCAAGAAGCGCATGAGCTAAATGAAGAGCTAGATATCCGTGAAAGTGAGAAGGGTAAGGTTTCTGACCTAGTTCTTCCAATCGTTACGCTTATTGTGGCAACGATTGCTTCAATGCTTTACACCGGTGGTCAAGCACTAGCAGCAGATGGCAAAGAATTTGCTTTGTTAGGTGCGTTTGAGAATACTGATGTTGGTACTTCTCTAATTTACGGTAGCTTACTTGGTCTTGCTGTCGCGCTATTTACGGTGCTGAAGCAAGGTCTACCAATGGTTGAGATTGCACGTACGCTTTGGATTGGTGCTAAATCAATGTTTGGTGCAATCCTAATCCTAGTGTTTGCTTGGACTATCGGTTCTGTTATCGGTGACATGAAGACAGGTTCTTACCTATCTACAATGGCACAAGGCAACATCAACCCACACTGGCTGCCAGTTATCCTATTCTTGCTGTCTGGTCTAATGGCGTTCTCGACAGGTACTTCATGGGGTACGTTCGGTATCATGCTACCAATCGCGGGCGATATGGCTGGCGCAACAGATGTAGCGCTTATGCTACCAATGCTAAGTGCGGTTCTTGCTGGTGCGGTATTCGGTGACCACTGTTCTCCAATCTCAGATACGACTATCTTGTCATCGACTGGTGCACGTTGTAACCATATCGATCACGTATCAACTCAGTTACCTTATGCATTATCAGTCGCGCTTGTTTCATGTGTAGGCTTTATTGCTCTTGGTATGACGGCTTCAATTGCGTTCTCTTTCATCGCAGCATCGATTACATTCGTTATCGTTTGTGCGATTTTGTCATGGCTTTCGAAGTCAAAAATGGCATCTTGTCAGAGTGCATAACTCTTTGAATTAAATGTTAAAATAACAGGAGGCTTCGGCCTCCTTTTTTATTTGTATTATACAATTCGTATTTTTTTAAAATTAAAGGTTGAAAAAAGTTAGCAGCTTAGTTAGTGTGGTTGTTAACGAAGCAACACAATCGAGCCTTAAATAAGTATGCGTAATTTTGTAATGAACATTCATCACCACCATCACCCAGTCTAGTCTTTCGGGAGATGCACGCATACCCGGGAGATAGGAAACTCCCGGAGGTGAAAATCAAAGTGAAAACAGATTTCAAACCCTCGGGAGACCAACATCTCTCGAGGGTTTTTTAGTTTTACTGGTTTATAAAATATTTTAATTACCGAATCTGGCACAGGGATAAAGCAATGCAAACACAACGCTTAAGAATTGCAATTCAGAAAAAAGGTCGTCTAAGCAAAGAGAGCCAAGCTCTACTTAAAAAATGTGGCGTGAAGTTCAATGTAATGGGTGAGCGCTTAGTTGTTCATTCTGAAAATATGCCAATTGATTTGCTTTTGGTTCGTGACGACGATATTCCAGGTCTAATTATGGATGGCGTGGTTGACTTGGGCTTTATTGGTGAAAACGAATTAGAAGAAGTTCGTCTTGATCGCAAAGCACTGGGTGAACCGTCTGAATTTGTTCAACTTCGTCGACTTGATTTCGGTGGTTGCCGTTTATCTATCGCGATTGATAAAGACGAAGAGTACAACGGTCCTCAAGACTTAGCTGGAAAACGTATCGCTACAACTTACCCGCAGCTGTTAAAAGCTTATATGGATGAAGCGGGTGTTCCATTCTCAACATGTATGTTGACAGGCTCAGTAGAAGTTGCTCCTCGCGCTGGTCTTGCTGATGCCATCGCTGACTTGGTCTCTACAGGTGCAACACTGGAAGCGAACGGTCTTAAAGAAGCTGAAATCATCTTCAAATCAAAAGCGACACTGATTCAACGTACTGGCGAATTCGATGCAGACAAAGTGGCGCTAATCGAAAAACTTCTTACCCGCATGCAAGGCGTACAGCAAGCGAAAGAGTCTAAGTACATCATGTTACACGCACCTGCAGAGAAGCTAGACCAAATCAAAGCTCTACTTCCTGGTGCTGAAGACCCAACGGTATTGCCTCTATCTGCTGACAAGCAAAAAGTTGCGGTTCACTTGGTAAGTACTGAAAACCTGTTCTGGGAAACCATGGAACAGCTAAAAGAACTGGGTGCCAGCTCAATTCTAGTACTACCAATTGAAAAAATGATGGAGTAATCGCAATGAGAACAGTCGTATGGCAATCGCTAAGTGAAACGCAGCAAGACTCAATCCTAGAACGTCCTGCAATTACAGAAGGTGCGAATATCACTGCCGCGGTTTCTGAAGTAATCGCAAAAGTTCGCAAAGAAGGCGATGCTGCATTATTGGAGCTAACTGAGAAGTTTGACCGAGTGCAGCCGGAATCTATCCGTGTATCAACTCAAGAAATCGATGAGGCATCTGCGCGTCTTTCTGAAAAAATGAAGAACGCACTGGAGCAAGCGTATGAAAACATTGCTAAGTTTCACAAAGCGCAGAAGCCGCAGCCAATCAAAGTAGAAACTCAACCGGGTGTAGTTTGTGAACAGGTAACGCGCCCAATTCAAAAAGTGGGTTTGTACATTCCCGGTGGCAGTGCGCCATTGCCATCGACTGTTTTGATGCTTGGGGTTCCTGCAAAAATTGCAGGCTGTCGTAAAGTGGTGCTTTGTTCTCCACCCCCAATTGCTGACGAGATCCTTTATGTAGCAAAACTGTGTGGCATTGATGAAGTGTACAATGTCGGCGGTGGTCAAGCCGTCGCAGCAATGGCTTACGGAACAGAAACCGTATCTAAAGTTGATAAGATCTTTGGTCCAGGTAACGCTTACGTGACAGAAGCAAAACGTCAGGTAAGTAATGATTTCCGTGGTGCGGCGATTGATATGCCAGCGGGCCCATCAGAAGTGCTAGTGATTGCTGATGAAACGGCAGACCCAGATTTCATTGCAGCGGATTTGTTAAGCCAAGCAGAGCACGGTCCTGACTCTCAAGTGGTTCTTGTGACTCCTTCTCCTGTGCTTGCAGATCAAGTGACGGATGCTGTTCAACGTCAGCTTAAAGAGTTGTCTCGTGCGGACATTGCCGAGCAAGCATTAGCTTCAAGTTTGATTATTATTGCTGAGTCTCTGACTCAATCGGTTTCAATCTCAAATTACTACGGTCCTGAGCACTTAATTGTTCAGACTAAGAACCCACGCGAGCTTCTGCCTCTATTAGACAACGCAGGCTCTATTTTTCTTGGTGATTGGTCGCCTGAATCAGCAGGTGACTACGCATCGGGTACTAACCACGTTCTTCCTACTTATGGTTACACACGTACTTATTCAAGCTTAGGCTTGGCGGACTTCTCTAAGCGTATGACGATTCAAGAGCTATCTGCTGATGGTCTAAAGAACCTTGCCCCTACAGTAGTCACTATGGCTGAAGCAGAAGGTTTAGATGCACACAAACGTGCGGTGACTATCCGTGTAGAAAAATTGGCAGCGAAGTAAGAGGATATTGAGATGGAAAAGCTAGCGCGTAAACAAGTCCAAAAACTTACCCCTTATTTATCGGCTCGCCGAATTGGCGGTACTGGTGACGTATGGCTAAATGCCAACGAATCACCATTTAACAATGAATACAAAACAGACTTTGCTCGTCTTAATCGTTACAGCGAATGCCAACCGAAAGAACTGATTTCCGCTTACGCGGCGTATGCGGGTGTGAAACCAGAACAAACGCTGACTTCTCGCGGTGCAGATGAAGGCATTGAGCTACTGATTCGTGCTTTCTGTGAGCCGGGTGAAGATGCGATTCTTTACTGTCCACCGACTTACGGTATGTACGCTATCAGTGCCGAAACCATCGGTGTTGAGCGCAAAACCGTACCACTGACGTCAGATTGGCAACTAGACCTTGCAGGCATCGAAGCCAATCTGGATAACGTGAAACTGGTTTTCGTATGTTCGCCAAACAACCCAACAGGTAACTTGGTTAAGCGTGAAGACATTGTGTCTCTGCTTGAGATGACAAAAGACCGAGCAATCGTTGTAATGGATGAAGCGTACATTGATTTTTGTCCAGAAGCGTCAACGGTAGATTTGCTGGCGCAATATCCGAACCTAGCAATTCTGCGTACTCTGTCGAAAGCTTTCGCGCTTGCTGGTCTGCGTTGTGGATTTACGCTTGCGAACGAAGAGCTGATTAATGTACTTCTTAAAGTTATCGCACCATATCCAGTACCGGTTCCAGTGGCAGAAATTGCTACTCAAGCGCTGTCTGAAGCAGGTCTAGCGCGAGCGAAGTTTCAAGTTCTCGACCTGAATGCAAACCGAGCTTACTTACAAGTTGGTTTGTCAATGATTCCGGGATTGGAAGTCTTTGAAGGATGGGGAAATTACCTATTGGTGAAGTTCCCAGATGGTGATGATCTTTTCAAAGCCGCTTGGGATACGGGCATTATTTTACGTAACTCACCAATCGAGAACTGTGTACGTATCAGTGTGGGTAACCGCGACGAGTGCGAAAAAACACTCGGATTTATCAGAAACTACTACTCATAAGTAGAAAAAGTATTTATCGCTCTCGCTCAATAGCGGGAGCGCCAAAAAGATATAGCAATAAGGAAGTTCGAGTGAGCAAACAACAAAAAATCCTTTTTATCGACCGTGATGGCACCTTAATTGTTGAGCCGCCGGTTGATTTTCAAGTAGATCGTTTAGATAAGCTAAAACTAGAGCCATTTGTTATCCCAAGCCTGTTGTCGTTGCAGGATGCCGGATACCGCCTAGTGATGGTAACGAACCAAGATGGTCTAGGTACCGACAGCTACCCACGAGAAGATTTCGATGCACCACACAACATGATGATGGAGATCTTTGAGTCTCAAGGTGTGAAGTTTGATGACGTGCTGATTTGTCCTCACTTTGATGAAGATAACTGCTCTTGCCGTAAGCCTAAATTGGGCTTGGTAAAAGAGTATCTACAAGGTGGCAAAGTTGATTTTCAAAACTCTGTTGTGATTGGTGATCGTCAAACCGATCTTCAACTTGCAGAAAATATGGCAATTCGTGGTATTCAATACAACCCAGAAACCATGGGTTGGAAACAGATCCTGAAAGATCTGACGGTGAAAGCTCGTGTTGCTGAAGTGATTCGTACCACGAAAGAAACGGACATCAAAGTTGCGGTTAATCTTGATGAGCAAGGCGGTAATGACATCTCAACGGGTCTTGGTTTCTTCGACCACATGTTGGATCAAATTGCGACGCACGGTGGATTCCAAATGGTGTGCAAAGTGGAAGGAGACCTTCACATCGATGATCACCACACAGTAGAAGATACCGCTCTTGCCTTGGGTCAGGCGTTGAAAGAAGCGCTGGGTGACAAGCGTGGTATTGGTCGCTTTGGTTTCAGCCTGCCAATGGATGAGTGTTTAGCACAATGTGCGCTAGACCTATCAGGTCGTCCCTACCTTAAGTTCGACGCGCAGTTTAGCCGTGAGCAAGTGGGTGATCTTTCAACAGAGATGGTGGTTCACTTCTTCCGTTCTCTGACTGACACCCTAGCGTGTACGCTGCACCTGTCTTCTGCGGGCAATAATGACCACCACATCATTGAAAGCTTGTTTAAAGCGTTTGGTCGTACTTTACGTCAAGCAATCAAAGTAGAAGGCACTGAGCTACCAAGTAGTAAAGGCGTGCTTTAAGGCTCACGTTAGCAAGGAGAAAAACAGTGACAGAACAGAAAGTTGTCATTATCGATACTGGCTGTGCCAACGTTTCTTCGGTGAAGTTTGCCATTGAACGCCTAGGTTATGACGTAACTATTTCAAAAGATCCACAAGTTGTATTGGCAGCTGACAAGTTATTTCTACCGGGAGTGGGGACTGCCAGTGAAGCGATGAAGAACCTAGAAGAGCGCGATCTTATCAGCTTGGTAAAACAGGTAGAAAAGCCTTTGCTAGGTATCTGTTTAGGCATGCAACTATTGGGCAAAGTGTCTCAAGAGAAAGGGCAGAAAGCAGATGAGTTGGTTGAGTGTCTTGGACTTTGTGATGGCGAAGTGAAGTTGCTACAAACCGGCGATTTACCGCTGCCGCATATGGGGTGGAACACAGTGTCTGCAAAAGCAGGTAACCCATTGTTCAAAGGCATTGAAGAAGGTGAGTACTTCTACTTTGTACACAGCTTTGCAATGCCTGTCGGGGAGTACACGATTGCTGAGTGTGAATACGGCAACCCGTTCACAGCAGCAGTACAAAGCGGTAACTACTACGGTGTGCAATTCCACCCTGAGCGTTCTTCAAAAGCGGGCGCGAAGCTTATTCAAAACTTCTTAGAATTATAAAAGGGATTTAGTGTGATTATTCCAGCTCTTGATTTAATTGAAGGACAGGTGGTTCGCCTTTATCAAGGTGATTACGGTCAAGTTACCGAGTACAAAGTCGATCCAGCAAAGCAGTTTAATTTGTACCACCAAGCGGGTGCTAACTGGCTACACTTAGTGGATTTAACTGGCGCGAAAGACACGACAGCACGTCAACTTGATTTGATTGCAAAGCTATTAGCAAGTACGCCAGCGAACATCCAAATTGGTGGTGGAGTGCGTACAGAGCAGGACGTGATTGATCTGTTAGAAGCCGGTGCGCAGCGCGTTGTCGTTGGTTCTACAGCGGTAAAACAGCCAGAGCTTGTGAAAGGTTGGATGGAAAAATACGGTGCAGAGAAAATTGTTCTCGCGCTAGACATCAACATCGATCAAGACGGCACGCGTAAGGTAGCGATCTCTGGTTGGCAAGAAGATTCAGGCGTGACTATCGAAGCATTGATCAACGATTATCTGACGGTAGGTCTACAGCATGTGCTTTGCACGGACATTTCTCGTGACGGTACGCTAGAAGGTTCAAACGTTGAGCTTTACGTCGACTTATGTAAACAGTACCCGCAAGTGCAGTTCCAATCTTCAGGTGGCATCGGTTCATTAGCGGATATCGAAGCACTAAAAGGCAGCGGTGTTGCTGGCGTGATTGTTGGTCGTGCATTGTTAGATGGTAAGTTCACAGCAGAGGAGGCGTTTGCATGTTGGCAAAGCGAATAATTCCATGTCTTGATGTTCGTGATGGACAAGTGGTGAAGGGCGTCCAGTTTCGCAACCACGAAATTATTGGTGACATCGTTCCTCTAGCGCAGCGTTATGCTGAAGAAGGCGCTGACGAGCTTGTGTTCTACGATATTACCGCTTCAAGTGATGGTCGTGTCGTCGATAAAAGTTGGGTCGCTCGCGTTGCAGAAGTGATTGATATCCCGTTCTGTGTGGCTGGTGGTATTAAATCAGCAGAAGACGCGGCGCGCATTCTTGAGTTTGGTGCAGATAAGGTATCTATTAACTCTCCTGCCTTGGCTAACCCTCAGTTAATTACTGACCTTGCTGATAAGTTTGGTGTGCAATGTATCGTCGTTGGTATCGATTCATACTACGACAAAGAGACGGGCAAGTATCAGGTTTACCAGTTTACTGGTGATGAAGAACGCACCAAAGCGACCCAATGGGAAACGCGTGATTGGGTGCAAGAAGTACAAAAGCGCGGCGCTGGTGAAATCGTGCTGAACATGATGAACCAAGACGGTGTACGTAACGGCTACGACATCGAACAACTGAATATGGTGCGTGAAGTGTGTAACGTGCCATTGATTGCATCGGGCGGTGCAGGTGCCATGGAGCATTTCGCAGAAGCCTACCAAAAAGCAAATGTGGATGGCGCGCTTGCCGCATCGGTATTCCACAAGCAAGTCATCAATATTGGTGAACTAAAGCAGTATTTGAAACAACAAGGCATTGAGGTACGACTATGAGTGTGAAAGCCGCCGAAGTAAGTTCGCTAGCTGAGCGAATCAACTGGGAAAAGGTGGATGGTCTGGTACCTGCCATCGTACAAGATTTCCAATCAAGCCAAGTGCTGATGATGGGTTACATGAACCAAGATGCGTTGGCAAAAACGGGCGAAACAGGTCAAGTGACGTTTTTCTCTCGTACCAAGCAACGTCTTTGGACGAAAGGTGAGACCTCTGGCAACGTATTGCAATTGGTGAACATTCAGCTCGATTGCGACAACGATACGCTACTGGTGAAAGTGAATCCCATTGGTCCTACGTGTCACTTGGGTAACACAACTTGCTGGGATGTGGACCCTCAAGAGGAGTCACAAATGGTGTGGCTTCATCAACTTGAGCAGCTATTGGCTGCCCGCAAGAGTGCCGACCCAGATTCCTCTTATACTGCCAGTCTTTATGCCCGTGGCACCAAGCGTATTTCGCAAAAAGTGGGCGAAGAAGGCGTTGAAGTCGCGCTTGCGGCGACGTCGGGCGATAAGGCGGAGTTAGTGTGTGAATCAGCAGACTTGATTTACCACTTGCTGGTATTGCTTCAGGACCAAGGTCTATCGATGAATGACGTGGTGAATAAACTGAAAGAGCGTCATAAATAAGCCTGCTATAGATAAATGAAAGCCCCTATGACTCGGGAGTCTAGGGGCTTTTTTAATTTAGTGTTCTTGGTTCGGGGTAAACCTCGGCGACAGTGCGAGTGGCGATTGGATTCTGAATCACGCTCGTCCCTCGTTGTTCAGAATGACGGTATATTTTCTAATGGTGCTTGCAGTAGAGTTATCTACTTCAAACAGGTACATATATTCACGTCATTTCGACAAGCCTAAGCGATGTCAAGAATCCAATTAAATCGAGTTTAATAAGCTAGGTATGGATGCTTTACCCACAACACTTCTTAAATTTCTTACCACTTCCACAGATACACGGGTCATTGCGACCTACTTTTAGGCTACTTACTGGCTGGCTTAAGCGTGGATCTTGCTCTAGTTCGTCTTCTGGCTCTTCAGGAAATGTGCCGTCAATGTAGTACCAAAGTCCTTCTTCTTTTACAAAGCGAGAACGCTCTGTCATGCAGTAGCGTTTGCCGTCTTCATTAAAGTACGCATTGAACTCAACAAAACCTTCATTCTTGTTGCTACCCGCTTCAGTTTTGACTACCTCAAGCTTGCACCAATCGCTATCGATGGACTGGGCAATGCCTTCACGTTGTTCTTCTGCGTTACAGCTTGGGTGATATGTTTTTACCACGTAATCCACTAGACCCAACACATGTGCACTATAGCGAGAACGCATCAACTGCTCTGGAGTGATGACGTCAGCATGGTTATTGTGGGCGATTTCACAACACTGTGAGTAGGTGCGGTTAGACCCGCAAGGACAAGAAGAAGCCATAAAATGAAATCTCGATTAATTAAGCGGTAAAACAAACAACCTTTTACACCCAACTTATTCTCGCTGAACGTAGCATCGCGAGGTTACTTGGGCATATCAGTGAGGCTGGAGGTATTCTTTTGGGGCATTATAGCGATTTAGGGCGTTTGAGACAGCAGTTCTTGGGCCCACGCAGTGGATTGACTGAACGCCTTCGCTAATTGTGGTTCATTCAGTTTGAGCGCGTTACAGTACTTTTCCGTCGTTTCCCAATCGGCTTTCTCGTAAGCAATGATCATTGAAAGTAGGTAGCCTAATACACCTTTTCGACTGGTGAGTGCTTGTTTGATTTCCTCATCGACTGGAATGTCGCTGATTACATCGGATAGTGGCTGATCGAGTAGTGAGTCCAGCAGTGAAAACATACCTGTCAGGAATGCTTGCCCCGGATCATACTTGGTTTTCATCTGGCTCAACAAAATCTCACACATACGTGCGCGTTGAATCGCTAACGAATAGAGAGAGTCAGGTTTATCCTCGTGCACAGAGGCAATCGCCACAAGAGAAATAAAGCGTCTTAAGCGCTCTTCACCAAGGTAAACCAGAGCTTGACGGAAAGACTTAATCTTAGTTGTGAGCGTGTAACCTGAGTTTACGTAAGTCAACAGCTTATAAGACAAAGTCACATCAATAGAAAACAGACGTTCTACCTCATTGAAATCGATAGGTTTATCTGCAATTTCTTTGCACAGTTGTATAACCGTCAAAAACGCTGGGTTGAGGCGTTTCTTCTGAATCATCTCTGGCTTACTGAAAAAGTATCCTTGGAAGTAGTTAAAACCAGCATCCATCGCTTGCTCAAACTCTTCATAGGTTTCGACTTTTTCTGCTAAGAAGTCGATACCAAAATGTCCGAGAGAACGAATATAGATTGCAGCTTTGTCTATAGGCACCAAACGGATATCAAACTTAATGATAGCGACGTATGGTAAGAAGCGCTTCCAAGCCTTGGTCGGAACGAAGTCATCTAATGCGACACGATAACCAGATGCGTGCAGATGTTTAATCGCATGAAGTAGCTCATCTGTCGGTTCGCAATCTTCCAGCACCTCTACAACTAACGACTCATTAGGAAATAGAGTAGGAACTAGGTTGACTAAGCTTTGGTATGGAAAATTAACAAAGCCAAGTTTATCACCTAGTGTGCTGTAGTGAGTCGTCAAGAAGTGATCAGATAAAAGTCGGCTAGTCGCCATCTCTGGTTCTACTTCTGGAAAGGTGTTTTTCGGACCGTCACGAAAGAGAAGCTCGTACCCAATGGTACGCTTTTCTCTGTCTAGTATCGGTTGACGAGCTACGTATGAATACTTCAATGCGGTACTTTGTTCTGTTTAACTTAGTATTACGATGATAGCGATTTTTTGTAAAATTTCTATGCTTTACGCGTCAATCTTCTACACGCTCGACAAGCTTTACTTCAATTCTGTGTCAAACGGTCGTGTTTGTAAGTCAAAACCGTCAGAATTTACTTGTAAAACTGAGCCTTGGGTATACCAATCACCTAAAACGATGCGGGTGTTTTTAGCACCATTAAGTTCAAAAAAATGTGTATTTGGACGATGTGTATGACCGTGAATCATCAAGTTGACGCAGTTTTGAGACATAACACGTTCAACTTCGCCTTGGTTTACATCCATGATATCGAGAGACTTGGTTTTTTTATCATCTCGAATGTCTGATTGAACCTTGGTGACAATTCTTTTCTTAACGAACCAAGGAATTCGATTAAACAACCATTGAAGCCATGGTTTATGAACGGTTTTACGAAACTCTTGGTATTTCACATCATCAATGCAAAGTGTATCGCCATGTAAGATAACGGCTTTTTGACCATAGAGGTCAATCGTACAAACGTCGTCGAGCAACGTCATACCGGTTTCTTTGCAAAAGCGTTTACCTAGGAGGAAGTCTCGGTTGCCTTGGATGAAGAAAACAGGGACACCAGAATCCGTCAGCGCTTTAAATTCAGCGCGGATCTGGTCTGCGAAAGGGGTGTCATCATCGTCACCAATCCAAAACTCGAACAAATCACCGAGCACATACAAAGTATCTGCATGGATCGCCTCTGTACGCATGAACGTGACAAAGCACTCCGTGATGTCCGGACGTGATGGGGTAAGATGAAGATCAGATATAAATAATGTCGTCATAGAAATAAGGGGAGGCGAAGCCTCCCCACAAACTTATCTCTTGGTGGCAATTCTAAAGAATTACTCTTCGATTGTAGTACCAGTGATCATTACATCTTCTAGAGGTACGTCTTGGTGCATGCCGTAAGAACCAGTGCTAACGCCTTTGATCTTGTTTACGATGTCCATGCCTTCGATTACTTCACCGAATACACAGTAACCCCAACCATCTAGGCTTTCGCTACGGAAATCTAGGAACGTGTTGTTGTTTACGTTGATGAAGAACTGAGAGCTTGCTGAATGCGGCTCCATAGTACGAGCCATAGCAAGTGTACCCACTTTGTTGCTAAGACCGTTGTTTGCTTCGTTCTTGATAGGTGCACGTGTAGCTTTTTCACGTAGGCCAGACTCCATACCACCACCTTGGATCATGAAGCCGTCAATAACACGGTGGAAAAGAGTGTTGTCGTAGAAACCGTCGCGGCAGTACTGAAGGAAGTTTGCGCTTGTCTCTGGCGCTTTCTCTTCGTTTAGTTGAATCTTGATGTCACCAAAATTAGTGTGAAGGGTGATCATGCTACTTTCCTTTACTGTGTTGTATTGAAACTGCGATTCTAGCCTAAGTTATTACGCTTTAAAAACTCAGGAAGAACAAATTCATAGTTTTGTGCTTGAAGTTTAGCCGATTATCGTTTTATCGGTTAATTGCTATTACCTAATAAGGTCTGAGTTGTTATACTCGGCGTTCTTGTTATTCATTCACAATCATAGATAGAGATCATGTTAAAGATATATAACACACTCACAAGACAGAAAGAGGAATTCAAACCAATTACAGCCGGCAAAGTTGGCATGTATGTCTGTGGAGTTACCATCTACGATCTCTGTCATATTGGTCACGGTCGTACTTTCGTTTCTTTTGATGTTGTTTCTCGTTACCTACGTTACCTTGGTTACGATCTAACGTTTGTACGCAACATCACTGATATCGACGACAAAATCATCAAACGCGCGGCAGAAAACGGCGAGTCTTGTGATTCACTTACTGAACGTTTGATCGGTGAAATGCACGCTGACTTTGATGCACTAAACATGAAACGTCCTGACGTTGAGCCTCGTGCGACTCAGTTCATTGCTGAAATCATCGAATTGGTTGAAAAGCTAATCGAGCGTGGTTTTGCTTACGTTGCAGACAACGGCGACGTAATGTTCGAAGTGGGCAAGTTCAACGAATACGGAAAACTGTCTAAGCAAGATCTTGACCAGCTTCAAGCTGGTGCTCGTGTCGATATCGAAACAGCAAAACGTAGCCCGCTAGACTTCGTACTTTGGAAGATGTCTAAACCGGGAGAGCCAACATGGGAATCACCATGGGGGCCAGGTCGTCCAGGTTGGCACATTGAGTGTTCTGCTATGAACTCGTCAATCCTAGGCAACCACTTCGACATTCACGGCGGCGGTTCTGATCTTCAGTTCCCACACCACGAGAACGAAATCGCGCAATCATGCTGTGCACACGACACTCAGTACGTGAACACATGGATGCACAGCGGCATGGTAATGGTAGACCGTGAGAAGATGTCAAAGTCTCTAGGTAACTTCTTCACTATCCGCGATGTTCTAGGTCACTACGATGCTGAGACCGTTCGTTACTTCCTAATGTCTGGTCACTACCGTAGCCAGCTAAACTACAGCGAAGATAACCTAAACCAAGCACGCGCGTCTCTTGAGCGTCTATACACATCTCTACGTGGTCTGGATCTAAATGCTGCGCCAGCGGGTGGTGAAGAATACGTAACTCGCTTTACAGCAGCGATGAACGATGACTTCAACACACCAGAAGCTTACTCAGTACTGTTTGACATGGCGCGTGAAGTAAACCGTCTGAAGACAGAAAACCTAGAGAAAGCGAGCGAGCTAGGTGCGCTAATGCGTGAACTGGCTGATGTGATCGGTATTCTTCACCAAGATCCAGAAGCATTCTTAAAAGGTGATGCAGGTGACGACGATGAAGTGGCTGAAATCGAAGCACTAATTAAGCTACGTAACGATTCTCGTGCAGCAAAAGATTGGGCTAACGCAGATATGGCTCGTGACAAGCTGACGGAAATGGGCATTGTTCTGGAAGATGGTCCAGAAGGCACAACGTGGCGACGTAAGTAATTGAATCTTTTAAAAGGGCTGATGATTCAGCCCTTTTCTTTACAAGCTTTTATAAATTCTAAACTTTAACGAAGGTAGTGCTCTGTGGCTCAGATGTATTTCTATTACTCGGCAATGAACGCGGGTAAATCGACAACTCTTCTTCAATCTTCATTTAACTACCAAGAACGTGGCATGACGCCTGTGATTTTCACAGCAGCGTTAGATGATCGCTACGGCGTAGGTAAAGTGAGCTCTCGTATTGGTTTGCAATCAGACGCGCATTTGTTCCGTCCAGATACCAACCTTTACCAAGAGATCGCGGCACTGCATGAAGTTGAAAAACGTCACTGTATCCTAATTGATGAGTGTCAGTTTTTGTCGAAAGAACAGGTTTACCAACTAACAGAAGTGGTTGATAAGCTGCATATTCCTGTACTCTGCTATGGTCTTCGTACCGATTTTCTAGGCGAACTTTTTGAAGGCAGCAAGTACCTGCTATCTTGGGCAGACAAGTTGGTGGAACTCAAAACGATTTGTCACTGTGGTCGCAAGGCAAACATGGTTATCCGTACTGATGAGCACGGTGTTGCAATCAAAGAAGGTGATCAAGTCGCAATCGGTGGTAACGATCGTTACGTATCCGTTTGTCGCCAGCATTATAAAGAAGCACTTGGTAAGTAAGCCAGTCTAGATAAGAGTTAGATAAGAAAAAGCCACCGAATTCGGTGGCTTTTTACTGTCTAGCTGTTGGTCCGTAAGTGAAGGATTACGCGAGACCAAACTCAAACTTTTCTCGAAGTGCTTGATAAGAAGACTCAACGTGGGCAGGAATCTCTTGTTTTGTTTGAAAGCCTTTCTCTGGGTAGGTTTTCACACGAGAAAAATCCTCCATGAGCGCTTCAAGCACCATCATTAATGGCATTTCTTCGTTGATATATTCAAAGAAAGGGTGCGCTGTGGACGTGACTTGAAGCTGTGAATAAGGCGATTGCCACTGTTTTTCAAAGGTTGCAATGGCGCGTCTTTCCATAAATGGCTTTTGAACCAAAATCAGAGAGTCACAGCTAATCCCTTTTTCTTTCAATAACAGCTCAGTGAAGCGAACGTTCTCGCCACTGTTACTCGACTTTGTTTCGAGCAATATTGCTTCGTTCGGTACGCCTGCAAGCTTGGCGATATCTGCAAAAATCTCAGCTTCACTTCTCTCAAATAAACCATCCGTAAAACGCCCTTCGCCACCAGAAAATACAATGAGTGGCGCAAATTTTTGATGGTAAAGCTTAGCGGCGTGTTCGGCTACGCGTAAGTCATTACTGCACATTACAAATAGGCAGTCAGCAGGCTTTAGCTTATGCTTGAGTTGCATGTACTCCCACAAGGTTTCAATGTGTTGATAGAGTTTCATAGTGCGTCCAGCGTTGAGGTGAATTGGAACTGGTAACCAAGCGAGATAAGTTTGTCTGCAAGGATTCGCTTATCGGCGGTTTCGGTGACTGGCGGAAGGGCAATGTCTAAATCACTTTGCGTAATGGCAGCTTGATAAAACTCAGCTTTGCTGACGGTATTTGGCGTGGTCGCATTAACTACCTCATTTTCAATTTGATTGAGCGCGAAAGCCGTTGCCGCAACAGCATCGTTTTGATGCACCATATTCGCTGGCGCTTTGCGACTGACCTGT
Organism: Vibrio sp. MM46; assembly: GCF_027587135.1. Taxonomy (NCBI): domain Bacteria; kingdom Pseudomonadati; phylum Pseudomonadota; class Gammaproteobacteria; order Vibrionales; family Vibrionaceae; genus Vibrio; species Vibrio sp. MM46. The sequence continues at coordinate 309,428 of NZ_JAPPTO010000002.1, forward strand.
TTTAATCGCAACGCAAAGCGAGACGGGTGTCGGTCGGCACCAATCAAACCACTACAGCGAACGATAGCGTAGTCAATACCGGAGTCCATCACGTATTGCTCGGCTTGCAGCATAATACGTGCATTATCAGAGAAATGCGGATTGTCTTGCGCTAAAGCGAATGTGGCGTCTTCCTCTCTCATATCGACGGGCAAATTTGGATAGACCGTCGTTGAACTGACCATCAAAAGCTTTTCCACACCACTTACTTTTGCGGCTTCAACTAAACGTTGCCATTGCTGTGCGTATTCTTGTCCGTTTCCTTTGCGAAAACCTGGAGGAAACGATCCGACAATGCGTTCTATTTGTTCTTGTTTGATCAGTTCGACAATTTTTTGTTGAGCTATTGGTTCGCTAAGGTCAAGTTGAGCCGTTCGTACGGAAGTGATTGGAAGTTCATCTAGCCTAGATTGGCTACGACGGGTAACCGTAACATGGTGTCCTTGGTCAGCTAAAGTTTGTGCAAGTGGCGCTCCTAGCCAGCCTGCGCCCACGATCAATATATTTGCCATCTGTATGTTCCTACGGTATGCCCTGATGACTACTCAAACAGGGTTTGTAACTCTAATCTGGCTTGTTGATGCAGGGGATCGGAATGCCATTTCTGATGTTGTATCAAATCAATGTTGACTTGCCATGCCAGTTTTGTGAATTCTTCGCCAAGTTTCACTAAGGTATTTGGTGCGTAAGACACCAAATGTTCAGGAAGAAAGCACCAGCCAAATCCCTTGTTCGCCAGTTCTAATAATATGTAGTAATCATCAGCGTACCAGATATCTGGGCTAAACGCCTGATTAAGACCGCTCACGTCTTCATTCTTTGAACGGATTACCAGTTGACGATGTTGCTTTAGCTCGTCGATGTTTCGGATTGGCTGTATTGCTAAAGGGTGTTGTGATGAGACAAACACATCAAAACCAATATGCCCTAGGTTAGATAAATCAACATTCTTAGGCATTTGTAAGTCACTTAAGATGATGCCCGTTGTCGCACGTTCTGATTTAATTAGTTCAATAATGTCAGGGCTGGATGCGGTCAAGCATTCTACCTGTAGACTTGGGAACTTTTTTTCTAAATTTTTCAATGCAATCGGGAGGCGGGTGAGCGGAATCCCTTCGTCAACAGCAAGGACAAGCTTGGTTGCAGGGCTGGAAAAAAGTTGAGACGCTTTATTATTCAGTCGGTCAAGTTGGCTAAGCGTTGCAAGTGCGTAAGGCATTAACTCATGACCTTTCTCCGTCAGTTTTGGATAACGACCAGTTCGATCAAAAAGGTCCACGCCGCAATCAAGTTCCATGTTCATGATGTGCTGACTGATCACCGATTGTGCTCGTCCAAGCTTACGGGCTGCTGCGGAGAAAGAACCAGCTTCTGATGTAGTGGCGAAAGCTTGTAGTTGTTCAATAGTAAACATATCGTTTTAACCGATGGTACCTAACTTTTACTTATCTTAATGATAGATAAAATGCCAGTCATTGAGTAGAACTATTTAGGTAAAACATCATGACTCGTAACGAACGTATCTTTCACGCTGTACTATTTGAAATGATTGCATTGGCGATCATTATTCCTGCTGCTTCTTTAATAACAGGGAAGGGATCCAGTGACTTAGCAGTGGTGGGTATTGGTCTGAGTCTTTACACCGTAGTTTGGAACTACATTTATAACTTGTACTTTGACAAGTGGTTTGGTCCAAACCGTGAAGAGCGCAGTCTAGCGATGCGCATTGGTCACACTTTGGGGTTTGAAGGTGGATTAATCTTCTTGTCTATTCCGGTGATCGCGTGGTTTTTGGAAATCACTCTGCTACAGGCATTAGCGTTAGAAGCGGGCTTCTTAATTTTCTTCTTATTTTATGCAACGGGCTTTAACTGGGCGTATGATAAAATTCAACCATTTGGAAAAATGAGAAAGCTCATTGCTTAATATAGTGAGTCTAGATAAATTTAATTATCAAAAAAGCCACCGTTGCGGTGGCTTTTTTAATTCCGATACTGGTTTATTTAAATATCGTTATTCAGCAGAAAGGACTCGAAGAATTTTATCTGCGTGTTCTGCAACTTCGATACCTTCGTCAGTTAGATAACCGCCATCAGGTTGTGTACATAGTTGTTTTTCGTACAGACGAGCAACGGCTGCCTGCATTTCTTCAGAAGCTTCTTTGTGGACTTTGATGCCTGTTGCTGCGCTGCTTAAATCGAATTGAAGAAGTAGGTTCAGTTCGGCGATATGGTCAGCTGAATATTTCATAGGTAATTCCTTCGTACTTTTTTATCCAAGCTAGTCTGAAAACTAAGGTTGAGCAATAGAAAACCCTTAGAAATGTTAAGTGTAGCGCTATAGCTCTGATATAACGCGGAAATTTTATTCTACGGTAAACATTTGACCCAAATATTAATAATGGTTAGGACAATAACTCATAGTTGAATTTTATCGATTACTCTCTCAACAACAACAAATTTGGTAAACATGAAAAATAGCCCTTGAAAAAGTCTGGAAATGGAGCGATTATCCGCGCCTCGTTAATTGTTTCTAAATGTTACACTTCCATGAACTTCAATCAGTTTGACTCATTATTACCACCTCAGGCTGCTGAACGTGCCGCCGAAGTAGGTGTTGGCAAAGCAACTAAAGCTCCAATGAAATCTTTCCTGTTGGCAATTTCAGCAGGTCTTCACATTGGTATCGCTTTTATTTTTTATACAACCGTAACCACAGGTGCTGGTGATCTTCCATGGGGCATTACACGTCTTATTGGTGGTTTGGCATTCAGTCTTGGTCTGATCTTAGTGGTAGTAACCGGCGGCGAGCTTTTTACTAGCTCAGTTCTTACGCTGGTGGCACGTGCAAGCGGCAAGATTTCATGGAAAGCCTTAATGAAAAACTGGCTGGTTGTGTACTTCGGTAACATGGTTGGTGCGGTTTTGCTTGTTGTGTGTATGCTGATCACCAAACAGTACATGTTCGACGGTGGTCAAGTGGGCTTGAATGCGATGGCCATTTCGCAGCACAAACTGCATCATGGCTTTTTCCAAGCTGTCGCGCTGGGCATCATGTGTAACGTTTTGGTATGTATCGCAGTTTGGATGACGTTCAGTGGTCGCACATTGACTGATAAAATCGCCGTAATGATCTTGCCGGTAGCTATGTTCGTTTCTGCTGGCTTTGAGCACTGTATCGCTAACATGTTCCAAGTACCAATGGCGATCGGTATTAAATACTTCGCACCTGAATCGTTTTGGCAAATGACAGGTGCAAACATTGCAGATTACGCGGATCTAAACATGATGGGATTCTTAGTGAACAACCTAATCCCTGTGACAATCGGTAATATCATCGGTGGTGGTGTCTTCGTTGGCATGTGGTATTGGATGATTTATCTACGTGATGAAGACAAGCATCTGAAATAACTTTTAAAAAAGGCAAGCTAAATGGCTTGCCTTTCTTTTATCTAAACTTCGCTCAACCGATGTTTAAACCAATTCTTCGTTGATGCCATATTCGTTTGGAATCCAATGAGACGTCATTTCTACCGGTTCCTGAGTCAGCCAATCAACGGGCGAATCTGACTGCAACTCATCGAAGTTTTCTCGTACGGCTAACCTATCCATGGTGCTCTCCCTATGTCGTTTAATTGCACTTTAGAAGAGTAAGATGACGGTTCAATGACCAATCAGTGACCATTAAATTTCGCAGTGTACAGTGGTCTCAAAGTTGCGCTTATGTTTCTGGTTGCTTATGGGTTTTTGGGGTTTATCCACATTTTCTGTGGATAACCTGTCTCAAAGATCGTGAGTATCTTTTTTGATCGAGAAAAATTCATAAAATGAGACGCTTATGTGATGACGAAGTGACCGGTTTTATGTTTTTTCCTTGTTGATAAACTTCACTTTAATACGTCCTTCTTTGGTTTGTACACAACTTAGTGTCATCTCTAAAGTGATCGCTACAGACACACTGAGCATGACAAAAATCGCCAGCATAATAACCAATTGATACTTGATGGCGACCATCGGGCTAGCACCACCTAAGATCTGACCTGTCATCATACCAGGGAGCGTCACCAAGCCTGTTGTCGCCATAGAAGCAAGAATTGGCGCAAGGGATTTGCGAAGGGCTTCTTGAAGAAAAGGGAAGGAGGCATACCTAGGAGCGGCTCCCAATGAGATGGCTGCCTCGTACTCTGACTTGCGTTGTTCGAAAGCGGTGAATAAGTTCTGCAACGCGACAATATTGCTGCTTAAGCTATTGCCTAACAGCATGCCTGCTAACGGAATCATGTATTGGGCATTGTAGAATGGTTCTGGCTTTACGAGACCTAAAGTGATAGCGGCAAGAAGAGGGACTAGACTGCAAGACAAGCCAGTAATCAGTGGGAGCATGAGTGGTTTCTTCGGAAGATTAGCTTTGCCCACAATTGAGCTTGCTCCGACGACAACCATAATGGATAACCACAGTAAATTTACGAGTAAGCTATTTAGCTTAAAAAGGTATTCCAGATACACACCAACCAAAATGAGTTGCACTGTCATTCGCACAACACTCATTGCTGTATCTTTCGCAATTCCTAATTTATAGCGAGCATTGATGGTGAGTGGAACAATAAGAATCAAACTAAAAAGTGCAAGCTCAAACCAATTTATATCGACAACTTGATTCATAAACCTTCTCCCAAAATCAATGCTTTGATTCTAACGAAGTGGCATAGGTTTATGAATTGCTAAGCTCTGTTTTTTCGCAATCTCATCGACAAAATGATCGCTAGGACTTCGTGAAGTTTTCTTAACATAAAGATCACAAAGCATTGTCTTTAGTCGAAAAAATAGCGATTTAGTAGCACGAAAAAATCCATAAAAATGTAAACAAAGTTAATCTCATGTTGTATTCTTAACATGTTTGCAAAAGACTTATTTTTTCACATCTATTAATATTCTTTCACAAAGAATATCAATCAAACACATCTCTGGATGAGCTCAAAAAAGTGTTGGATAACAAGGGCTGGAGCGTCAGATTTGATTGAACCTTACTATTAGTATGGTCTAACATTTTCCAATAGAGATTGTAAAAAACTTAAGCTTGGTAACGCAGGCTTTTCAATAACACTAGATACAAAATAGGCAAATGTATGAGTGATGTTAACAAAATTGAGAGTGGTGAAAAACGCTCCCTGGAGTGGAAGTCTTTCCTCTTCATTGCAGTTGTTCTCTTCCCAATTCTGAGTGTGGCTTTCGTAGGTGGCTACGGATTTATCGTTTGGGCACTACAAGTGTTCTTCTTTGGTCCTCCAGGCGCACACGGCATGTAAGCCAGTGAGCTCACAACCACACTTTTGAAAAGATTTTAAGAGAGCAAATAATGAAATCATTAATCATTAAACTGTGGCGTACGATGACGCGCCCGGCAGTTCATATCAGCCTTGGCGTGCTGACTATGGGCGGTTTCATCGCTGGTGTTATTTTCTGGGGTGGTTTTAACACCGCACTAGAAGCAACCAACACAGAAGAATTCTGTATTAGCTGTCACACTATGCGTGACAACGTATACGTTGAACTGCAAGACACGGTTCACTGGAAAAACCACTCTGGTGTTCGTGCTACATGTCCTGACTGTCACGTTCCACACAACTGGACAGATAAGATCGCTCGTAAAATGCAAGCATCTAAAGAAGTATTTGCACAAGTATTTGGCAACTACGACGAACCGGGTGTTTTCGAAGAGCGCCGTATCGAACTTGCTAAACACGAATGGGATCGTTTCTCTGCAAACAAATCTCTAGAGTGTAAAAACTGTCACAACTACGATTCTATGGACTTCGAGCAAATGTCTCCAACGGCTCGTATCCAAATGAAACAAGCAGCTGAGAAAGACCAAAGCTGTGTTGACTGTCACAAAGGTATCGCACACAACCTACCAGCAGGTATGGATAGCATTGGTGGTATCGTTGGTGACCTTGAAGGTATGACTTCAAACACTGACTACGGTGTAGGTCAACAACTTGTAAGTGTTCGTCACCTACCAATCTACTTCGACGATAAAGGTGCTAAAGAAGCAGGTCTTCTAAACCCAGCATCGACTGTTAAAGTTCTTGAAGAGAAAGGCGATTACGTTGAAGTTGAAATCGATGGCTGGCGTAAAGCGAAAGGCTTCGGTCGTGTAATTCAAGAAGACTTCGGTAAGAACATCGCAGTAGCATCACTACTAAAAGAAGCATCAACAGACGCTAACGTTGTGACTGCTGGTGAGAAGAAAGTTGATGAGCTAACAGGTCTTCCTTGGGAGAAAGTAGCTGCGAAAGTATGGATCAAGAAAGAATCTATGCTGAACGACATCAACCCTGTATGGGAAAAATCAAAAGAAGCTTACAAAACTAACTGTTCTGTATGTCACACACAACCTGCTGAAGCGCACTTCGATGCGAACACATGGCCAGGTATGTTCGACGGTATGCTAGCGTTCGTTAACCTAGATACAGACAGTGAAGCACTGATCTTGAAGTACCTACAGAAGCACTCTTCAGATTATGCTGAAGGTCACCACTAATAAGCGTCGGATTGGAGTAAATTAAATGGCTATTACACGAAGAAGTTTTCTTAAAGGTGTAGCAACCACAAGTGCAGCGTCAGTTATCGGTCCAAGCTTATTGGCTTCAGCATCTGCAAACGCAGCTGAGACTACTGGTACTTGGAAAGTAACAGGTTCACACTGGGGCGCGTTCCGCGCCCACATCTACGCGGGTAAAGTTCAAGAGATCAAACCGCTAGAACTAGACCAGAACCCAACAGAAATGTTGAACGGCATCAAGGGCATCATCTACAGCCCATCACGTGTTCGTTACCCAATGGTTCGTCTAGATTGGCTGAAGAAGCACAAATACAGCGCTGAGACGCGCGGTAACAACCGTTTCATCCGTGTAACTTGGGACGAAGCTCTAGATCTGTTCTACCGTGAGCTAGAACGTGTTCAGAAAGAATACGGTCCATGGGCTCTACACGCAGGTCAAACTGGTTGGAACCAAACTGGTGCGTTCAACAACTGTACGGCACACATGCAACGTGCTGTAGGTATGCACGGTAACTTCATCACTAAAGTAGGTGACTACTCGACTGGTGCAGGTCAAACCATCATGCCTTACGTACTTGGTTCAACAGAAGTTTATGCACAAGGTACGTCTTGGTCTGAAATTCTAGAGAACTCAGACAACATCATTCTTTGGGCAAATGACCCAGTGAAAAACCTGCAAGTAGGTTGGAACTGTGAAACGCACGAATCTTTCAACTACCTAGCGCAGTTGAAGGAAAAAGTAGCGAAAGGCGAGATCAATGTTCTTTCTGTAGACCCAGTTAAGAACAAGACTCAACGTTACCTAGAGAACGATCACCTATACATTAACCCGCTAACAGACGTAGCATTCATGCTTGCTGTTGCGCACGTACTGTACAACGAAGACCTATACGACAAGAAGTTTATTGAAACTTACTGTCTAGGTTTCGAAGATTTCATCAAGTACGTTCAAGGTGAAACGAAAGATAAAGTTGTTAAGACACCTGAGTGGGCTGCTCCTATCTGTGGCGTGAAAGCGGACAAGATTCGTGAATTCGCACGCATGCTAGTGAACGGTCGTACACAAATCCTTATGGGTTGGTGTATCCAACGTCAAGAGCACGGTGAGCAACCATACTGGGCAGCAGCAGTAGTTGCAGCAATGGTTGGTCAAATTGGTCTGCCTGGCGGTGGTATCTCTTACGGTCACCACTACTCAAGTATCGGTGTACCTTCAACTGGTTTCGCGGGTCCTGGTGGTTTCCCTCGTAACCTAGATACTGGTATGAAGCCGAAGTGGGACAACAACGACTTTAACGGTTACAGCCGTACTATCCCTGTTGCTCGTTGGATCGACTGTCTGCTAGAACCAGGCAAAGAGATCAACTACAACGGTGGTAAAGTTAAACTTCCAGACTTCAAGATGATGGTGATCTCGGGTTGTAACCCATGGCACCACCACCAAGATCGTAACCGCATGAAGCAAGCGTTCCAGAAGCTACAAACAGTAGTAACGGTTGAGTTCGCTTGGACTGCAACGTGTCGTTTCTCTGATATCGTGCTTCCAGCATGTACTCAGTGGGAACGTAACGACATCGACGTGTACGGTTCTTACTCGAACAAAGGTTTGATTGCTATGCATCGTCTAGTGGACCCATTGTTCCAATCTAAGCCAGACTTCCAAATCATGAGTGAACTGACTCAACGCTTTGGTCGTCGCGACGAGTACACTCGTGGCATGAGCGAGATGGAATGGATCCGCAGCCTGTACAACGATTGTAAGAAAGCGAACGACGGTAAGTTCGAAATGCCAGAATTTGATGAGTTCTGGGAGAAGAGCGTACTAGACTTCGGTCAAGGTAAGCCTTGGGTTCGTCACGCTGACTTCCGTCAAGATCCAGAAATCAACCCACTGGGTACACCTTCTGGTTTCATCGAGATCACTTCTCGTAAGATCGGTCGTTACGGTTACGAACACTGTCAAGAACACCCTATGTGGTTCGAGAAATCAGAACGTTCACACGGTGGTCCTGGCTCTGACAAACACCCGTACTGGCTACAGTCTTGCCACCCAGACAAGCGTCTGCACTCTCAGATGTGTGAATCTGAAGACTTCCGTGCAACTTACGCTGTTCAAGGTCGTGAGCCTGTATACATCAACCCGGCTGATGCAAAAGCGAAAGGCATCAAAGACGGTGACTTGGTACGCGTATTTAACGATCGTGGTCAGCTTCTTGCTGGTGCTGTACTTACTGACAGCTACCCACGTGGTGTTATCCGTATCGAAGAAGGTGCGTGGTATGGTCCTCTAAACGAGAAAGTAGGTGCAATCTGTACTTACGGTGACCCTAACACTCTAACTCAAGATATCGGTTCTTCTGAGCTAGCACAGGCGACTTCTGCGAATACATGTATCGTAAACTTCGAGAAGTTCACTGGTAAAGTTCCACCAGTTACTTCATTCGGTGGTCCAATCGAAGTTGCTTAATCAGAGCACTAAGCTTTAAATAAAATACCAGCCTTCGGGCTGGTATTTTTTTGACCAAATTTCAGTGAGCATTCTCTCAATACCGAGTTTGGGCTTGCTCAAGAGCAACAGATTCGTGACGTCGATAACGAATTGAGCAGCAGAAGCGGAGGATAATGAGCCAAACTAAACAATAATAATCAAGTGAGTAGATTTTCTATGGCTCAGACCATTCAATTGGCCAATCACACTGAGATCTCAGTAAGTGATAACGATCTTCAATTCGAAATCGTCGGCAACCAAATTCACTTTTCTTTTGCCGGGATACACAATAAAACCTTTACTGACCGTGAAGTCTTGTTTCAAATGCCTTTTCTCTATGAGCAAGGCGCAACCGTTATCGGTGATGGCTTCCAAATGTTGGCACAGACCAGCGGTACCATTTCTCAACCTATCGACATTGGTCGTTGCCCCGATAACAACAATTCCTACCGTATTTACCCTGAGAGCGCACCAAAGCGTTACTACAACTATTTAGCTGTAGAAGACTCTGCAGGTTACACCTTATTTGGTTTCACTACTTGCCGTCGCTTTGCTGGTTACTTTGAGGTGAAGCAACATGGTGAACATTGGGTACTTTCAGCAGCAATCGATGGTGAAAGGACGCAAGTTGCAGACTGGGAACATAACCATCTTGAATCGGTTGTTGTGTTACGTGGGAGTTCGTTATCTGAGCTGTATCAAGAATACAGTGAGATGATTGCAGAACATCACCCAGCACGTAACGGAGTAATGCAAGACGCTCCGGTTGGTTGGTGCTCTTGGTATGCCTACTACGCGGACGTGACCGAAGGCAACGTTTTGGAAAACGTGGAATGTATGCAAGACAACCTAGCTGAGCTCGAATGGGTACTGCTAGATGATGGCTACCAAGCATTTATGGGAGATTGGCTAACGCCTTCAGATAAGTTCTCTGGTGGTGTAAAAGAGCTGATTCATAACATTCGTGCAAAAGGTAAAAAACCAGCCATTTGGATGGCACCATTCATTGCCCAGCCAGAATCAGAAATCTTCAAAAAGCATCCCGATTGGTTTGTGCGTCACGAAGACGGAGAGCTTCTGAAAGCTGAAGATGTCACCTATGGTGGTTGGCGTTGTACACCTTGGTACATTCTCGATACTTCAAACCCTGAAGTCCAAGATCACTTAACTCACGTCGTATCTGTCATGCGCGAAGAGTGGGGTGTTGAGCTATTCAAATTAGACGCAAACTATTGGGGCACTTTAAAAGGTAAGCGCAGTCAATCGGGCGTAACCGGTGTAGAAGCCTACCGTATGGGTATGGAAGCGATCGCTAAAGGGGCAGGAGATGCATGGCTATTGGGTTGTAACGCACCAATGTGGCCTTCTCTGGGCTTAGTCGATGCCATGCGTGTGTCTGACGATGTAGAGCGCCATAGCCATCGCTTTGAGCAAATTGCTAAAGAGACCTTCTTCCGCAGTTGGCAGCATCGCAAGTTATGGCAAATCGACCCAGATTGCGCAACGTTCACTTCATTACCTAACCAAGCAGCCTCGCGTGAAGATTATCAATTCCATCGTAACGTGCTGCTAGCGTGTGGCGGTCTACTGCTTTCCGGTGACCCTCTACCAGAAATCACCCCATTTGCGAGTAAGACGCTAGCGAAACTGATGCTGCGTCAACGCCGTAATCAAGAATCGGCTAAGTTTACCGCATTAGGTTTGAACCATGCTTTTCTGCCACTAACATCTAAGAATGATCTGCACTGTTTGTTCAACTACGCGAACGATGATGCGACAGAATTTACGCTTACCGCAGACCAACCAACAGATTGGTATGATTACTGGACCGGGGAGAAGCTCAATCAAGAGCCATGTCAGTTATTGCTAGTCAGCTTAGATAAAGGGTTAAATGCTAAGGCTGTCGTGACAGCAATGTAATTGGAAAAGTGAGCCAATCTCGTCCTTTTCAGAAATAAAGGCTAAAATTACTGTAAATGATAACTATTATCATTTACAGTAATGCTAATGAAAGGTAGAATCCTTCTATCTTTTCAAAGTAACTATTTGCCTTCTGGAGAAAACAGGGATGAGATTAAAAATTGGTTCTTTTGCCAAACCTGCGGTTGTACTTTTGTCTATGATGTCACTTGGATTAAGCACGGCAGCAATGGCAGCCGAGAAATTTAAAGTAGTGACAACTTTCACCATTATTGCGGATATGGCTCAAAACGTAGCTGGTGATGCGGCTGTTGTTGAGTCGATTACTAAGCCTGACGCTGAGATTCACAACTATCAAGCGACCCCTGGTGATATTCGACGCGCTCAAGGCGCGGATCTTATTCTGTACAATGGTTTGAACCTAGAACTGTGGTTCAAAAAGTTCTTCAAAAATCTTCATGATGTGCCAAGTGTGATTGTGACCGAGGGTGTGCAGCCGATGAGCATCGCTCAAGGTCCTTACAGTGGCAAACCTAATCCCCATGCTTGGATGTCTCCAAGTGATGCTCTGATATACGTCGATAATATTCGTGATGCACTAGTGAAATACGACAGTGTTAATGCAAAGACTTACCAAAAGAATGCTGAAGCATACAAAAAGCAGATCATGGATATGGTTCAGCCTATTCGTGAAAAAGTGGCTCAAATCCCAGAAGACAAACGTTGGTTGGTAACAAGTGAAGGGGCATTCAGCTATTTGGCTCGAGACTTCGGTCTTAAAGAACTCTACCTATGGCCAATCAATGCAGACTCGCAAGGTACGCCACAACAAGTTAAACGCGTTATTGATGAAGTTCGTGCAAATCAGATCTCTGCGGTATTCAGTGAAAGCACGGTATCGGCAAAGCCAGCACAGCAGGTTGCGCGTGAAACAGGGGCTAAATATGCAGGTGTCTTGTACGTGGATTCATTGAGCAGTAAAAACGGTCCAGTGCCAACCTTCTTAGACTTACTGAAAGTGACTTCAAACACAATCGCAGAGGGTCTAGAACAGTAATGGCAGGAATTAAAGTATCAGACATTAGTGTCACTTATCGCAACGGTCATACCGCGCTATATGATGCAAGTTTTTCTCTTCCAAAAGGATCAATTACGGCTCTTGTTGGTGTGAATGGCAGCGGTAAGTCGACGTTATTCAAATCCATTATGGGGTTTGTACCGGTTAGCCAAGGATCGGTTGAGATCCTTGGTATGCCGGCAAAAAAAGCTCTAAAACAGAATGTTGTCGCGTACGTACCGCAAAGCGAAGAAATCGATTGGAACTTTCCTGTTCTGGTTGAAGATGTTGTCATGATGGGGCGCTATGGTCATATGGGATTACTCCGCATTCCAAAGCAAACCGATCATGACATGGTGACGGCTGCACTTGATCGCGTGAACATGACCGCGTTTAGAAAACGCCAAATAGGTGAACTTTCTGGCGGACAAAAGAAACGTGTTTTTCTTGCGCGAGCATTGGCGCAAGAGAGTGACGTTATTTTGCTGGATGAACCTTTTACTGGTGTCGACGTTCAAACGGAAGAACAAATCATGGCGTTGCTGCGTGACTTACGTGATGAGGGCAAAGTCATGCTGGTATCCACGCACAATTTAGGTAGTGTGCCAGATTTTTGTGACCGCACCGTATTGATCAATCGAACAGTGCTTGCTTCCGGGATGACTAGCGAAATCTTCACTCCTGAAAACCTCGAACTTGCATTTGGTGGCGTCCTTCGACACTTCATCCTTGGCGGTAAAGATCTTCATGAAGATGATGATGAGCGTAAGTTGACAGTATTGTCTGACCACGAACGTCCAGTTGTTATGTATGGTGAGCAGCAAGCTGTTCCGGTTTCGCGTCCAGACAAGTAAGGAGTTCATTTTTATGGATTATTTACTCGAACCTTTTCACTATGGCTACATGGTGAATGCCATGTGGGTGAGTGCATTGATTGGCGGTGTCTGCGGCTTTCTGTCGACTTACCTAATGTTGAAAGGCTGGTCACTCATTGGTGATGCACTTTCTCACTCGATCGTTCCTGGGGTTGCTGGTGCATATATGCTCGGCTTACCTTTTGCCTTTGGCGCGTTTTTGTCTGGTGGTCTTGCTGCCGCTGGAATGTTGTTCTTGAGCCAAAGAAGCAAATTAAAAGAAGATGCCATCATTGGTTTGATATTTACGTCTTTTTTTGGTCTGGGGTTATTTTTAGTTTCTCTTTTCCCTGCCGCGGTGAATATTCAAACTATTGTATTAGGTAATGTGCTCGCCATCACGCCGACCGATACATTCCAGTTAGTTATTATTGGTGGTATCTCGCTTGCCGTTATGCTCGTCAAATGGAAAGACCTAATGGTGGTTTTTTTCGATGAGAACCATGCCAAGAGTGTCGGACTGAACCCGACCCGATTGAAAGTGTTGTTTTTTACGCTTCTAAGTGCATGTACTGTCGCAGCGTTACAGACCGTTGGTGCTTTTTTGGTTATTGCGATGGTTGTTATTCCAGGGGCTACAGCGTATTTAATGACTGACCGATTTTCACGCGTGATTGTTTACGCTGTTGCAATTGGGTCTCTAAGTTCATTCGTTGGTGCATACGTCAGTTACTACATTGATGGCGCGACTGGCGGGATCATCGTTTTACTGCAAACAGCTTGTTTCTTGATGGCATTTGTTTTCGCACCTAAGCATGGTCAAATTGCGATTAGACGTAAAAGCAAGCAACAAATCGCAAAAAAGAATCGTGAATCAGCGTCTTCAATGCCTATGATGAATAAGGAGCACAAAAATGCTTGATACACTCCTTATGCCTTTTACCTTCACATTCATGCAGCAAGCATTCTTGATTGTTTTGCTTGTTTCAATTCCAACGGCTTTATTGTCTTGCTTCCTTGTGTTGAAAGGTTGGTCGTTGATGGGGGACGCCATCGCGCACTCGATTCTTCCTGGTGTGGTGATTGCCTATATCCTTGCTATCCCTTACACCGTTGGCGCGTTTGCTGCGGGTATATTTTGTGCGCTTTCAACAGGCTACTTAAAAGAAAATAGCCGTATCAAAGAAGACACCATTATGGGCGTAGTCTTTTCTGCCATGTTCGCGCTTGGTCTCGTATTGATGACCAAAATCGAAGTAGGCGTCCACCTAGATCATATCTTGTTTGGTGATGCACTAGGTGTGAGTTGGGCGGACATCATTGAAGCCGCAATCGTCGCTTTACTTGTTGTGCTGTTTGCGGTGTTCAAAGGAAAAGATTTGTTAGTTTTCGTATTTGATTACCAACACGCGCAAGCAATTGGTCTGCCTGTTAAGTTTCTCCATTATGGTTTGCTTTCGTTACTATCGTTAGCCATTGTCGCTGCACTTAAGGCTGTTGGGATGATCTTAGTTATCGCGATGCTGATTGCTCCCGGGGCAACTGCATTCTTACTAACGCGCCGTTTCCACAGCATGGTGTTGCTTGCCTTATGTATGTCACTGCTGAGTGCTTTTCTTGGTGTGTACTTGAGCTTTTTCATTGACAGTGCACCAGCGCCTACCATCATTCTCATCATGACGCTGAAGTTTATTATTGTCTTCTGCTACACCAGTTATAAAAATAGGAAAGTGGAGTTTAAATCTGGCGACACGATAGAACAGTTTTAAACCAGACTTTTCATCAAAGCCCAAGTATTGAATTGCTTGGGCTTTTTTCGTTGTCACTACTATACCCAAGTAACTTCGAGATGCTAGGTTCAGCGAGACTGACTTGGTTTGTAGACGCGGCGGCGATTTAAAGGTTTTGTGGGTCTAAATCAAGAATCGGCAACAAAGTATACAAGCCAAGGCCCTTATATTTGCAAGGAGCGCCCTTTGGGAGCGTGTCTTTGACTCGCTTTTTTAGTCAAACAAATGGCTGCGTCAAACAACTTGGAAAGAGCTGGCTATTACACTGCGTTGTTTTCCTTGCTCTCGAATCAATGACAACGCTCTGAATCCTGCATCCTGAAGTCACTTGGGTATAAACGACCTCTATTGAATGAATCCTGTGTGTTGTGCTTGTCGGGTGAATTTATTGAGTCTTTTTTACGTTTTGAAATTAGGACAAAAGCAAAATTTCAGGTAAAGTAACCGCCTTTGTGAGCAAACTCGCTTCCTTGGTGCAATTCGTTACGTAATTCACCCCGTTAGGAAGCCATCAAATTGACTTGAATAGGAAGAGACATGATTCTAGTTGTAGGTCATAAGAACCCAGACAGTGACAGTATTTGTAGTGCACTAGTTGCAACTGAACTTCTAAAGGCGCGTGGTGTTGAAGCAATGCCAATTCGTCAGGGCGAAATTAACCGTGAAACTCAGCACATCTTAGAAGTAGCTGGCGCAGAAGTTCCTGAGCTACGTACTTCAGTTGCGGGTGAAACAGTTTGGCTAGTAGATTACTCAGATCTAGCGCAAGCACCAGACGACATCGCTGAAGCTGAAATCGCGGGTATCGTTGACCACCACCGTCTAGGTGATGTGATGACAGTAAACCCAATGGAAGCATGGATCTGGCCTGTTGGTTGTACTAACACAGTACTATTCAACATGTTCAAGATTGAAGGTCACGAGATCACACCTCAAATCGCTAAGCTAATGATGTCAGCTATTCTATCTGACACTGTTGGTTTTGCTTCTCCAACTTGTACTCAAAAAGACAAAGACGCTGTTGCTGAACTAGCGGCAATCGCAGATGTGCAAGATGTTGACGCATTCACTAAAGATCTTCTAATTGCTAAGACAAACATCGAAGGTCTATCTGCTGCTGAGCTTGTTGAAAAAGACCTGAAAGGTTACCCATTCAACGGTCGTGACGTAGTCGTAGGTCAGGTCGAGCTTGCAACTCTTGAGCAAGTGGATGGCATGATCGATGCGCTAGAAGCTGATCTAGAAGCGCGTTGTGCAAACGACAACCTAGCATTCGCGGCAGTGATGCTAACAGACATCACTACTGCTCAAACTCGTCTTCTATACAAAGGTGAGTGGGCTGAGAAGCTTGTTAAGCATGAGAAAGATGGCATGCTAATGATGGAAAACACGCTAAGCCGTAAGAAGCAAGGTTGGCCTTGGCTTCAAACTGAGCTTGCGTAATTTCATTGTTACCAGTTTATACTTTAGATGCCCGCCCTTCGGTGGGCATTTTTCTATGGGAAATAGGAGACGACTATGTCTGAAGCATTAACCCAAGAGCAGATGGACACCATTAACCGCTACAATGAAGAGCAGCGTTTGAAATACTGCGTAAAAGAAATCGTAGCGAACCGCAAAGTGTGGATTCTGAAAGACGAACACGGTTGTGTCATGCTAAACACAGAAGATGACGATTGTGTACCAGTTTGGCCAAACGAAGAGTTTGCACAGCAATGGGCAACGGGTGACTGGGAAGAATGTGAGCCGGAAGCTATTTCATTGAACAAGTGGCACAGTCGCTGGACGTCCGGCCTAGAAGACGATGAGCTCTCTGTCGTGGTTTTCCCAAACCAGAATGAGGAAGGTGTTGTTCTTTTTCCTGACGAATTTGATTTTGAACTGCGCAAACAAGAAAGCCGTCGCTAATTGGGTCGAGTCGCGTCTTGATATCCAGTAATACTAAAAAGCCTGCGTTGATGCAGGCTTTGTTATTTTTGTCAGTAATTTACGATTTTCTGAGAGACAAGGATTAGTGGCTTGGCGCTTTGTAAAAGTGACTCTCGACCAATCGTTGAGTAATAGCGTGCTCTGGATTGGTAAGTACTTGGTTAGTTTCACCAAACTCCACAACTTCGCCTTCGTGCATCACCATCACTTTGTCGGTAATGTGTTTTACGATCCCAATATGCTGAGATACATAAACAAAGGACAGTCCCATCTCTTCTTGCAGCTCTAAGAAGAGGTTGATGATCTGAGAGCGCATCGCCATGTCGAGACCGTTGAGTGCTTCGTCAGCCACAATGATCGAAGGCTGAAGGATCAATGCACGAGCAAGGCACACGCGTTGTTTCTGACCTGCTGCGAGCATTTGAGGGTAGAAGTACGCATGTTCCGGCAGCAGACCAACTCGAAGTAAGGTTTCTTTCACACGCTTCATACGTGCATCTGGCGGCATGTTCGTGTTTCGCTTTAACGGACCTTCCAAAATTCGACCTATCTGAATTCGTGGGTTCAAAGAGGTGTTTGGGTCTTGGAAAATCATGCGAATCAGCTTACAGCGCGTCGAGTAATCTTTGTGTTCGAGACGTTCACCGTTCACTCGAATCTCACCGGAACTCGGCTCAACAACGCCAGCTAACATACGTGCTAGCGTCGATTTGCCTGAACCATTTTGTCCGATAAAGCCGATAGTTTGCCCCGGCTCTAAACTGAAGCTGACCGGCTTTACTGCCTCTTTGACTGTGCGTTTGAACAGACCTGAGCGCGTGACAAACTGTTTCGATAGGTTATCGACTTCAAGCAACGCACTCATGAATGTTTCTCCGTGTTCAATGGGAAGTGGCAGTTAAATTTATGGTTCTTAATTCGTTTGGTATGCGGAATTTCGACACATTGTCTTTGTGCATAAGGACAACGAGGTCCTAAACGGCAACCAATCGGTAAGTGCTGCAACGGAGGGATTGAGCCTGGCAGCGATTGCAGTTTCTGTTTATGAGGAATCCAATCATTGAAATCGGGCATCGCTTTTAGCAGCGCAGCAGTATAAGGGTGTTTAGGTGCTTCGATGAGTTTATCGGTATCTGCTGATTCCACCGATTGACCACAGTACATTACGGTAATGCGATTTGCCCATTGTGTAATGGTCGTCAAGTCGTGCCCGATCAACACAATGGTGGTATTGTTGAGTTGGTTCATACGACTCAACAAACGCAAGATTTGCGATTGTGTAATTGGGTCAAGGTCGTTTGTCGGTTCGTCGGCAATCAAGATTTTTGGCTTAGTCGCAATAGCCATTGCGATCATGACTTTTTGACATTCACCATCGGTTAGCTCGTAAGGGTAACTGCCCATTAAGCGTTTATGATCTTTGATACCCACTTTATGGAGTAGGGCGATGGCCTGTTTTTTACGCCACTTAAAGCGTTCCCACCATTTACCTTCAAAAGAGCGAGACGGGATCGATTCTATCAACTGACGTCCTACTTCTTCTGAGGGATCCAAACACGTCGAAGGTTCTTGGAATATCATGGCGATGTCTCGCGCAATCACTCTTCGGCGTTCTTTTGGCGTCAGTTGAAGCAGGTCAATATTGCCAAGACGCATTCGGTCTGCGGTCACTTTCCAGTTGTCTTTACAAACGCCTACAATGGCTTTGGCCACCAAGCTTTTGCCTGAGCCTGATTCGCCTACTAAACCACGGATTTCCCCTTCATTCAGGGTAATACTCATGCGGTCTACGGCTTTCACCAAACCTGAGGGCGTTTCAATTTCAATGGTTAAATGTCGAATATCTAATAACGGCATTATTCGATCCCCGCATTGAGAGCTTGGCGTACACCTTCACCCACTAAGTTTAGAACAACCACGGTAAACATAATGGTGAGACCTGGTAGTGTTACTGTCCATGGTGCAATGTAAATGAGCTCAACAGAGTCACCTAGAATTGCTCCCCATTCAGTACTTGGTGCTTGAGCGCCTAAGCCGAGGAAACCAAGCGCAGTGATATCTAGAATAGCAACTGACAGTGCAAGGGTAATTTCTGCGGCGATAACCGTTAATACGTTAGGTAGAATGGAGTTCCACAGCAGATAAAAATCGTTCGCACCATCCAGACGTGCTGCCATGATGTAATCTTTTTCAACCTCGGTATGCACGGCAATATAGACCGAACGGATAAAACGTGGGATCAGAGCTAAGCAGATGGCCAGAAGAATATTGAACTCACCAAAGCCTAAGAATGCCACGAAAATGATCGCGAGCAGTAGTGATGGAATAGACATCACGGTGTCGAGCAAGTGGTTTAGGGTACTGGAGAGCAGGCCTTTAGTCATGCCGGCTAAAACACCAATGAAACAACCGATCAACGCTGCTATCGCCGTAATTGCAACTGCAGCTCCGAACGTCAGTTGAGAGCCCATAATAAGGCGCGAAAGAATGTCACGACCTAAATCGTCAGTCCCTAGGAAGTAGTCAACCGTGCCAGCTGGTGCCCATGATGGCGGCACAAGCAATTCGCCAGATTGAGCTTGAGGATCATAAGGGGCAATTAAAGGTGCAAAAATGGTGATCAGCACAATGAAGATCAAGCACCACAAGCCAAACATTGCCAAGCTGTTCGCGCGGTAGCTACGCCAGAATCGTTCGAACTGAGTCGGAATGCGCTCTTCCTGATAGACGTTATTTGTTAGCATACCATTCCTTTCTCACCAGAGGGTTGATCATGGCACCAATCAAATCCGAAAGGATGTTGGCAGTTAAAACAAGGGTCGCCAGAACCATGACACCAGCTTGAATTGACGCATAGTCTTGATTCGAAAGAGCGTCCAACAGCCAGCGCCCAATGCCTGGCCAGTTGAAGATAGACTCAGTAATGATAGCTAACGTAATCATGCTTGAAAGCTGAACCCCAACCTTTGGAATGATGGGTGGAATCGCATTGCGTAATACGTGTTGTGTCACGATCTCACGGTTTGATAAACCTTTGATTCGCGCCGCACGGATGTAGTTTTGGCTCATCACTTCTGCCACTGATGCACGCATCAAACCAATGACCTGTGTGGTTGGTGTTAGAGCCAGAACCAAACAAGGAAGAACCATATGCTCAATAACGCTTTGTAGCGCATGAGCTCGGTATTCACCTTTTGCCATAAATGCATCGATAATGGCGAAGCCTGTCACATGGTCAATTTCGTAAAGAAGATCATAGCGTCCCGCGACAGGGAAGACATGATATTGAAGTGAAAAGACCATAATCAACATCAGCGCAACCCAGAAAATTGGGGCGGAATAACCAGACATAGAAACGAACGAGATGCTGGTATCTAACCATTTGCCTTGTTTCATGCCCGCTATTGTACCGAGTGGAATACCGATCAGCAGTGACACAACAAAGGCGAAAAAGCACAGCTCTAGCGTTGCAGGGAACACGACCGCTAACTCTTCATAGATTGGGTTGCCATTTTTGCTGATACCGAAATTGAGCTGAGACAACTCGACTAGGTAGCTTTGCCAGCCCGACCAAAACTCTACATTTGCCCAATGAGATGTTGGATCTAAACGCAAGAGTGAAAAGCCCACCAAAGTGAGAATCATCAAAGTGATGACAAATAGATTAAGACGTCTTACGGCGTACCAAAACATTAATGAATTCTCTCAACTCTATCAAAAGGTTGCGCATTGAAAGGGCTCGATTTAAAACCTTTCAGCGATTTATCGTGAACACGGAACTGAACGCCGTGAGCTAATGGGATAACTGGAAACTCTTCATTCAGAATATTCTGCGCTTGGCGGTATAGGTTCAAGCGGTAACGCTGCTGCTGTGTCTCTAATGCGAGATCGAGCAGGAAGTCAAAATCATCGTTACACCACATTGAAACGTTTAAACCCACCCGCTCAGATTCACAAGAAAGCAACGGACGGAAGAAGTTGTCAGGATCGCCAGTATCACCAATCCAGCCAGTTAAGAGCAAATCAACATCGTTGATGGTTTCGAGCTGTGTGCGCTCAAAGCGATCATCGGTCAGTAGGCGTAACTCAACACCGATATCGGCAAAGTTAGCTTGGATAAGCTCTGCGGTTTTACGCGGGCTAGGGTTGAAAGCGCGAGGCTCTAATGGGACCCACATCGTCAGTTGCAGACCTTTCTCGTAACCTGCTTCTCGAAGTAGGGCTAAAGCATAATTACGGTCATAACGTATTTTCACGCTGTCTTTTTGGTAAGCCCAAGAGTTTGGTGGAAGCAGTGTATAAGCTTGAGTCCCCGTACCGTAATAAACCGAGTCAAGAATGTTCTGGCGGTTGATCGCCAGATTCAAGGCTTGGCGAACTCGAGCATCGCGCAGAGCAGGGTGCTCAGTATTAATCGCAATAAAGGACACGTTGTTAGCAGGTGTTGCGGTTAATTCCAGCTCTTCTGTTTCTTGGATGATCGGGATTTGGCTAGAGATCGGTGAAGCCAAGACATCGCACTCATTTCTCAGTAGCTTAGCGAGTGTGCCCGTACCACGGTGGGAAATATCGAATACGACTTGCTCCATTTTTGCCGGCGATTTCCAGTATTTAGGATGGCGCTCTAAACGAATCAAGTCGTTCACTTGATACTCTTTTAGTTGATATGGACCGGTACCGATAGGCAGCATATCAATTTGTGCTTTCTCATCCTTTGCTGCTAACTGCTGACCATATTCTGCAGAGAGAAGCACAGCATGGCTGGTGGCAATGTTTGCCAAAAAAGCAAAGTTAGGTTGAGTCAGAACAAATTTAACCGTGTGGTCATCCAGCGCAATCACATCTTTAACTAGGTTTTGGAAATCTAAACCTGCAAACCATGGATAAAAACCACCACCGACGTCGTGAAACGGATGGTCTACATCAATGATTCGCTTAAAGCTAAATACCACGTCTTGCGCGTTGAATGGTCGAGTTGGTGTAAACCATGAAGTCTTTTGGAACTGAACACCACGTTTAAGATTAAACGTATATTCGGTGCCTTCTTCATTCACCGACCAGCTCTCAGCAAGGTTCGCGATGGGTTGATGAGATTTAGGATCGAGCGTGAGCAGCGTGTCATAAAGCTGAGGACTTAATGCTTCGGCTGTAATGCCGCTGTCAATTAGCTGAGGGTTGAATGTGGTTGGCTTACCTTGCCCACAAAACACAAAGCCATTCTCTCGAATATCATTGTGATCGATTTCGTCACCACAGGCGGTGAGTAAGCTAATACCAATTAGGCTCAGCGATAGTCTTATAAAAGCATTCATAATATGAAATGGTCATTGGACTTTGCTTGCTCCCAGCGCGTTATAGCATCGGGTATGACAAGCGAAAATGATCTCGCTAATTTATCACTTTTGCCAACTCGCTCCAAACATAAAATCGTTGAGCTGCAGGGTGTTAGATCAAATTACCGTATCATTTCTGGTCGTTGACCTGTTTTGCCTCTTGAAATTGCTCACAACGTACGTGCAATAGCGCCTTTCGCACCGCGGTTCGTTTTATCATTATATACCCAAGTCAACTCGCCCTTCGAGAGCGTGCTATTGACCTGGCTGCTGTGTCAAACCGCTAGGAAAGAGCCGATTATTATCCAGCGTTGTCTTCCTTGCTTACTTTCATTAAACAGGGAACCAGAGACAACGCTCTGAATCCTGCATCTTGAAGTCACTTGGGTATAGTGATCAATTGATAGAGTGAGACATCGCTAGAGAGCAATGATAGTTAACTTGGTGCAAGGACGTTTATCCTTGACCAACTAAGCCATATTTTCTCACCATGCCTCTTAGTTGATGGTAGCTCAGACCTAACAGCTCTGCGGCTTGACGCTGGTTAAACTTGGCTTCTTCCAACGCACGGTTGAGCAATTCAATATCTTGGTCTTCTTGCCACTGCTTGTAATCCAACGGGAAGTGTATTTCTGCTTTTTGTGCGGCTTGTGTTGTTTCTGGTTCTTCTTGACTCGCAGAGTGACCCAATGCGTTCTCCCAACCCGTTTCAAATGGGTTAAAGATCAAGTGTTCAATCGGATCTGAGTTCAATCCATGACGGTATATGGCACGCTCAATGACATTCTTAAGTTCACGTACGTTACCTGGCCATTCGTAGTCTAGGAGCGATTGCTGCGCTTGCTCCGTAAAACCGACGAAGTATTCAAGTTGGAGTTCACGACACATTTTGATCGCGTAATGCTCGGCAAGAGAGAGAATGTCTTCTTTTCTTTCACGCAAAGGAGGAAGCATGATGACGTCAAACGCCAAGCGATCGAGTAAATCCGCTCGGAAATCGCCTTGTTCCGCCAACTTTGGTAAGTCTGCATTGGTTGCACACACCAAACGTACATCAGCGTTTAATGCAGTATGCCCACCAACGCGCTCGTATTCCCCATATTCAATCACACGCAAAAGTTTTTCTTGAACGAGGAGAGGAGCGGTCGCCAATTCATCGAGAAATAGTGTGCCACCCTCTGCGCGTTCAAAACGTCCTTTGTGCTTGCCTTTAGAGCCAGTAAATGAGCCGGACTCATGACCAAAAAGCTCAGAATCAATCAAACCTTCGCTTAATGTCGCACAGTTTAGGGAAAGCAGTGGTTTATCCCAACGCATTGATAAATAGTGTAAACGTTGCGCGATGAGTTCTTTACCTGTGCCTCGTTCTCCAATTATGAGGACAGGGCGCTCAATTGGCGCAAGTTGTGATACTTTATCTAATACGGCGAGAAAAGCAGGCGATTCACCGATGAGGTTTTGCTTCATAAAATCCTTCTTATTTTCTATCTTGCCATGATTTACAGTATTGGAGTTGGTGAAATTTACCAACAGTTGGTAAAAACCATCATAGCATAACGGTATGCAACAACAACAAAATGCTTAACTTGCTGTTTATTAAGGGAAATAAAAGTTGGCACGCTACTTGTAATATCTAAATGGAGACACAAGGTGAATAACCGCCTTGTCGAGTTTTAATAGGAAAAAAGAGGAGTTCCGTTATGGGTATTTTTTCTCGTTTTGCAGATATCGTTAACTCAAACATCAGTGCATTGCTAGACAAGGCGGAAGATCCTGAAAAAATGATCCGTCTTATCATCCAAGAAATGGAAGACACACTTGTAGAAGTGCGTACTAACTCGGCTAAAGCGATTGCAGATAAAAAAGAGTTGGCTCGCAAAGTCGAAGCTCTAGAAGAGCAAATCACTGAGTGGGGGCAAAAAGCAAGCCTAGCTTTAGTGAAAGAGCGTGAAGATTTGGCTCGCGCAGCTCTGATTGAAAAGCAAAAGTTAGAGCAAGTCATTAAAGGTCTTCATACTGAGCAAACGTTGGTTGAAGAAACCATCGAGAAGCTAACCGGTGAAATCGGTAAACTAGAAAACAAAATTGCTGAAACGCGCGCTAAGCAACAAGCATTAGCAATTCGCAACCAAACGGCATCTAACCGTCGTGATGTTCAAAAACAACTGCATGCAGGTCGCACAAACGAAGCGATGGCAAAGTTCGAACAGTACTCTCGTAAAATTGATGAGATGGAAGCAGAAGCAGATCTTTACGCAAAAACTGGCAACGCAAAATCTTTAGACCAAGAGTTTGCCGAGCTACAAGCACAAGATGAAATCGAAAAAGAGTTGGCAAAACTGAAAGAACAGATGTCATCGAACAATAAATAAGAAAGGAGCCATTTATGTCGACATTTTTTATTACTGGACCATTGATTGTCTTTTTAATCTTTGTCGCTCCACTATGGCTCTTCTTACACTATCGCAGCAAACGCAAAGCAGATAGTGCACTGTCGAGCCAAGATCTAGAGCGTCTTCAGGTGCTGTCTGAGAAAGCGGAAGCGATGCAGTCTCGAGTTGATACATTGGAGCGTATCCTAGATGCAGAATCCCCAACGTGGAGACGCAAGTATGAGTAAACGAGAACTGTATCGTGACCCTGTAAACGGTAAAATCTCCGGCGTGTGTGCCGGAGTGGCAAACTACTTTGGTGCAGAAGTTTGGTTGATTCGTATCGTTGTGATTTCCGCAGCCTTGCTTGGTGGTACTTTCCTTGTCTTGTTGGCATACATTGCGATGACCTTCATGTTAGAAAAGCAGCCAATGACTTATACCGAAAACATTAAGTCGCAACAGGAACATACATTGAAGAGCAAACCGTGGCAAAAAGGGCAAAGCCCAGATCAGTTGCTCAGTGTGCTAGAAAACGACTTCAGTCGTCTTGATAATAAGATTCGAAGTATGGAAGCGTATGTCACCTCTGATGCCTATCGCGTAAACAGAGAATTTAATAAGCTCTGATAATTAATTATGAATTTATTGATAAAGCAGACCTCGGTCTGCTTTATTTTTGTCTCAAATAGCTCATTTTAAAGAAAAATTAGATTCAGATGCTCTAGAAGAATGTCATAAATTCATCTACCTTAAAAAGAATGGATGTTAAATGGATGAATTCACATGAGAAAAGCGCTCATTCCAATCGCTGTCATGACGGTTCTTTCGGGGTGTGGTAAAGAGCTGCCACCAGTCCCTGAACCCGAATCTCGGCCCGCCAAACTCTTCACTGTTTCTGTAGGCAATGCTCAGTTTGAAAGACATTTTCCTGCCACTACAGAAGCTGGTGACCGAGCAGTACTCGCATTTCGTGTCCCTGGTTTGCTTCAATCGATAGAAGTAAACGCAGGTCAAATGGTCAATAAAGGCGATGTGCTTGCCGTGCTCAACCCCGATGAGTATTCACTACTCGAAAAACAAGCCCGTGCAAATTACACCCTTGCTGACGTTCAATACGAGCGTTCGAAAAAGCTTCGTAAAGAACAAGTGGTCTCGGAACAAGATTTTGATGCAGCAAAAGCCAATCACAACTCGGCCAAAGCCCAGTGGAATCAGGCAAAAGCAAACCTAAGATACACCAAACTTGTTGCCCCTTATGACGGCACGATTTCTTATCTCCCAGCAGAAAACCATGAGTATGTGGCGGCAAAAGAAGGCGTCATGAATATTCAGACTAACCAAGTAATGAAGGTACTGTTCCAACTGCCTGATCACTTGTTAAGTAAATTTACTCAAGGTGCAAATGCGTACGCCTCCATGACGTTTGATGCATTCCCAGAGCGTTCTTTCGAGTTAACCTTCCAAGAAATTGATACTGAAGCAGACCCTAAAACTGGTAGTTACAAAGTCACCATGGTAATGGAACGACCAGAAGGGGTGGGGATATTGCCGGGTATGTCCGGTAACGTGCATTTAGTTTCTGAAAATGCAGGTGCCACCCGAATTCCAAGCTCCGCGATATTTACTGAAGATGGCAAAACCTGTGTTTGGCGTGTCAATGACCAAGGTATTGTTGAGAAAGTGTCCGTCGCGTTAAACGATAAGCAGCAAATCGAGGAAGGACTGCAAGATGGTGATCAAATCATTATCTCTGGCGTGAACGTGATCGAACCGGGTATTAAGGTTCGAGAATGGGTTAAGGAGCGAGGGCTGTAACATGAAAGGAATCTTAGCTTTAACGACGCTTTGCTCTGCGGTATTGCTCGCCGGTTGTGGTGACAAAGGACCTGAAAGAGAACTAGAAACACCTCGTGTGAGAGTCGCTTCTCTGGAAGGAAAGCGAGTCGATGATAATCTTTATTTCCCTGCTATTGCCAATGCGGCTGACCGTTCGCATTTGAGTTTCCGTGTTGCGGGTGAGGTGAGCCGAGTGCTGGTGAAAGAGGGTGATAAAGTCATTAAAGGCGATGTCATTGCCACACTGGATCCTACGGATTATCAGCTTGATGTTGATAATGCTTCGGCACGTTTTTCCGTCGTCGATAGCCAGTATCGTCGCTCTGCACCTTTGGTGAAAAAAGGTTTATTAGCGAAATCTCAATTCGATGAGATTGCAGCACAACGTCAAATCGCACTTGCTGAATTGGAGTTAGCCAAACTTCGACTGTCTTTTACTCAACTTAAAGCGCCTGTTGACGGCATCATCTCACGCGTCAACGTTGACCAGTTTGAGAATATTCAAGTTGGGCAGTACATCGTGAACATTCATAGTGTTGATCGTGTTGAAGTGCTGATCCAACTTCCGGATCGCCTCTATGTCAAACAGCCGCCGACGTCGGAAAATCTTGCCAAAATTGATGCGGTGGTTCGTGTACCAAGTGGTAATGAATACAAAGCCCACATCAAAGAATTCACGACCGAACCAGATCCAGATACTGGCACATTTACCGTCACCTTATCACTGCCTATGCCAGAGCAAGAGTACATTCTTGACGGTATGGCTGTTGATGTGACGTCTAAAGATGAGAATGTTGGCTTGGAATTGAATGTTGGTATCAATGTTCCGATTGAAGCGATTTTCAATGCTGATGGCGATGATTTAAGCCGAGAAAACAAATTTGTTTGGGTGCTAAATGGCGACAATACCGTCACTCGCAAGCAAGTACGAGCGGGCAAAGCATCAAAAACA
This sequence comes from Vibrio sp. MM46, assembly GCF_027587135.1. NCBI lineage: Bacteria > Pseudomonadati > Pseudomonadota > Gammaproteobacteria > Vibrionales > Vibrionaceae > Vibrio > Vibrio sp. MM46. The sequence continues at coordinate 336,562 of NZ_JAPPTO010000002.1, forward strand.
TCGGTTCAAATTCTTGATGGTCTAGAGCTTGATGACAAAGTCGTTGTCGCAGGTGTGGCTCGATTGAGAGAAGGCATGAAAGTGGAAGTGGTTAAGCAGGAGGCAACTCAATGAGTGAACAAAATAACGTTGCGCCTCAACAAGATGATGAAAACGTAACGGGTATTGCGGCGTATTTCATTAGAAACCGCGTAATCAGTTGGATGGTGTCGCTGATCTTCTTGATTGGTGGTGTTGCAGCGTTCTTTGGACTAGGGCGTCTTGAAGATCCAGCCTTTACTATTAAAGACGCAATGGTAGTGACCTCTTATCCGGGGGCAACGCCACAACAAGTGGAAGAAGAAGTTACTTATCCGATAGAGAAAGCGATTCAGCAATTAACCTACGTGGATGAAGTGAACTCCATTTCCAGCCGTGGTCTATCTCAAATTACAGTGACCATGAAAAACAACTATGGTCCGGATGATTTACCACAGATTTGGGATGAACTACGTCGTAAGGTTAATGACCTAAAAGGTACATTACCACCGGGTGTCAATGACCCATCGGTGATTGATGACTTCGGCGATGTATACGGGATTTTGCTTGCGGTAACTGGTGACGGATACAGTTATAAAGAGTTGCTCGATTACGTTGATTATTTAAGGCGTGAACTTGAACTGGTTGATGGGGTAAGTAAGGTCTCGGTATCTGGTCAACAGCAAGAGCAAGTGTTCATCGAAATCTCGATGAAAAAGTTAAGCAGTTTGGGGCTATCTCCGACAACCGTTTTTAACTTACTTTCGACCCAAAACGTAGTTTCTGATGCAGGTGCGATCCGTATCGGTGATGAGTACATTCGTATTCAACCTACCGGTGAGTTTCAAAGCGTAGATGAGCTAGGTGACTTATTGATCACCGAGTCTGGTGCACAAGGTCTGATTTTCTTAAAAGACGTTGCCGAAATTAAACGAGGTTATGTAGAAGTTCCAACCAACATCATTAACTACAATGGTGAGTTGGCGCTGAACTTGGGGATTTCATTTGCTCAAGGGGTCAACGTTGTTGAAGTTGGCAAGGCATTTGATCGTCGAGTTGCAGAACTGAAGTACCAACAGCCAGTAGGCGTTCAAATTTCAGAAATCTACAATCAGCCAAAAGAAGTAGATAAGTCGGTGAGTGGCTTCGTTATCAGTTTGGCTCAAGCCGTTGGTATCGTAATCATCGTTCTATTGTTCTTTATGGGTTTACGCTCAGGTCTGCTTATTGGTCTGATCTTGCTACTGACTGTACTAGGTACCTTCATTTTTATGAAGTACTTAGCCATCGATTTACAACGTATCTCTCTTGGGGCATTGGTTATTGCTCTGGGTATGCTGGTGGATAACGCCATCGTCGTCGTGGAAGGGATACTCATCGGGACTCAAAAAGGGCGAACGAGACTTCAAGCTGCGACGGATATCGTCACGCAAACCAAATGGCCGCTTTTAGGCGCGACGGTTATCGCTGTTACTGCTTTTGCACCAATCGGTCTATCAGAAGACTCGACGGGTGAGTACTGTGGTACCTTGTTTACCGTACTGCTTATCTCGTTAATGCTGAGCTGGTTTACCGCTATTTCGTTGACGCCTTTCTTCGCTGATATTTTCTTCAAAGGTCAGAAAATTAAGAGTGGTGAAGGCGAAGACAATGACCCATACAATGGCATCATCTTCGTTATGTATAAGAAGTTCTTAAGCTTCTGTATGCGCCGAGCATGGTTTACTGTTGTTGTCTTGGTGGCAGGTCTAGCGGCGAGTGTTTACGGCTTCACCTATGTGAAACAAGCCTTCTTCCCATCTTCAACCACCCCTATTTTCCAGTTGGATGTTTGGTTGCCAGAGGGTACGGATATTCGAGCTACGAATGATACGCTGAAAGAACTGGAAGGCTGGCTTGCTGAGCAAGATCACGTTGAACATATCACTACCACCGCAGGTAAGGGTTTGCAGCGCTTCATGCTGACTTATGCCCCAGAGAAAAGCTACGCGGCTTATGGTGAGATCACTACGCGTGTCGAGAACTACGAAGCGTTAGCACCACTTATGGAGCGCTTTAGAGAGCACATCAAATCCAACTACCCAGAAATCAATTACAAATTGAAGCAAATTGAATTAGGTCCTGGTGGCGGTGCGAAGATTGAAGCGCGCATTATTGGTTCTGATCCAACGGTGCTGCGTACTATTGCTGCACAAGTGATGGATGTGATGTACGCCGACCCGGGAGCAACGAACATTCGTCACGACTGGCGTGAACGTACACAAGTGCTTGAGCCTCAGTTTAATGAAAGTCAAGCTCGTCGTTACGGCATTACTAAATCGGATGTGGATGATTTCTTATCGATGTCCTTCTCTGGTATGAATATTGGTTTATACCGCGATGGTACAACTCTGATGCCGATTGTTGCGCGTCTTCCGGAAGATGAGCGTATCGACATTCGTAACATCGAAGGCATGAAAATTTGGAGCCCAGCGCAGAGTGAATTTATTCCTCTACAACAAGTAACTATGGGTTACGACATGCGTTGGGAAGACCCAATCATTGTGCGTAAGAACCGTAAGCGCATGCTAACGGTAATGGCAGATCCAGATATCCTAGGTGAAGAGACAGCGGCAACATTGCAAGCACGTCTACAGCCGCAGATTGAAGCGATCGAAATGCCACCAGGTTACTCACTAGAGTGGGGTGGCGAGTATGAGTCATCAGGTGATGCGAAGGCGTCGTTGTTTACCACGATGCCGATGGGTTACTTGTTTATGTTCTTGATCACCATCTTCTTGTTTAACTCAATCAAAGAGCCTCTTATTGTTTGGTTAACAGTACCTTTGGCATTAATTGGTGTGACAACCGGTCTATTGGTGTTGAATACGCCGTTTGGCTTTATGGCATTACTGGGTTTCTTGAGTCTGTCGGGGATGGTACTGAAAAATGGTATCGTACTGCTTGATCAGATTGAGATTGAAATGAAGTCGGGTAAAGAAGCGTACGACGCAGTGGTGGATGCCGCAGTAAGTCGTGTGCGTCCAGTATGCATGGCTGCAATCACAACCATTCTAGGTATGATTCCTCTACTACCGGATATCTTCTTTAAACCAATGGCTGTAACCATCATGTTTGGTTTAGGTTTTGCGACCGTACTGACACTAATTGTCGTGCCAGTGTTGTATCGTCTATTCCACAAGGTGGCAGTGCCGAAGTAACGACTTAGTTTAAGTAACGTTCTAGAGCGCCTCTGGCTAACGTCAGGGGCGTTTTTATAAGGATTAAATATGGAACAGAATACGTGTGCATGGGCGATGAACCATCCACTTGAACGCGAATATCACGATACTGAATGGGGTGTGCCTGTACACGACGATACGGTATTGTTCGAATTCATCACGCTAGAAGGTGCGCAAGCCGGTTTAAGCTGGATTACGATTTTGAAAAAGCGTGAAGGTTATCGAGAAGCGTTTGAAAACTATGACTTAGATAAGCTGATTCAACGCGATGAAGTGCGTACCGAATTCATCGTTGAAAACTTCGACGTGGTTAAGCATCGCGGCAAAATTAATTCGGTATTCAGTAATGCCAAAGCGGCAAAGCAATTGATAGAAGAATACGGAAGCCTTTCAGCGGCGCTATGGCAATTTGTTGATGGCAAACCAATCGTGAATCACTGGACAGACATGAGCCAAGTGCCAGTATCGACAGAACAATCCAAAGCGATGAGTAAGTTCCTCAAAAAGAAAGGCTTTAAGTTTGTTGGTGAGACCATTTGCTACGCCTTCATGCAAGCAGTAGGTATGGTCGATGACCATATTGTTGGTTGTCCTAAAAAACTGAATTAGTTTTTAGATTCACTATCATGAATCCGTTCTAAAGCTTCGACGCGACGCCATTGGTTTTGCTCGAAGCTTTGTTCTCTTAATCCGGCGATTTCTGTTTTCTTTTCTTCTTCGCCGAGGAAATCATTGTTGATGATCTCCGCACGTTTCTCTAAATAATCGTTGAGTGATGCGTTAAACGAGGCTCGTTGTTCATCCAGAGCTTGTAGTCGTTCCGCGCCTTCTTCACCCACCAAATCAACACGAGCCAAATACTTTTCCTGTGCAGACATTTCCGAGGTCTGATTTAGTTCAATCACTAGCGCGTTGTTGCGCTCACTTTGTTGAATGTACTTAGGTTGAGAGGCGAGGTTTTCTTCAAACATTTGTTGTTGAGAATCCGCGTCTAATTCGGTTTCTCGAATGGTGAGTTTATCTATTGCTAACTGGCGTAAGCGATTTTCTTCATCGAAAAGTTGAGCAATTTGTTCGTCAGTAAAAAACGCGCTTTGCATCGCTAAGATTGCATCATTTAGCTGCTTCAGTTCGTTTAATGACAACGAATTTCCTTCGAACGGTTCTAGCTTGGATAACGCTTCTTTGTAGACTAGGTAAGTTTCGAACAGTTCTGCGCTGATATCCAGTGAATCTAGTTGTGATTCACCAGTTTTTACGTTGGCTTTGATTTCTTCAAGGCTTTGTTCTCCTAGACCGCTCAGAGTGTATTCAAAGAAGTCTTTTTGAGAAGAGAGATCAATACTGGTGTCCTGTTGTGACTGAGCTTTTATAAGTTGTGAAGGTGGAGACGATGGAAACAGATAAGCCGCTCCTACACCAATGAGTGATACGATGAATAAGGTGATGAGAGCGACTTTCTTCATAATGGCTTCCTTCTTATAGACCTTGTTGTTTTAGGCGGTTTGCATGTTGGCGATACAATGTGACTGGATCCGTTTCGAACAAATGATGGATACCTAGCAGCCCGTTGATTTCATCCAGATGATTCATTTTGTAATCATCACGAATCACTTTCCCCAAGTGAGTGCTGCACGTGCCCACTAGACCATCATTTGGACTATCAAACGCCAAACCTAAAACCACCATTGCGCCGTCTGTTGGATCAAACAGGTTGGTAAAGTTGGAAGAGCCAGTCCATGAGTAGTAATGCACACCGTTAGACGCCAATAGGTCTCCATCTCCACATTCACTGGTTGGAATGCCTTCAGGGTAATGCTGGTTAAACGCCAAAGAACCTTCGGTGGTTAGTGCCGCTAAGGAAGCTAGTGGGTCTTGGTCGAGATCAGTGCCACCGGAAAGTAGATTAATGAGAGTCACTAGCCCTTCTGCTAGCTTCACCGCGACACCTTCACTGATGGAGCCTTCAGGAACCGTTCCACGCACAATATCAGCTACTTTTGATCCTTTGTTCACCCCTCCAATACTGGTAACGGACGCCACTAAATCTGGGCGTACAGAAGCAACATAACGTGTTGTTGGTCCACCATGGCTGTGCCCAATCAAATTGACCTTTTCCGCGCCTGTAGCAGCAAGCAACGTTTCTACTTGAGCCAAGAGCTGCTCTCCACGTGCTTCACTGCTGTTGGTTGCGGAGACTTGAGCGACATAAACCGTCGCGCCATCTTTCGTTAGAGCATGTGGGATGCCATAGAAGTAATCGACTCCGGCAAGGGAATCAAAACCAAATAAACCATGGACAAGTACGATGGGGTATTTGGTTTCTGTGTAACCACTGGCGTTGGCAGATGCAAAAGGTAGGGTGCTTAAAACGAAAAGCATTGTTGTTATGAATCTGAGTTTCAAAACTATCTCCTTGTGGTATGACCTCTTATGAGTTTTATAAAATAGGAGATAAGTTTTGCGGTTGAGAAGTTCGTTTGTGGCACATTGTTTTAATCTGTGATTACTCAAAAGAAAATCAACAGATTCAATTAACATTGGATTGATGAATATTAGAATGTTAGTTAATTCTAATTAAGACAATGAGTTAGTAACTCTATAATGAGAGGTAAAAAAATAGCCTCGCAGTACGAGGCTATTTAATAATTGTTCTGAATGCTTATAAAGAGGCTTCTTTTTCTAGCACTAATGCATTGTATCGAGCAAAGCCAGCTTCAAGATCGGCGATTAAGTCTTCTACATCTTCTAAACCAATGTGTAGACGTACCAATGTACCTTCGAAATTTGGATTCGCCACTGTGCGCAAGCTATTAAAGCTCTTTGGCTCGTTAGCTAAAATCAAACTTTCAAACCCACCCCATGAATAACCCATGCTGAAGTGCTTCATACCATCCAACAATGCTGTGGTGGCTTTCGGGTACGAGCTTTTCAACACGAATGAGAACAGACCGTTACCACCAGTAAAATCGCGTTTATAGAATTCGTGACCCGGACAACTCTCTAGAGCAGGGTGACGAACGTGGTCAACTTCAGGACGAGCTGCTAACCATTGCGCGACTTTTAGACTGTTTTCCGCGTGTTGGCGTAAGCGTACATCAAGTGTGCGAATACCACGCAGACCTAGATATGCATCATCAGGAGAAACACATTGACCCATTAGGTAGCTCTGCTCGCGTAGCTGATCCCAGTACTTCTCAGACGCAACCGCCGTACCCAGCATTACATCTGAGTGACCAACAATGTATTTGGTTGCTGCTTGGATAGAGATATCCACGCCGTGCTCGAATGGTGAGAAGTTCACCCCCGCGCCCCATGTGTTATCCAACATTACAATGATGTCTTGTTCGTGTGCAATGCTTGCTAGGGTAGGGACATCCATCACTTCCATGGTAATGGAACCAGGAGACTCAAGGAAAAGCACTTTAGTATTCGGCTGAATAAGGTCACGAATGCCTGCGCCGATCATAGGATCGAAGTAAGTTGTCTCTACACCCATCTTCTTCATGATGGTGTCACAGAAATCGCGAGTAGGTTCGTAGCAGGTATCCACCATTAAGATATGGTCGCCCGTTTCGACAAAAGACAAGATGGCATTAGAAATCGCCGCCGTGCCACATGGGTAAAGGGCACACCCTGCGCCGCCTTCGACCTCTACCATAGCATCTTGAAAGGCAAAGTGTGTGTTTGTACCACGGCGTCCGTAAAACAGGGTTTTATTCGTACGATTGATCATCGCTTGGTTTTTTTCTGCGACGGTATCAAACACTATAGTAGAAGCGCGCTGCACTGGTGGGTTTACCACGCCATTTGTCCACTTCTTATCACGACCTGCGGTAACGAGTTTGGTCTTTTTGCCTTCTGACATAAAAATTCCCTGTCTAAATTACGATTTTCAATATTTAAAACATGGACCAAGGGTGGTTTGCAAGGGAAAAGTAGAAATGAAACGACTCGTCAGAGCATAGAGCGAAAAATAGTGAGAAAGTGCAACAGATAAAGAAAACCGACAGCATAGAACTGTCGGTTTTGTAGAGATTTATTAGCTTTAACTCATTTGTTATAGCAATGGGTTAAATAGATAGAAAACACGTTCCAAGAAACGAGAGAAGATACTGCGCTTCTCCCATTCTTCTTTGTCAACAGTGTGTGATTGTTGGATGTAGGTGTCCTGCAGCCACGACATTTGCTTGGTGAACTCTTCGTCATCTACTGCCAGAGTTACCTCAAAGTTGAGCCACAAGCTGCGCATATCCATGTTTACCGTGCCGACCAGACAGAATTGATCATCAATCACCACCGATTTAGTGTGCAATAAACCGCCATAGAATTCGTAGATTTTCACACCAGCAGCCATCAACTCACTGTAGAAAGCTCGCGATGCCCATTGCACCATCATGGAATCGTTTTTGTGCGGGATGATCAGCTCAACATCGATGCCACGTTGTGCGGTCATTTTTAATGTTTCGAGTAAATCAGAGCTTGGCACGAAGTAAGGTGTGGTGATCCTCACCGAGCGATTCGCTTGGTTGATCGCCAAAGTCAGTACTTGGTAAATCAAGTACTCCGGCATCCCCGGACCAGATGGAACCACCTGAATTGGATGTTGAAACTCATCGCTGTTGTCAATGCGGCACTCTGGGTGTTTAGGTAACTGACGTTCACCTGTTTCTACTTCCCAATCCCAGCAGTGAATGGCACTTAGCACGTTGACCGTAGGACCGGTAATTCGCACCATGATGTCAATCCACTGACCAACACCACTGCTTTGTTTAAAGAAAGCAGGGTCGACCAAGTTCATTGAGCCTGTATAAGCAATTTCGTCATCAATCACGATGATCTTACGATGCTGACGCAAGTCCAAACGGCGCAGGAAGATACGCCACATTTTAACTTCCAATGCTTGTACTACATCGATGCCCGCATCCTTCATCATCTTATACCAATGACTGCGGAAGAAGCGCGGACTACCAGCAGAGTCAAGAAGCAGTTTTACGTCTACGCCACGTTTTGCCGCTTGAATCAGTGCAGAAGCGACTGAATCGGCTAAGCCTCCTGGGTGCCAAATGTAGAACACCATTCGAATGCTGTGTTGTGCGTTTTCGATATCTTCAATGATGGAATGAAGGATTTCATCCGGTGATTGCTGAAGTGAAAGTGTGTTGCCACTTAATGCAGGAAGACCCAAACGGTTGTTACATAGCTCGTCAATGCGATAGATATGACGCCCCATTGCTTCTGGAACATGCGCGTTACAATCATTTAACTGAGTGAACCATTGTTGGAACGGTGTGAACATCACTTTAGCCCGTTCTGCACGTTTTCGACCAAGGTTAAGCTCACCAAATAAGAAATAACAGGCAACGCCAAGCACTGGCAGGATGTAGATGATCATCAGCCATGCAAGAGAGACGCTAACAGCGCGACGTTTTAATACGACACGAATAGTGACACCAGCCACTAGGAACCAATAAAGCCCGATGCTAGCTAGGGTGAGAAAGTGATAGAACTTGTCCATATACGCCAAAAGTAATAAGCCCAACATGGATATTAAGCGGAAATGACGTAACGGGAAACTATTTTCATACCAACACGGTTAGGTGATTTTATGTTGTGAAATAGATTTTATAACGGGGTAATGTGTTACTAAGGTGTGAAAAGTTGGATGAAACTTTAACTTTTGCGCAAAAAAGCAGCATTTAGCGTGAACAATGATACATTTGCGCGATAAATGTGCTATTCGGGGTTCCAATTTTAAAGTTAAACTGCTTTACTTGCCATACATAGAGCGTCACACAAACATCTTATAAAGTGTACATTAATATTTACACGAACATATTCTAGACGCCTATCTCTATGCAAACACAACAAAACATTTTGGAGAAAAAGCGTGGCTACAAATACAGCAGCACCACGTGATACGTGGGGGTCTAAACTAGGCTTCGTAATGGCAGCAGCGGGTTCCGCTGTCGGTTTAGGCAATATATGGAAATTCCCTTACACAGCTGGTGAGAGCGGCGGCGGTGCGTTCGTTGCAATTTACCTTTTGTTTGTTATTTTTATCGGCTTTAGCGTCATGCTTACTGAGTTCGCTATTGGTCGCAAGACAGGTCTTTCAGCAGTAGGTGCTTTCAAATCGACTGATCGTCGTTGGACATTTACGGGTGTTATCGGCGTACTGAGTGGTCTATTGATCATGGGTTTCTACCCTGTAGTAGGTGGCTGGGCGTTAGCGTACATCTTTAAAGTAGGCGGTGGTCTACTAAGTGCTCCTGAAGCAATTGGTGACAGCTTCGGCGGCTTCATTTCTGATCCAGTTCAACCGCTAATGTGGATGGGTGTTTACCTGTTCCTAAACATCGTTATCGTAATGAAAGGTATTTCTGGCGGTATCGAGAAAGCGGGTAAAATCCTAATGCCTCTTCTATTCCTTATCCTGATCGTTGTATCAGTGAAAGGTCTGATGCTACCGGGCGCAATGGCAGGTCTTGAGTTCCTGTTCATGCCAGACTTCTCAAAAGTAGACAGCAATGTCGTTCTAGCTGCGCTAGGTCAGGCATTCTTCTCTCTAAGTCTGGGTATGGGTTGTATGATGACTTACGGTTCTTACCTGAAGAAGAAAGAGAACCTAGTTCAAACAACCGGTATGGTTACGGCAATGGACACAGGTGTTGCAATCCTAGCGGGTGTAGCAATGTTCCCTGCAATGTTCGCATTTGGTATGGAGCCAGCAGCAGGTCCAGGTCTAGTCTTCGTAGTTGTACCTCAACTGTTTGCTGAAATGGGCGGCGTAATTGGTCTTCTATTTGCTCTGATGTTCTTCATTGGTCTTACTGTTGCGGCACTGACGTCTTCTGTATCTCTACTAGAGGTTGTGGTTTCTTACCTAATCGATGAGAAAGGTCTGAAGCGTTCAACAGCAGTACTGTCTGCGAGCGTCGTAATGGCAACACTATGTGTGTTCGCGTCGCTGTCACTTGGTGGTGTTGGTCCAACTCTATTCGGTACGGGCGCATTTGATATCTTCGACCTACTAACAGATAAGATCTTCCTAGCGGTCGGCGGTATGTTGGTATGTATCTTTGCAGGTTGGCGTCTAAACCGTGCTGACCTTGAAAAAGAGATCACTAACGACGGTAAAGTTTCTTTCCCTCTATTTGGTCTTTGGTACAACCTAGTTAAATACGTAATCCCAGTCGCTATCGCAATCGTAGCTTTCATGGGCATCAAGTCTGGTTTCGACAGCGGTAAAGGCGAAATCATGCTACTTGGTATTGGTATCATTGCCCTCGCAGGTATCTTTTCTAAGAAGCTATAAGCGAGAAGTATTCAGCTAAATTCAAAAACTAATAAACGGGAGTCTTCACAGGCTCCCGTTTTTTATATTCATTATTTATAGGATTGAGTGAATTCATATTAATAATGGGTATTAATTGTGAGACGACTCGCAAAGAGAGCTGGATCACAAAAATAAGTGTTAAAGTTGCAGTTGAACGTTCCGATAAGCCTTACAAAGCATGTGTAAATATGTGGATGAACTAAGTTAGAAAATAGAAGACAAGGGTAAGGTAGGTTATTAGTGACAATGTCTGTTCGTAAAAAACTGTACGCGAGTTTTGGTGCAATCTTAGCAATCATGCTGGTGATGATTGGAATTATCACATTAGAAGTATTGAACTCGCACGAAGTGGCTGACGAGGTAAGAACGGACGATGTTCCTGAAACTGTTCAGTACTTAATTTTGATCGATGAAGCTGGTGATGTTTATCGTGATGCATTAGGTAGCATCGTAGGTGTATCGGGTGCTCAGGCGGAGTACCAAGTAAATAAACAAGAATTTGCAGCAGCGATTGCTGAAGTCAAACTTTTGGAAACGGTTGGTGGCGAAGATTACCGTAATGTTGAAAAAGTTGAACGTTACATGAGTAATTTCACTCGTGACTTTGAGTCGCAAATTTTGACTAATCTTGGTCTAGAAAACGTTGAAGAGAACGTGGCGCGCCTTCGCTCTCTTTATGACGCTAACCTAGCGCCGATTGAATCTATCCTTGATGCGGCATCAACGGATGGTCGCCAAAGTACCAGTGAAGCGCTACTGGACCTTTCGGATTCGTTTAATAGCATTGAACTGACGATTTATGTGCTTGGTTCGATTGCGCTGATTGCAACAGCCGTTATTGCGTACTTATTGTCCAATTCAATTACTCACCGTTTGAGTAAGCTCGATGAGTTAGCGCAACGTGTCGCGGAAGGCGATTTAACGGTAGAACCGATTGAAGATAAATCGGGTGACGAGCTGGCTAACCTAGCGACTTCTCTAAATAAGATGCAAGCATCATTGACTAGCCTTATTGGTTCGATTTCGCTCGTATCGGAAGAAGTGAAATCGGTTACCGGCGAGCTGTCAGTTGTGAGCCAAGATATTGTGTCGGGTGCAAGTAGCCAATCTGATAAAGCAAACTTGATTGCGACTGCGGCAGAAGAGTTGAGCTTGACCATTTCTCAAGTTGCAGAGCAAGGTGCTGCGACGTTTGAAGAAGCACGCAAGTCGGAATCAACCGCTGAACAAGGTCGCACCGTGATTGTTGAGATGGTGGAGAGTATTCAACAGGTATCACAGCAAATGTCGGATATGTCGGTGCAGATGAACAGCCTAGGTTCTCATGGTGAGAAAATCGGCGCGGTTATCAAAGTGATTGAAGACATTGCCGAGCAGACGAACCTGCTGGCATTGAACGCGGCAATCGAAGCGGCACGTGCAGGTGAGTTTGGTCGTGGCTTTGCTGTGGTGGCAGATGAAGTACGCGCTCTGGCTGAACGCACAACGAAGGCAACACAAGAGGTCGGTGAGATCATCCAAGCGATTCAAGTCGGCACTCAAGAGGCAGTGACTTACACGGAAGATGGCTGTCGTTTGGTTGAAATTGGTGTGAGTCAAAGCTCGGGTGCAGTGAACTCACTGGAAGAAATCGTTTCTGGTGCGGCGCATGTTCAAAGCATGGTGAACTCAATCGCGACGGCAGCGGAAGAGCAAACCGCAGTGACGAAAGAAATTGCGGCTGACATTACATCGATCAGCGACATCTCAAACCGTTCATTACAATTAGCGAATGACAGCTCGCAAAGCGTAGAAGGTCTGAACCGTAAAGTTCAAGAACTGGAAGCGCTGGTGGGTAAGTTTAAGCTCGCCTAATTGCTTAGAATCGGTATACTTCTGGCTCCAAACGTGGAGCCAGTTTTTTATGTTCGACATTCTACACACCCATCCAGATTTTCTGATCATCAATAAACATCCCAACGTCTCAGTACATAAGGACGATGGTGAAACTATGTTGCTGCAAGAAGTAGCGAAACAAAGTGGTGATGAGCAGTTGTATCTTATTCACCGCCTCGACAAAATGACGTCTGGAATTTTGCTTTTGGGTCGCAACGCAAAAGCAGCAAGCGCGTTGTCGCAAGCATTTGCAGATCGTCAAGTCGAGAAGTTCTATCTTGCGATTGGTTCGAAAAAGCCTAAGAAGAAGCAAGGGCTGGTAGTGGGGGACATGGAACGCTCTCGTCGTTCTTCATGGAAACTGGTCAACAGCAAAACGAATCCAGCGATTACCCAATTCTTTTCTCTCGCTGCAGAGCCGGGAGAGCGCCTGTTTTTATGCAAGCCGCATACTGGCAAAACACACCAAATTCGTGTGGCATTAAAATCCGTTGGTTCGGGTATTGTTGGTGATCCTATTTACAATGCAGGTAATGACGCTGACCGTGGTTACTTGCATGCATTTTCATTGTGTTTCCCGTATCGAGATGAAACACACTGCTTTGTTTGCGATCCACGCGAGCATAAAGCGCTTGGCAGTAAATGGCACAATGAAATTGTATCCCAAGGTATCGACACTTGGCTTTCTCCGTGGGAACTGAACTGGCCTACGATCAAATAACCATTACAAAGAAAACGAATAAGAGAATTCGATGCAAGCATCACAACTTCCGCTGTTTTTCCAGCATCTAGAAGCGGAGCTAACACAAGCTCCCAATGAAATTCGCCGACTGTTCCACGGTCGCGGTCGCCGCTTCGAAGGTTTAGAGCAAATCACATGTGATTGGTTACAAGGTCAGTTGATCATTAACCTATTTAAAGAAGTCGATGAGACGTTTGTTTCTGAATTAAAAGCTGGTTTAAATACGCTTTCTGAATCTGCTCTGTGGGCAGAGAAACAGGGGCGCACTATCGTGATTCAACACCGTTATGCTGACGGCGCACCTTCAGAAATTCTGTTGGGTGAGCTAGATGCTCGACCTGTGGTTGAAGAAAGTGGCTTGAAGTACCAGCTAGATATCGGTCGTAACCAGAACTTCGGTTTGTTCCTTGATATGCGCTACGGTCGTGATTGGGTTCGTGAAAATGCCAAGTACAAAAATGTACTTAACCTGTTCGCTTATACTTGCGGCTTTTCTGTGGCGGCTATTGCTGGTGGTGCCGATAAAGTCGTAAACGTGGATATGGCAAAAGCGTCGCTTTCGAAAGGTCGTGAGAACCATAAACTGAATGGCCATAACATCAACCAAGTGAGCTTTATGGGGCACGACATCTTTAAGTCGTGGGGGAAGATCAAGAAGTCAGGTCAGTACGATATGATCATCATTGATCCACCATCATTCCAAAAAGGCAGCTTCGCGTTAACGAAAGACTACAAAAAGATTCTACGCCGTTTGCCAGATTTGCTAGCAGAAGGTGGACAAGTTCTCGCGTGTGTAAACTCGCCATCGGTGACCAGCGATTTCTTGATTGAAAGCATGAAGGAAGAAGCGCCTGAGCTGACATTCCGTGAGCGTTTGGACAACCCACCAGAGTTTATGGATGTAGATAGCGAAGCCGCACTGAAGGTTCTGCTGTTTAGCTGAGTTTAAAGCGAGGTTCCCAGCTCAGTCGTTTCTCCTTATAGAGAATCTCTATCAAATGCTTCGCGTCTTGGTAGAATTACAGTCTTCGATAAACAAAAAGCGCCGAGTACGGCGCTTTTTTAATGTTTGTATCAACCGCTTTAACCAATCTGAACTTCGAGGTCGGATTCAATCGTCGAAGAACAGGCGAGTACATAACCTTGTTCAATTTCTTCCGGTGTTAATGTTTCAAGGCTGGTTGAAGAAACACTGCCTTTGCGAACCTTACACTTACAAGAGCCACAAATGCCACTTCGACAAGCGACGATCAACGGTAACCCTGCGCCTTCCAACACATCAGCAAGGACTTGACCTTTTTGTGCATCAATCGTTTGAGCAAAGTCGGGGACTGACACACTTGCCGTTTCATCTGACACTTCAGCTTCTTCACTTGCTGCTGGTGTAAAGCTTTCTTGGAAGAAGTTAGCCATATCAAAGCCAAGCTCGGTCAAATAACCTTGAACATCGAGCATGAACTGGTTTGGACCACATAGATAAACCGTGCGCTGATTAAAATCTGGGACCAAATCCTGAAGCCATTCCTTACTGAGTCGACCTTCAGGGTACTGTGTCTCACCGCGATTTTTTAGTAACAGCTTCAAGTTAAAATCTGGGTAAACCGAGTGGTAAGTCTCTAGCAAATCAAAGTAAATCGTTTCTGGTTGAGAGCGAGCGATATGCAGAAATTCGATATCCACTTCTTGATCATTGCTCAGCCATTGTTTTGTCATCGCGAATACGGGAGTGATGCCGCATCCAGCACTGATCAGCAGGGCTTTCTTTTTACCTTCTAGCGTGATTGGTGGATGGTCAACACAGTTGAAATCACCCGTTGGTGGAAGAGCTTGAACTGTATCTCCAATCAACAGTTTATCGATGATGTAGTTTGATACCTTCCCGCCGTCGACGCGTTTAATGGTCAGTTGTAAGCAATCATCGCCGGAAAGGGAACTGAGTGAATAGGCACGGAATTCCATCTTGCCATCGATTTCAATGCCAAGATTTATGAACTGACCCGCTTTAAATTCAAACAAAAGCGATTCAGATAAGTCTGCCAGCTTGAGGCTCACTGCATCGGCAGTCTCGTGATATTTATCTACACAGCGTAAGGTGACAGGTTGACTGCCTTGCCATTCAAAAAACATAACAATCTCTTTGGTTGTCGAGTACTCAATAGATAAAAGCGCCCCCAATTAAGGAGGCGCGTGATAAGCAAGGTGATTACGCCGCTAGGATAGTTTTAAGGTCATCTTGAACATTACCAATGCTGCGCATATCGAACTTCTCTTGGATAATTGCAATCAGGTTTGGCGTCAAGAATGCAGGCGCTGTTGGACCTGTGTAGATGCCTTTCACGCCTAGTGCGAATAGCGTAAGTAGGATCACAATCGCTTTTTGCTCGAACCAAGAAAGAACAAGCGTAAGAGGTAGCTCGTTGATGTCGCAGTCGAATTCTTTCGCAAGGGCTAATGCCAACTGAATTGCTGAGTATGCATCGTTACATTGACCCACATCCAATAGGCGAGGGATGCCATTAATGTCGCCAAATTTATTCTTGTTGAAGCGGTATTTACCACAAGCCAGCGTTAGGATTAGCGTATCTTCTGGTGCTTCTGCAGTGAAGTCTGTGTAGTAGCTACGCTCTGCTTTGTCGCCATCACAACCACCTACTAGGAAGAAGTGTTTGATGTTGCCTTGCTTCACTTGGTCGATAACCGCAGGAGCCGCGTTCATCAGTGCGTTACGTCCAAAACCAACCGTGATGTTGTGCTCGATTTCGTCGTGTTGGAAGCCTTCTTGTGCCAATGCACACTCGACTACTTGGCTAAAATCATCACCTTCTAGGTGAGCGACACCTGGCCAACCGACAATGCTACGAGTGAATAGACGGTCTGCGTACTGACCCACGTTCGGGTTCAATAGGCAGTTTGAGGTCATCACAATCGCGCCAGGGAAGTTGGCGAATTCTTTCTGTTGGTTCTGCCACGCGCTGCCGTAGTTACCTACTAGATGAGGGTATTTCTTCAGCTCTGGGTAGCCGTGTGCAGGCAGCATCTCACCGTTAGTGTATACGTTAATGCCTTTGCCTTCGGTCTGTTGCAAGATTTTTTCTAGGTCGTGAAGGTCATGACCAGAAACAAGAATACATTTGCCTTTGACTGGCTTAACGTTAACGGTTGTTGGCTCTGGGTGACCGAACGTTGCTGTTTCACCGTGATCCAGCATTTCCATCACTTTGTAGTTCATAAGACCAATACGCATTGAGCAATCTAACAGTTCGCCTAGATCTTCAGGGTCAGTACCCAACCAAGCCATGATTTCGTGGTATTCGGCGAAGATGTCATTGTTGGTTTGCTCAAGTACGCGTGCGTGTTCCATGTACGCAGCTGCACCTTTTAGACCGTATAAGCAAAGCAGACGTAGACCGATAACGTCTTCGTGTACTTGGTCTTTACCGCGGTTTACCGCAACTTGAGGAGCAAACGCCAAAATTTCCTCTGCGCTGTTTGGCAACTCGAAGTTCGCTACATCAGGAATGTTCACTAGCACTTCATCTGTAAGAGCTGCTGCTGTCATCGCTTGGTCTTTTAGCAGCGCTTTGTAAGTGGCTGCTTGAGAAGTCAGTTCAAGGATACGTTCTGGGTCAAAGTTTACGTTGGTCAACGTAGAGAAGAATGCTCTTGGAGCCCACTGGTTGATTTCATCATTGATGATATTGAATTCAAGCGCGCGTGCTGCCCAAAAAGAAACCCCTTGCAAAGTGTAAACCAACACGTCTTGTAGATCGGATACCTCTGAAGTTTTGCCACACATACCTTGTGCGAAAGAACAGCCTTTTACAGCCGGGGTTTGGATTGTCTGTTCACATTGAATACAGAACATATTGGGTTCTCCAGTGATTGTAGTAATAGTCGTTTTGTTTTCTCCAATAGAGCAGAATGCGTGCCAATAATTATCTCTTTGATTTTTAACGGCTTTATGTTTTTTTGAGTATGCCACTGATGTGATTTTCACAACGTAACTGATGTGTAAATAACAACGGTGTATTTGAATTGGTGATAAAAGCGACGCGCGAGAAACGTTTTAACGGGCGATAGTAGAAGTGCTTGTTAAACAGGAGATAAGTTATTGCGGTTTTGTGGAGGCAAGAGATTCCCGATTGCGCTCCTTCGTCGCTGTCGGGAATGACGCAATAAGGCAACTGAAAACTTGATGAGTTTAAAGAGTTACAAGAAAGCTGAGACTTGAGCGGTTTAATTATTACGAATGAGGAAGAGTAAGTGAAATACGAGAAACCAGATGGGACAGTTAGCCCATGTACATTGGTGTTGCGTGTCATTCCGGACGAGCCAGAGTGAGTCATCCGGAATCTCTTTGTTTGCTATCGATAAAAGTAAATCGTTGTTTCACAAGGGCGAAGCGGGAGCCTCTATTTATTTATGCCGAGCTTTTTACCCATGCGATATAAGTTGCCTCGATCCATTTGTAAAAACTCCGCTGCTTTTGCCCAAACACCGCCAGATTGGCTCAATGCGTGCTCAATCAAGTCATGTTGATAACGCTCCACCAACTCGCGCATCGGCTGGCTCTCTCTAGGCAAGTAATGTGATGTGCTTTTTACATCATCTAACGCGAGTGAAGTGTCAAAGTGATTGAGCATGATGGTGCTATCGCCTTGCTGAATGGCATGTAATGCCGCTCGCGTTAAGGTATGCTCAAGCTCTCGAACATTACCGTACCAAGGCAGAGACTCTAATTGAGTCAGTACCTTAGGGTGAACATGAAGGTTTGGTGCGTTAAATTGCTGGCGCACTTTTTCCAGTAAGTATCCCGCAAGAACTGGAATGTCGCCGTCACGCGCGCGCAGTGGTGGTACTTTGATGGGAAACACGTTCAATCGATGGAACAAATCAGCGCGGAATGTGCCAGTTTCCACTTCTTTTTCTAACTGTCGGTTAGTGGCTGCGATGATACGTACGTTCACCATCAAATGCTGATCGCTGCCCACACGTTGCAGCTCGCCTTGCTGAATAACGCGCAGTAGTTTTGCTTGTAAAACCAAAGGCAATTCACCCACTTCATCTAGGAAGATTGTGCCGCCATCAGCTAGCTCGAACTTACCTGCACGGTGACTATTAGCTCCGGTGAAAGCTCCCTTCACATGGCCAAACAGTTCGCTCTCCGCCAGACCCTCGGGCAGAGCGGCACAGTTCACGTAGATCATCGGCTTATCGTTGCGATGAGATTGAGCGTGAACTGAATGAGCGACAAGTTCTTTACCTGTACCGGTTTCTCCAGATACCAATACTGCGTAATCCGATTGTGCAACGGTTGCTATATTATTTCGTAACTGATTGATCTGTGGACTTAAGCCAACCATGTCACCATGTTGTGATCGCGCTTGTTGAATCAGGGTTTGTGTAACGCTTTTTTGCTTTTGGTTTTGTGCTTTGAGGGCTTTTAATTGTGCAATGTTGCGCAGTGTTGCCGCCGTTAGTGCCGCGAAGGTTTCGATAGCTACTGGGTCGATATGATCAAACGCGCCAACCGCAAGTGCATCCATGGTTAATGCCCCGACAAGTTGCCCTTCAACATATAAGCTAAAACCCATGCAGTCATGGACATCAATGCATTGGTCTTCGGTCAATAATGTCCCGTCAAATGGGTCGGGCAGGGCACAGTCGGCATCGAAGCGAACAGGCTCACGGCTGTGGATAATAGCGTCTAAGCGCGGATGGGCTTTAGGAAAATAACGGCGACCGAGTACTGAGTTCGACAAGCCTTTTACTGCAACCGGCGTTAGAAAGCCATCCTCATCGAATATGAACAAGCAACTCGCATCACAAGGGAAGACTTGTGCGACCCCATCAATCAGGTTTTGGTATTGCTGCTCATGAGAGCGATTTGAGCTCAAATTGAGTGCGATATTGAGGAGTACATGGTCAACAGTAGGAGTCATAACAAGCCCAGAGTTATCTTGAATGGGCTCATGCTAGCAACTTGATGTCATTTGAACATCGAAAGGTGAAATAGATTGATGTTCCATTGACGACGATCAAGTGACACGCCAGAACTGTGATATAGATAAATGCAACTGGTTGAGTTTAATGAATTGAAAACAAGGATCGCTCCACTTCTAAGGAATATATCCTAAATTGGAACTTCAGCATTGACCTCAAGTTAACTTGAGCTTCTATCCTCGATTTGAAAAACGTCAGGAGGGTAGATTATGCAAAACGATTACATTAAAGAACTAGCGGTGAAGAGCTATCAAGAAGAGCGACAAAAAGAGTATTTTCGAGCTAAGCAGCAGAAGTGGCATGTGCCGAGTTTTGTCTCTGGGATTGTGGTGACGCTGGTGGTGAGTGGGATGCTTTATTGAGGGAAGATTGAAAAGAGATTCCCGGCTGCATTCCTTCGTAGCAATCAGGAATCTCCCTTTAAGTTTTGTTTACGGTTTCAGCGTATGAAACCCAGAGTAAATACGTGTAAATGTGGTAAACCAACACGCCGCACCAAAGATATACGCAATCACGGCAAAATGTTGTGGGAACAAACAGAACAACACGAAACAACCAATGGTCTCGGTGCCTTCTGTTAGACCGCTCATGTAGTACAGAGATTTGTGTTTGTAGACAGGGTTATCGATACCGCGTTTACCTGCCATGATCGCGAAAGCTAAGAAGCTGCTCCCCGTGCCAATAAACGAGAAGATCAAGAATGCGCCCGCGACGGCGTTTTGTTCTGGATTTGCCAACACAAAACCAAATGGAATCAAAGAATAGAACAAGAAGTCCAAGCTAATATCGAGAAAGCCTCCGGCATCGGTAATGCCTTGGATTCTTGCCAACGCACCATCTAATCCATCACAAATTCGGTTCAGCAGGATAAACGCTAATGCGAGTGTGTATTGCTCTGCCATCAATGCTGGTAGAGCAAAGCAACCAAGGGCAAAACCGAACAGTGTGGTTTGGTTAGCCGTCACGCCACATTTGTCGATCAGCTTTGCGCTTTGTGCCAGTGGCCACTTAATGATTTTGATGCTTAGGCTATCAAGCATGACTTGTCTCCCACGGCCAGTTTAGGCAACGACTGCCTGCAGGGATATCGTCTTCATCGTGCGTCACCATCAACGCGGGAATATTAGCGAGTTGAAGCTGTTCCACGACCCAGTTACGAAACTGCACGCGCAAATCTTTATCGAGTTTGCTGTATGGTTCGTCGAGTAGGGCAACTTTTGGTTTCGCCAACAACATACGAGTCAGAGCGATACGGGCGCGCTGACCACCTGATATTTGATCTGGGAAAGATTCCGCGAGCTTGGTTAACGAGATGTGTTTCAATGCTTGCATCGCACGTTCTTTACGCTCAGCCCCTTTGATTGAATCAGGCAGAGCGAAGGCAAGGTTTTCCCATACGGTGAGGTGCGGAAAGAGCAAATCGTCTTGGAACAAAATACCTACCTGACGCTTATGTGCAGGCAAAGCATCCAACTTTTCATTATCGAGAGTGATTGAGCCTGAATAGTCGAACTCGGAAGATAGGTGACCAGCAATGGCATCCAATAAAGTGGATTTGCCACAGCCGCTTGGACCCATCAGGGTAACAATTTCACCTTTCTCTACCGTCATGTTGAAGGCAGAGAAAAGCGTGTCGCCATTGGTTTTATGGATGGCGAGGTTTTCGAGACAGAGACTCATTCGGTAGTAAACCTTTAATAGACAACCGGCGATACTTAACGTGTAAGCGGCTAAGTAAAATCGCAAAAGAGAAGAACATTAACGGCAAGAGAGCTTGCCAAATTGCGTAAATCGCAGTGACACGACGGTCAAAGCCACTTGATAGGGCGACCGCTTCTGTTGTTATTGTGCTGATGCGACCAGCCCCCAGCACGAGTGTTGGTAGGTACTGCGCTAAGCTGACACTAATGCCAACTGCCCAAGCAAAAGCAATCGCAGGCAAAAGAATGGGCAGTTTGACTTTTAACCAAGCCTGCATCGGTGATTTACCAAGGCTTAAGGCGACACGAGTCAAACCATTGTCGAAGCTGCGCCATGGACCGTCGAGTGATAGGTAAACAAACGGGAAAGCAAAGAAGACGTGTGCCCAACATACCCAGAACAAGTACGCGCTGCTGTCGAGGTACAGCGTGACGACTTGCATTCCAAACAAAACGGAAAGCTGCGGAATCAACATTGGCACGGCAATGATGTACCCTGGGACTTGCCAGCGGTAACGCAGTCGGTATTCGTGAGCAATCAGAGCAAGTACCAGAGCAATTGATGCGCTGATCACCGCAATCAACATGCTTTGCTCTAGCGTGCCAAGAATGCTTTGCCACTCGTATTCCCAAAAACGTAAGCTGTAACGGCTTGGCAATAAGTCAGGGAAACGCCAACGCTGTGCAAAGCTCCACACCACCATCAACGGCACCATTAACAGTGCGAGTAGAGCAATCATAGAGAACAAGGTCTTTCCTGGTAAGCGGAAACCGCTACGACCGGAGTATTGCCAGCGCTTGAAGCCTTTGGTGATGCTCCACTCGACGAGTCGTGCAAAACCAATCAAAAGGCTTGCAATAGCAAACAGCACCACCGCACCCGCCGCCGCCCTTGGTAGGAGGGATAAATCAGGATCGTTAAACCACTGCCATACCAATACTGCAAAGGTAGGAGGGTTGGTTGGACCGATAATTAGCGCGACATCGACAACGGATAAGCTGTAAGCCAGCACGGCTAGCATTGGGAAGCGCAGTTTTGCTAACCATTGTGGGAAAACGCATTTCCACCAAGCTTGAGCTGAGCTATACCCCATCGAATGACTGACTTTTTCTATCTTCTCGACCTTCAATTGTTGAAGAATCGGAATACTCATCAACAAAAGGAACGGGACTTCTTTGATGGCAAGCATGATGATCAAACCTAGTGCGTGTGGGTCTTTGATCAGCAACGCTAAGTCATTCACCGTTTGCGCATTTGGATCGTAACCAAACATTTGGTTGAGTACGCGAACGCCCATACCTGTTGGTGCAAATAGGAAAGCAAAACCAATGGCGAATGCCACGTGTGGCATGGCAAGAAGCGGAGAAAGACTGACTTCGATTTTACGCCAGAATTTACTTCCCCAAGAAGCTTGCAGAATCGCAAACGTCATCAAACAAGCAAGGTAGCTACTGAAAATGGCAGAGTAGAACGTTAGACCAATAGATGTCCACACGCCTTCCCAGTCAAACACAGCATCAAAGCCATCAAGTGAAAAATGATGTAAGCCGATAGGGGGAACATAGCCGAGCGCAGAGACCACCACCCCGAGTAGACCCGGGATGGTTGGTAATATACAAACTGCGATAATAACTAGATACAGCGCTCTTAACATGGGTGATTATTAATTCCCGTAGCGTTTCAACCATTCTTTTTCTAGTGCGGCTTGCCAGCTTGGATGTGGCTCTGCAATAGACTTGAATTGTTGAGTATTTTTAGCCGTACCAGTCAGGTATTGGCTGCTTAGCACTGAAGGATCACCCCAGATGTTGATATCACCTTTACGAGATTGCGCTTCAGGACTTAATAAAAAGTTTATAGCAACTTGAGCCCCTGCACTGGCGTTTGCGTTCCAAGGGATAGCTAAGAAGTGAATGTTAGAAAGTGCACCCGCATCCATCGCATACGCTTTGGTGCTATCTGCAAGGTTGCCGCTAGATTGTGCTGAATAAACCGCATTTGGGTTAAAAGTGACGGCTAAGTCAATCTGACCATCATCTAGTAGTTGTACCGTTTCTGCTGTGCCACCCGGAAACTGCTTACCGCCACGCCATGCGACTTTGTGAAATTCATCTAGGTAAGCCCATAGAGGTTGCGTGACGGTTTTGAATGATTCGTCTGTCACTGGCTTTTGCAGTGCAGGATCGTTATTGCTCAGTTCGATCAGTAGAGATTTGATGAAACTGGTGCCATGAAACTCCGGTGGGCGAGGGTATGTCAGACGATTTGGAAACGCTTTTGCGTAGCTCAGCATTTCAGCATATGAGCTTGGCGGGTTGTGCAGGGTTTCTTCATCGTAGATAAACACCAATTGACCTACGCCCCAAGGCGCTTCTAGACCATCTGTTGGTTCAGAGAAATCGACATCAACAGGCAGGGTTTTATCGACATACTGCCAGCTTGGTAAACCTTCAACGAAAGGACCAAACAATAGTTGGTTGTCTTTCATCGATTTAAAGTTTTCGCCATTAATCCAAACCATATCAACACTGCCACCGCTGTTTTTCCCTGCGGCTTTTTCAGCAATAAGACGAGTGGTGGTTTCAGAAATATCGGTGACCTTGACGTGGTTAAGTGTCACGTTGTAGCGAGATTTAAGCTCTTTGCCTGCCCATTGGATGTAGCGGTTAATTTCTTGGCTACCACCCCAAGCATGAAAATAAACGGTCTGACCGTCGGCTTGCTGTTCTATTTTTTGCCATTCTTCAGCGGTCGAAGATGCAAAAGAGGAGGTCGCGAATGTGGTGGCTAAAATGCCAATGGTGCTAAGTAGCTTTTTCATACGTAATCCGTGTTTCTTTATCTTTGTTTTCATTTTGGAGCTTTATATTCCCATGAGGTACAAACGGCTGTTTTGGTACTCTGAATTGGGGATAAACCACGCTGGAAGCTCCGTTCCCTCTAGATGGATAGTAATCTATCTTGCTCTATTATCAACGCGAATTTGATAATAGATTCAGAGAATTACTCGCCTTGTGAGGTGATACCAATCCACGTCAGTTTTTGGTCTTAAAAGTCACCAATTTAAGGACAAAGTGTGAGCAAATCAGTAGCAATGAAAATAGTGCGACTCTCGATAAGTCGCACTATTTTGGCTTCAATAATGGATAGACCGGATTACTTCGCTAATTCTTCCATGTTGATGCCTTTTTTCTTTGCGATGTATTTTGGAATCAAAGACATGCCAAACAGCACAAGACCCGCAACCGCAAATTTTACCAACAACATTGCAGACACACCGTTTGTTGCGATGTCACCAGCCATGTAAGCAAAAATGAAAGCACCTGGCGCCATGGTCAACAGAGAAACCAGAGCGTAAGTGCCAAGGTTTAGGCTGGTTAGACCGTAAGCGTAGTTTTGTAGGCTGAATGGGAATACAGGCACAAGACGAGTCAGAATCAAGAAGCTGGTGCCGTTTGCTGCTACACCGTCATCGATTTTCTTGAATATTGGGTTGTCGCCAAACTTCTTCATGATGGTGTTACGCAGTAGGAAGCGCGCCACGATAAAGGCTGCTACTGCACCAAGCGTTGCAGAAAAGAGCGCCAATACGCCACCTTTGATAGGACCAAATACGATACCTGCCACAATGGTAAATGCGCTGCCCGGTAGTAGGAAAACACACGCAAATACGAATGCTGCTACGAATACGGCGTAACCCCACACACCAAAGCTTGCGATCCAATCTTGTAGGCTCTTGATGTCAGTGATGATTTCAAGAATGCCAGTTTGTTTTGCCGCGAACAGAGCGAGAGCTACAACAGCGACGATAAGAGCGATTTTTACGAGTTTCATAAGTTCAACTTCACTTAAACCTAATAATTAAAAAGAGATAGCGACACAGAGACAGTTACACTGACATACACTTGATCAGGCCCGCTTTTGACTTGTAGCGGTTGAACCAAGCTTTTACAGGGCTTGCAAGTACGTTTACTGGCGGCTCATCACCTTGCATGATCACAGGACCGAACATTAGATCCAGAATGTGCCAAGACTTTGTACCAACACCCATCATGGATGCACGACATGCCGAGCAATAAACCACTACGTAGTCGGTTTCAAACTCTTCAACACGGCGCTTAATTACGCGCGTTGCCACATCTGGGTTTGCAGGTACAACCATGCCGCCGAAGCCACAGCAGCGGGTGTTTTCTCGTGTGTGTTCTGGCTCAGAGGTTTTGTAACCAAGTTCGTTTAATATCCAACGGATACCGTCTTGCAGCTCTTTCTCGTAGCGAGTTGAACAAGAGTCGTGAATGGTAAACACCACGTCGCTGTTTATGGCTTTGCCGCGCAGTTCTTCCGGTAAACCAATTTCAGGAAGTAGCTTCCACAAAGACACTGGTTTTTGTGTGCCACCAGATTTTTTGATCATGCCGTAGCAGCTTTGACACGCCACAATCACTTCTTGTGCGTCTAGCTTGTCAAAATCAGCCTGTAGCTGACCGTAACGCTCTTTAAACTTCTCCGTTTGACCGATAGCTGCAGTCGGTTTGCCACAGCATTTTTGAACTGCGCCCATGTCTGGAAATACTTGCTTTAGGTAGCTAGCAATGGCAGCTACACCTTCAGGTGAATAGGATGGCAAGCTGCATCCTGGCATAAATACTTTATTACTCATTTTGTCGATACCGCTCGTTTTGCCATAGTGAAGATTTTTGAGAAGCCAAGCTTCTGGTGCATGTTGATCGCTTTATGACCCGGCATTGGAGATTCACCGTTGTTTGCTTTAACAAAGTCAGCACGTGCCCCTAGGAACATCTCTTTCATTGGGAAGTCTTTCGGACACACGATGGTGCATTGGTCACACGCGTTGCATGAGTAAGCCATCAGTGGATCCATCGACTTGTTGTTCACAAAGTCGGAGAAAATGGTTTTCGGACAGTCGCTGAAGTCATTCATCATGATGCACTCGGTCATACATAGCTTGCAGCTGCATTGCAGGCAGCGAGAAGCTTCTAGTTTGATTTGCGCTTCAGTAAAGCCTAAATCCACTTGTGCAAAATCCTGCTTACGCTCTTCAGCGTCACGCAATTCACCGTGTAGGCGAGGGGTATCTACCGTACCTTTTGGTAGTGGTACGTCTAGACGAGATGAGTAACTGTATTCTTGCTCGAAGTCGCGGTCTTCAGTTAGTGGACGAGTCGTCAGGAAGCGTTCAACGCTCATTGCTGCTTTACGACCTAATGCCATCGCTTCAATTACGATGTTCCCGCCACACGCATCACCAGCTACGAATACGTCTTCTAGACTAGATGCTAGTGTTTGTTTATCGACAACGTAACGGCCACCGCGAGTTTGCTCTAGTGCACCGTCAGTAATATCTGCCACGATTTGACCCGTAGCGAAAACAACGGTATCCACAGAGATAGTTTTGCTTTCTTCGCTGTACTGAGGTGCAAAGTTGCCTTGCTCATCAAAGATCGACAGCACTTTCTTGATAGTAATGCCTGTTACTTTGCCGCTCTCGTGCTCGATAGCGACAGGTCCCCAACCCGCATGGAATTCAACGCCTTCTTCTAGTGACTCATCGATTTCGATTTGGCTTGCAGGCAGGTTCTCAAGGCTCTCAAGTGAACATTGGTAAACTTCACTTGCGCCGATACGCCATGAAGAGCGTGCGCAGTCCATCGCTACGTCACCACCGCCGATAACCATTACGCGCTTACCTGCTCGTGGGAATTGGCGAGTTTCAGAAATCTCTTTTAGGTATTCAACCGCAGAGAACACGCCATCATTGTCATGACCCGGCAGAGGGATGATCGAACCTACGTGCGCACCATGTGCAAGTACCACCGCATCATGCTCGTTGCGTAGTGTTTCGAAACTGATGTCTTTGCCGATCTCAACGCCAAACTGAGTTTTGATTCCCAGCATCGCTAAGTAGCTGTATTCGAAATCGATAACATCGCGTGGCAGGCGGTATTCAGGGATACCAACACGCATCATGCCGCCGTAAACGTCCAGCTTTTCATAGATGGTGACTTCATGACCCTGACGACGCAGTTCGATTGCCGCTTGAGCGCCAGCAGGACCTGCACCTACGATCGCGATGTGCTTGTTAGTTAGGGGCGCAATGTTTAGATCCCAGTGATCTTGGTTATCCATTTTCTCTGCGACGAAACGTTTAATCCCAGCTACGCTGATTGGCTGACCAAACTCAGAATTACGGCGACAAGACGCTTCACACGGATGTGCACAGATGCGACCTAGTGTTTGAGGAAGGAATAGTTTGCTACGGATCAGATCCAGAGCACCTTGAAAATCACCTTCACCCGCCATGCGAACGTATTGCTTTACGTCTGTGTGCATTGGGCACGCGGTTTGACATGCCGGATCGGCATCACCCATACAGCCATCGACAATCATTTGAGCGGTGTCGAATAGCTTTTGACTAAAAATTACATTGTTCATTAACTGCTATTTCCGTGTTGATTAGCTCTTGCCGTTGATAACGTTCACTTCAGGGTTTTTCTGCTCATAGTGAGCATGGCTGTACTCGATCCATGAACCGTCATAGTTGTAGACGCCTTCTGCGCCAAGTACTTCAGTAAGAATCATGGTGGTGTGGGCAGAACGAACACCGGATTGGCAATAAGCGATCACTTTTTTGCCTTTGATGATGCCGCCATAAAGAGCTTGCAGTTCTTGTGCAGATTTCAGCGTTGTGTCTTCGTTTAACGCTTTGGTCCAGTTAATGTGAACACTGCTTGGGATAGTACCCGGACCGTACGCACCAGAAACCGCAACGTCGCCGTTGAACTCGTCGTTGCCGCGAGTATCTAGGATCACCCAATCAGGGTTGTTTTGCGCTGCGATAACCATATCCAGTGTCGCTAGCGTGTTGTTGTCTTGTTTTGTGTTCGGTGCTTTGTATTCAACTGCGGCAACGCTTGGGTTTGCAGAGCCAGTTGGGTAACCAGAGCCCATCCAAGCGTTCAAGCCACCGTCTAGGTAACGAACGTCTTGATGACCAAGGTTATGGATTTGCCAGTAAAGGCGAGCGGCATCGTGGTGAGAGCCTGCTGCGTAAACCACGATTGTGCTGTCAGCTGTTGCGCCGAAGCTGCCCAGAATGGTCTCCATTTCTTCGGTGTTATTGCTCATACCACCGAAGTCGTATTGACCATCAGCCGCCGAGTAATCGTTACGCCACATAGTGTAAGAGCCAGAAATAGGACTATCTGGTTTGATAGGGTTTAGCGCACCGATCACAACCACATCTTTGTCGCCGTCCATCAGCGACTTAAGTTGTTGTGCCGAAATGAAGTGCTCAGGATGAGCATATTCTGCGAATTTTTGCTCTTGAGCAGCGGCATCCACAATCACAGCCTCAGCTGAGAACATCGTATTGTAAGCTGAGTAGCCAACCGCTGTGACAGCTGCTAACACACCCAACGCAATCGTCGTTTTTTTCATGAGTTGCTTCCATATTTTAATTTAAAGTTTTGCTGCCGAATCCTTGATGTTTCGACAGATAGAATGCTTTTGATGGGGCAGTGCTGACATGAACGTTTCTTAATCATTTTTGGTGTTCATGGCTTAAAAAAAGCGGAAATGCGCTCTACCCCTTTATGGGTAAGGCATTCTGAGGAAATCGTTTAAATGACGATATTGTGGTTTCCCACAATAATGATGTGGGATTGATCTAAAGCAACAAAGTAGAAGGGGGAAGTGGTGCTAAAATGTGCCACAACCGAGTTTTGGTAGTATTTCGTAAGTGATTGATAATTATTCTCAAAAGTTAATTCTTTTCATTTTTGCTCTCTCCTTTTTCTTTACCTCTTTTGCCTCTGCTAATGATCAAAAAGTACCGAGAAAAGACTACGATGTTGGCGTTTTAGCGCTGCGTGGACACGCACATGCTCGTGAAGCGTGGCAACCAACTTTGGATTGGTTGGAGACTCAGAATCCTGGCTATCAATTCAACCTACATACTTACGATTTCGACCAACTTGAAGATGCATTTTTGCACGGTTGGCTTGACTTCATTCTGACTAGTCCAGGGCAGGCGACTAAGTTGGCACGTGAATACCCAATCAACTGGTTAGCAACGCAAAAAACTGCCTATAGCAACTTACCAAATAAGTCGATTGCTTCGGTGGTAGTGGTGCGTGAAGAGTCGCCTTATAAAACGCTGCGTGACATCAATAAAGCTAATGTCGCGGCGGTATCGGAAAAAGCCTTTGGCGGCTTTCTCGCGCTGCGTTATGAGCTCGATAAGCTCGGCTATTTCAATTCCTCTTTCTTCGAAAAAATTCATTTTACTGGTCCACCAACTGACCAGTTGATTTTGGACGTGATCAAGAACGATCTCGATGTCGCGATCGTCCCTGCATGTACTCTGGAGAACATGGCGAAGGAGGGGCGTATCCAACTGCACAGCTTACGTGTATTGAATGAGAAGCGTCCTGCTGATTCTGTTTGTGCGGTGAGCACACCACTGTATCCAAACTGGACCATGGCTATGACAGAGCGAGCGCCGACGGATGTGGGGCAAATGGTGGCGCAAACCCTTTTCGCAATGCCAGAAGATCATCCAGCAGCCGTTGCGGCGAACAACGTTGGCTGGATGTTGCCTGCGCCGAGCATCAACGTTGATAAAGTCTACAAGCACTTAGACATGCATCCGTTGCAAAAGTCTTGGGGACAAAAAGCACAAGAATGGCTGCATAAGAACCAAGCGATCGCAATGGCGTCGTTACTGACTTTGCTGCTATTGACGGGATATCACTTCTGGTTGGAATGGAAGTTTCAACGTAGTCGTGAAACGTTAAAAACCACCATGAACGACTTACGCCGTAAGAGCTCAATGTTGGAGCATGCCCAACGTATCACCATTGTCGGTGAACTTGGTAGCAGTATTGCGCATGAAATTAATCAACCATTGGCAGCAATCAAAAACTACAGTCAAGGGGCGAAAATGCGCATGGAACATGGCGCGACTGCCGAAGAAATGGCGCCAATCCTCGATAAAATCCAACAACAGGTGACTTCTGCAAGCGACATCATTCAGCGCCTTCGTAGCTTGATAAACAAAACACCGATTGAAAAAAACTGGGTGGATCTACCTTGTTTGATTGAAGAAGCGATGAAGCTGGTGGATTACGAATTCCAACGTCATCGAATCCAACTTGGTGTGCTTTACTCTGGTGAGCCGCAAAAAGTCTTTGCAGATGTGACAGGTTTGCAGCAGGTCATTCTCAATGTTTTAAATAACGCCAAAGATGCGTGTTTGAGCCATTCGCCGAAACGTAGAGATTTGTACGTGGATCTGCACGTGAGCTTCTGTGATGAGATGGTCATCATTGACGTGACGGACAACGGCATTGGAATTGAAGAAGAAAGTACGCCATTGGACCAAGCTTTCTACACCACGAAGGAAAATGGATTAGGGCTAGGTCTGGCAATATGTCGTGATGTACTCGATGCGCACCAAGGCAGCATGCAATTTAGGTCCATAGAGCCCACTGGGTGTCAGGTGACCATTGTTTTACCGTATCAGGAGGCTTGTTATGAGTCGTAACCTTTGTCCACTCTACATCGTTGATGATGAAGAGCCAGTATTAGAATCCATGGCGTTTATGTTGGAAAGTTATGGTTACGAGGTTGAAGCTTTTTCTAGTGGGATAGATTTTCTCAACAACGCTGAATTGTCGGCTCCGGGTTGTGTTTTGCTTGATAGCCGTATGCCCGAGATGCGGGGACAAGATGTCCATCATGTAATGAATGAGAAATTCAGCCCTATCAGCGTGATTTACCTAACTGGTCATGGCGACATACCTATGGCTGTCGATGCACTAAAAGATGGCGCATTAGATTTCTTTCAAAAGCCTGTTGATGGAAACGCGCTTGTGGTTGCAGTGGATAATGCTATGGCACAGTCATTAAAAAACGGTGAAAAGTTGAGTGCGAAACAGGTATTACAGAATCTCACCAAGCGCGAGAAAGAAGTACTTGGATTGGTAGTCAAGGGGATGAAAAACCAAGAGATGGCCGATTCGTTGTGTGTTTCTCTAAGAACAATTGAGGTACATCGCTCTAATGTGATGAAAAAACTTGAAGCAGAAAGCCTTGCAGTATTGATTCGCAAAGTCGGGCATTTGATCTAATTGATTTATGTTTTGGGGCAACGAACTGAGCTATTTAGGTCGAATTAATCACTGTAACCTAATGATATTTTGGGAAAGGTTTGCTCAACCGGTATCAGGAAGATAACATCAGTACCCAAAATGAAATGAATCTTAATCTTGGCTAGAACCTAACTATGTTTGTCGATACCGTTAAAAGTGCCTTTGCTTCACTAAACACGCATAAACAAGCGATTGCGAAAGCGACCGCTTTACCGATTCTCTTTTCTGTTATTCTTGATCTCTTTTTAGGTGCAAGTGAAGGCGATGGTGCTGCTATCTTCGTACAAATCTTGATGGCGCTATTGTCTGCGATCGTCGCGATTAATGTGCACAGTATTATCCTTAAAGGTCCTCAATCTGTCCCTCAGTGGGGGCGTTTCACCCTTGGTAAGATCGAAATGTGGTTCATCGGTCATTACTTGGTGATGACAGTTGCAGTAGTCGCCGTTGCCGCCATCTTTGCGATGATTAACGTTGCGCTTGCCGCAATTGTACTGTTCGCACTTGGTGTGATCTGTTGCCGATTGGTGTTGGTGTTTCCCGCCATTGCTATTGGTAAAGGTGTGTCATTCCCTTATGCATGGAACTTAACCAAAGGGTACACGTGGTACATGATGGGTGTGGTGATCTTGGTACCGCTTCTGTGTGGTATCGCAATATCACCTCTGGCGTATTTACAACTGCCAATCCTAATGAGTTTATTAAGCTTCCTAGTGACCATCATCGGTATTGCTATTTTGTCTAAAGCGTACGAGCAATTAAGTGGTTTTGATGGACAATCTTATTCTCAGCAGTCATTTTGAAGTCACTTAAGTAGATGTTATGAATGAAGAAGCCCCTCCTTTTAGAGGCGCTTTTTTATGGTTACTTGTAGGCAAATTTACTTGGTTTTGTAAGAATTTATTACAAATTACATTTTTAAAGTGATATAAAGCACACCTTCGATGAGGCTGGTTTTGTTTTTGACTGGCTCTTATCAAAAAAAACCGTGACGTTTCAATTGACGAATAAGGAAGGTGCTTTTTGCTCATTAGTCCGCCCTAGAACGATCTCTCAGATGCGTTTGCATCACTCCCTTCACCGTGCGCAATGCACCAACTAAGGCAATACGTTTATGAGAGATTTATGTTTAAATTTACAAAAGATACTTGGTTTAACAACGTTAAAGGAGATTGTTTATCAGGAGTTGTTGTAGCACTGGCACTTATTCCAGAAGCTATTGCATTCTCTATCATCGCAGGACTCGACCCCAAAGTGGGTTTGTATGCCTCGTTTTCCATCTGTGTCGTGATTGCGTTTACTGGCTCAAGGTCCGGAATGATTTCCGCGGCAACCGGAGCGATGGCGTTATTGATGACCACCTTAGTTAAAGATTATGGTCTGCAATATTTGCTCGCCGCGTCGTTTTTCGCTGGTGTACTGCAGTTATTGATTGGCTACTTAAGGCTAGGGGATTTAATGCGTTTTGTGTCTAAATCCATTATGACTGGATTTGTAAATGCGTTGGCAATTTTAATCTTTTTGGCGCAACTGCCTGAACTGACGAACGTTTCTTGGTCCGTTTATGCATTGACCGTTTTAGGACTAGCCATCATCTATTTGTTTCCATATGTGCCGAAAATCGGAAAAATGCTACCGTCCCCTTTGGTATGCATTATCACGGTGACAGTGGTTGCGTTGATGTTTGATATCGATATTCGTACTGTTGGCGATATGGGGCAGCTACCCGATTCGCTTCCCGTATTCATGATTCCCGATATTCCCTTCAACATTGAAACACTCCAAATCATTTTCCCTTATTCATTAGCTCTCGCCATTGTCGGTGTCCTTGAATCACTGATGACCGCATCTATCGTCGATGAGTTGACGGATACAGAGAGTGAGAAAAACGACGAGTGCAAAGGACAGGGGATTGCGAATATGGTCGCATCGCTGTTTGGCGGTATGGCAGGATGCGCAATGATTGGTCAGTCGATGATCAATATCCAGTCTGGCGGTCGAACACGTTTATCGACGCTTTGCTCCGGTGTGTTTTTGCTGATCATGGTGGTGTTCTTGGGGGATTACCTCAAGCAAATCCCAATGGCGGCGCTCGTTGCTGTGATGATCATGGTTGCGATAAGTACTTTCTCGTGGCACTCCATTGCAGAAATGCGTAAACACAGTTTATCGACAAACCTTATCATGCTATCGACGGTGATTGCGGTTGTTGCCACCCACAATCTTGCTATTGGTGTGCTGGTGGGCGTTTTATTAGCGTGTGTCTTTTATGTGAATCAGAGCCGGACTTTAATGAAGGTTTCGGATGAAGTCATTGTTGATAACGACCATACGATTCACAAAGTTCATGGGCAAATCTTTTTCGCTTCCGCCTATAGTTTCACTGATATGTTTGATTTTGATAATGCGACGCGATACATCACAATTGATTTATCCGATGCGCATTTTTGGGATATCACAGCAATATCAGCTTTGGATAAAGCCATCATTAAGTTTCGTAAAGGCGGCTCTATTGTTGCTGTAACCGGAATGAATGAAGCAACCTTGGATATGATAGATCGCCACGCGGTTTATGATGATCCTGAAAAGCTGGCTAAGCAAGGTATGGGGCATTAGAAACAAAAAAAGCAGCCAAAGGGCTGCTTTTTTAGAGATTCTTTCAGAGACTTATTGTCCCAGAAACAAATGTGGGATTAGTTTACCCAGTCACGCAGTGTGAACGTTAGTTCGTGATCTGCGTTTTTCAGTACTAGACCATCGTTAGTCAGAGTAATGTCGCTCCAATCAGAAAGCGTTTCAGACATTACTTTTTCAATCTTCATTTGGTCTTCCATACACATCTTCATGGTCATGCCCATTTTCTCGATGCGTAGTTGGTTATCTTTTAGTTCAGCTTGACCGAAGAAGTTGTTACAACCTGCATTACCGTTCGCTGTTAGGTTTTCACCAATTTCTAAGCGAGGTGCTTGGCGTTCTTCTGCTGCGATGTTTTTGCCATCGATTTGAACCAGCTGCCAGTTGTGGTGCTGTAGATCTTGAGCCGTAATTTCTTTCACATTGTCACCGTTGCTAGCGCATGCAGTCATTAGAACTGGAAGTGAGATTGCTGCTACTAACGTTTTTAGGCTAAGCTTCATTTTATTGACTCCGTTTTTAGAAAACGTGGTAAGTATAGGTAATAAAACAGTGTTTTTGTCAGCATACGGTTATGGTTTCGTATGTTTTTAAACACGGCGTATTTTATAACAGAGATCCCATTCCAGGTACTAAAATTCAGCGAAAACTTCGAAATTTCTTACAGTTATTCGACTATAAGTGAATCGGGTCTTGATGAGATAACCAAAGAACGGGTTGAGCATGGAGCAACTGGAGTTTTTTACCGTCCCAAGTCCTTGTGTCGGAGTGTGCACTTCTGACGAAAAGGGCTATTGCAAGGGATGCATGCGTAAACGAGAAGAGCGGTTTAATTGGCTGAGTTTTACTCCTGCACAACAGTTGCACGTGATTAAGCTGTGTCGTCAGAGGTACAGAAGAAAGGTGCTAGCAGGGAAGGGGAAAGCAGAACTGCCTCAAGATGACTTATCCCCGCAACAGGATTTGTTTTAGTGTTGTTTATGCTTTATTACTTATGACTAACTATTCCCGGCCCAGTCTGAACTACTTATCCATAAGAGCCGGGAAGCTCCTATCCATTTTCGTGCTCAAAGTGATGAGCACTTGGCGTTACTTTAAAGACCATTGGTCGCTTACCCAGCCTCCTGCTTGTTCGTCGAAGTGACTACCGGCAAAGCGGTGATTTTGTTCCACGTCTAATTTACTGGTGGGTAATTCATCCATCATTTGATGAATGTATCTTGCCATTGGATCAGTACATGCTTCACGCTCTCTGCGAGTGACCACTTCTTTAATTATCTGCAGTCTATAGCTGTTGCTGGCTCGTTTCATTTTTGACCTCCAGAACTCGATGGCAGCAGTTTGAACACATTGGCGTTCAGATCGCTGCTCATTGGCGGGAGCGTAGAAGCCCATCGCCTTCGTTTGAAGTCTGAGAGACAAATTGTTTGAGAGCAGTGTTTGTAACGCCATTCGCATCTTTCTCAGAATCATTGACTGTGTGAATAAAAGTTAATTGCTCAAACACAGTTGATGAATCTTCATATTCGAAAGACCTTATCAAACATAGAAGCCCTACACATGGTCGTCAACAACGTAAATGAACATTTTTTGAACGATTTGTGAAGGTGGCGTTTTATCAGAGATTTAGCGCAAATAAAAAAACGGAGCCACTTGGGCTCCGGTTGGTCTTAGAGTCAGTCTGACACGCCTTATCTCAGTTGTTATGCAACCGAATGGATTTCAATGTCTAAGTGTAGACAAGAATGAAGTAAATTAGCTACCTGAAGCAGGACAGCCTTTCACTGATTGGCCGTTGCTCAAGTACTCAATGTTACCCAAGTTCTTATCGAAATCTGCCGCAGAAATCTGAGGGTTATTAACGAAGAACTCACGCAGTATAGCTGCATCTGTTTGCTGGGTTGATTTAACATCGATGATTGGGTAATTATCGCCACCCGCTGCACTAAAGCTAATTACAGAGAAAGTGTACTCAGCTTTTGGATCAAAGCCTTTACCGTTGATGTCTGTAATCGTTACGTCTTTCGCATCACAGTTAACTGATAGCGTGATGTTGTCTAGTTGAGCGTATGCACCAGAGCCAGCAGATTTTGTTGCTACAACGTCTAGGTAAGCTTTAACCTCTTCACCAGTCATGGTTGCTTTTGTTACAAAGTTACCAAAAGGTTGAACTGTTAGAACATCGCGGTAAGTGACATCACCTTTCTGGATAGAATCACGTACACCGCCTGAGTTCATTACACCAAAGTCAGCATTCACTAGCTTGTTCGTGCGGTATGCTTTACCCAGTAGGTGACCAAGGTTAGTTTGTTGTGAACGGACAACATTACGGTCGCCTTCAAGCTTGCCGTCTGTGTTTGAGATTACTTCGTCCAGCAAATCTTGACCTTGTTGTTGGTATGGTAGAAGCAGCGCTTTTACTGTTGCATCAGGTTTAATTTGGTTTTGAATGAATTGGTAATCACCATTTTCATCTTTCGCTTTTAGGTTTACTGGAATCAGTGCGTAGTTCGCTAGGTGAAGCTTGCCATCGTAGTATTCGAAATCTGCACGACCTACGTATTTACCCCACTCATGCGCTTGCATGATGTAAGTGCCATTTTGCTGATCTGGTGTACACTCATCACCTGGTTTGAAGTCCGCGTAGTTGTTCGTACCTGGCTCCATACATACTGGGTTTTGCGAGTGACCGCCGATGATAGCGTCTAGTTCACCTTCTTTTAGAGAACGTGCTAGTTGAACATCACCAGGCGCTTCGCTACCACTTTGACCATTTTGGTAGTGACCCATATGTGTTGTTGCGAATACTAGGTCGACTTTCTCATTAGCTTCGATCTCGCCCAGCACTTTTTGGATCTCAACTTGAGGATCCTGGAAGTAGATGTCTTTTACGTTGTCTGGGTTTACAAGTTTTGCTGTATCTTCAGTAGTAAGACCGATAACCGCAATTTTCAGACCGTTAATCGTGAAGACTTTATAAGGAGCGAAGTAACGTTCATCAGTTACTTTTCCGTCCGCATCTTTTTTGTAGATGTTTGCTGCTAGCATTGGGAAATCAGCTAGCTCAGCTTGCATATCTAGAACATCTAGAGCGTTATCAAATTCGTGGTTACCCACAGCCATTGCGTCGTAACCCAGAAGGTTCATACCTACGAAGTCTGGCACAGCGTTCTGCATGTCTGACTCTGGTACACCTGTGTTGATGTCACCACCAGACAGTAGGATAGACTCGCCACCATTTGCTGCTACTTCAGCACGAATAGACTCAATCAGTGTTTTACGTGCAGCCATGCCGTACTCACCTTTGCTGTTTTCCCAGAAACGACCGTGGTTATCGTTTGTGTGAAGAACAGTGAACTTAGTACATGAATCTGCAGTGTCACAAGTGATTGGAGAGTTGTCGCTGTCTGAGCCACATCCTGCTAGCGCAGCGCCGACTGAAAGTACCAAAAGGGATTTGTAAAACTTCATAAGGGATCCTTTCTTTGTGATTTTGATTTTATTACGGCGTGAAATATACGGAAATAATGTGAAACTTTAGTGATCTATATCTTATTTACAGTTTTGTTGAATACAGGAAATAACAGGGCTGCAAACCGCGTCGACAAATAAACAGAAACCGTATTTAGAAAGGATTTAATGTTTTTACTAATTAAATTTGTGAGTCGCTTAATTGATTTCAATTTTCTAATGTGAATCAATACGCATTTTGGTGAGATATGGAGCAAACTTTGGTGATTATTTTGCCAGATTAATGTCTTCTTACTCTCTACGAAACAAATAGTTAAGATTTTTCTGTACGCTGTGTTGAGGAGTAAGGATGCTCAAAAAAACAACCGCACTTGCCGCGGAAATCGATTGCTCATGGCAAAAGCAGTTCAGTGTGAGCTGTAATTTGTACAATGGCTATTCTTATGACCCTCACTATTGGCAAAAGTTCTCCGATCTTTGCGCTGTATTTTTATATCAATCAGACGCCGTTACGTTTATATCTTGTCCCCCTAAATTATGGGAACGAATTAAACATTTTCAGCCAAGTGAGCTGGAGAGAAAACTCAATAATAAACAAATGTTCTGTGAATATGATGATGTCGACTACTATTTATTTAATGACGACAACGTCAACAAAGACGATGGGATAATTCCTCTCTCGATCGAATCTGACCTCGAATTACTTGAATCTTTTGTCAGCCGAATGAGCGAAGAAGATATCCTTAAAGCGGACTTTGACCTCGATAGCCATTTTTTTTACGGCATATTTGACAAAAATGAGCTGGTCGCTGTGCTTGCTTCTTATTGTTATAAAGGGAAAGAGCCGTTTGAGTCTTTATCCATATTGGTTTCTCCTGAAGTAAGAGGAAAAGGGTATGGAAAACGCCTGCTCAGTCATTTAATCAATGAAGTGAAGTCGAGGCAGCGCAAAATTAGGTATCGAGTAAATAGTGAAAATACGCCTTCAATAAGGCTCTGCCAGTCTTTGGGGTTTGAAGCGTACAGTCGTCAAAGAGTGTTTACTCCGGAGTAATGAGAAAGGCAAGCAATGGGATATACAGTTAGAAATGCAGTGAGAGATGAAGCGGATCAGATCGCCAAAATACACGTTGATTCATGGCAAGTCGCTTACCGAGGATTAATGCCGCAGAGTTACATTGACCAATTTACTCGAGAACGTCGAGAGCGCATGT
This sequence comes from Vibrio sp. MM46, assembly GCF_027587135.1. Lineage (NCBI taxonomy): Bacteria > Pseudomonadati > Pseudomonadota > Gammaproteobacteria > Vibrionales > Vibrionaceae > Vibrio > Vibrio sp. MM46. The sequence goes on from NZ_JAPPTO010000002.1 coordinate 374,952, forward strand.
GGACGCGAGTAATGACGGAGCAACTGGCCAATCTCATTGTTGTTGAGAAACAGAAAGAGATCGTTGGCTTTCTAAGTTATGAACTGCCTGATCACACCAGCGAAGACAAGACGGCAACGGTTACTTGTTGCTATGTTTCGCCTTTATACTTCGGGCAGGGCGCTGGCAGTACTCTGATTGATGAATTAGAAACTCGTTTACTCTCGACACCAGTGATGCAAATTAGCCTTAAGGCGTTAGACACCAATAAACAAGGGCTTAATTTCTATAAGAAGTGTGGCTTTGTGCGATCTGGAGAGGAAGAGTCGGAGGTTATCGATGATATGACGCTCAACGACGTGACGCTGGTGAAGTACATAGCACGAACATAACTTACTGGTGAGAGTGTTCAATGCGGTGTTTGTAGAGAGGCACTATCGGTAGTGAAAAGAGAATTGAGAAAAGAGTAGGGGAGATTTACTTCTGTCCTAAATAGTAAAACCCCGGAGGTGGTAAGTCTCCGGGGTTTTGAAATTTTTTAGATGTCTCGGTTGGTAAGTCCGATAATCTTTATGCAAAAGGTTTGGATTTTATCCGTTAATTCCTTGGTAGGGAATTAGATACGGATGAAGTCCATGTGCTCAACTTTTGGCTTGTAAGCGTGACGTTGAACGTCTTGTGGCTTAACTTTAACTTCAGCGCCGTCGATCACTAGAACGATACCTTCGTAGAACTCAGGCTTGTCCATTTGGTTAACGATGTCGTCGTGGTTAAGAACGATAGCAACTGCTGCTTCTTCACCGCCGTATACAACTGCAGGGAATTTGCCAGCGTGACGTAGGCGGCGGCTCGCACCTTTACCTAGTTCAGTACGTACTACTGCTTCGAATTTCATAGTATTTACTCTCAAATTAGTAAAAAATAAAACTTTACAAACACAATGCGACCTTGTGTTCGTAGTAAAGCTTGAAACAGGAACTGTTCAAGCGAGCGCGGATACTATCATCCTGCTCTACATTCAGCAACCAAAATTGTACCTAAATCACCAAAAAGCCAGTAATTCTTCGTCAAGAAGAGTGTCTGTTTTGTGGTGTCGGCAAAACTTTGTCCGCATTGCGCTGATTTTAACCTATTTGGCTTTTTGTCAGTACGTTTTTATTTGCCTAGGACTCAATCCTCTTTCCAAGTTAATTCATTCATTAACGACATCTGTTATTCACAAAATGAACGCAAAATGAATGTTGACCTCAGTAACCGTTAAGTCAGTCGGTTCTATTCTCCATCGTACATAAACGGACAACCTCAATGGAGCACATTATGAATCCTATCAGTATCGTGATTATTACCCTCAATGAAGAAAAACGTATTAGTCGACTACTTGAAGACTTAACCAAACAAACTCACCAGAACTTTGAAGTGATCGTGGTGGATTCGAACAGCGAAGATTCGACACGTGAAGTTGCACAAGCTTACGAAAGCTCATTGCCAGAACTGACAGTGCACCGCATGGATACGCGTGGTGTCAGCTTAGGTCGTAATACAGGTGCAGAACTGGCGAAGTATGAACGTATTCTTTTCTTAGATGCGGACGTGCGCTTACCAAGTGATTTTCTGAGCCGTGCAATGAGTAAGCTTGAGGATGCGAAGTTGGAAGTTGCTGGTGTTTACATGGGCTCAAAAAATCTGCCAATGGCACATAAGTTGGGTTATGGCATGTTTAACGCGGGATTGTTTATTACTCAGTACACATTCCCAACGGCGGTAGGTGCTTGTATTTTCTCTACCAAACGCGCACACAAAGAGATCAACGGCTTTGATGAGTCTATTACACTTTGCGAAGATTGTGATTACGTAAAACGCGCTTCTAAAACATGGCGTTTCCGCTTCTTACCGATGACGTTTGAATTCGATCCGCGCCGCCTTGAACAAGACGGCTTCTTTAAGATGGGCATGACCTATTTCAAAGCCAATGTACGTCGATTCTTCTTTGGCGAGATGCGTAACAACGAAATGGAATACAAATTCGGTCACTACAAAGATCAACATTCGTAATCGTCGGAGGCTGCATGCTGGAAGCAATCAGTCTGTTTTTCGGAGCATTTCTGGATGCGACGATTGGACCTAATCTCTTTGTCCCGGGCGAGCCGTTTTTGCTCGCTGCGGGCTATCAATTGCACCAAGGTGTGATTTGGGGCGTTGTCGCCGTTTTGTTGGGCGGTTGGGTTGGCGATCAACTCAGTTACTTTATTGGTAAGCGTTCTGGCTCTAAAGCACAGAAGAAGCTGATTCGTTGGCAAGCCAAGACAAGGCGTCCAATCGCTCGTTGTCGTTTGTTGATGAAAAAACGCGGCAATGCCATTTTGATCTTTGCACGCTTACTCGGACCTGTTGCTTGGGTCGTGCCATTTATGGCGGGTACTGCGAATGTGAGTTGGAAGCGTTTTACTGTCTGTTCATCAATTGGATTGATACTTGGTGTTGGGCAATTTGTCGTTGCTGGGTATTTGCTTGCTGCGGGTCTTAACACATGGATTCCACTTGATTCCATAAAGTTCATCCTTGTTGAGCATAAGCTTCTTATTGCCTCAGTACTCATCGCTTCTGTATTCGCTCTTGTGGCTTGGAAGAAAAACTGGTCACGTAAATGGACAAAATCCCTAACGGCTTTAGTGTTATGTTTAGTTGCTGCGAATTATGGACACTTTTTCTATCTAGCAGATGACAATATTGAACAACCCGGCGTTACTGAAAATCAATCGATAGTCCTTAATGATATCGGCTTTAAGGTTTATCCGGGGCGCTCGAATGTGTTTGACGCTCAGGCAGTCAACTTGGTGTACGTCGGAGAATCCCCGCGAAGCCTAATGCAAGAGCTCGGCTGGCTAGAGAATCAAACCTTTTCAAGAAACGACATTGAATTGGCAGACTATGTGAGCTTATTGAAGCAGAAGCTGCCGCCCGTTTCTGATTTGTTTTGGAATGGCAAGCCACAGTCGATGGCATTCCAAGAGCCCGGAAGTTTGTTAAAACGCTCTCATGTTCGCTGGTGGCAAGCAGGGTTAGAATCAAAGTCTGGTCAACCGATTTGGGTCGGAGCGATTAGTTACGATGACGGTCTCAAGTTGGCGCATTACTCGGGTATTGTGACGGTGTTGCATCGAATAGATCCTAATGTGGACAGCGAAAGAGACCGTCTAGCGAATCAAATTGAAGTCAGTCATTTAGCGCTAGTCGGAGAGTTACATTCGTTAGCGCAACCTGTCGCAATGGATAGTAAGCACGACTATTATTCGGATGGGAATGTGCTGTTGATTAGTGAACCATCGCTAGCATTAAACTTACCCAATCAAAGCGCTATTTAGATATACCCAAGCATCTTGAGGTTACTTGGGTATATAAAAATGGCACCTAGCGAATAAATCGATAAGTGCCATTTTAAAGTAATACTGTGAGTGACTGATGTAAGCTGACTTAAGCGCGGCTCTTTTGCAGAATCAAGGTGGCTTTTAACCCTCCCATTTTACTCTCTGATAATTCAAGTTGACCGCGGTAACTGTGCGCCATTTCACTGACAATGTTTAAACCTAAACCGGATCCTGGCGTTGTTTCATCCAGACGGTAGCCACGCTTTATTACTTGGCATAATTGCTCAGGAGGAATACCCGGACCATCGTCTTCAACAATGATATGAATGTTGTCTTTATCTAACGTTGAATGAACACGAATGATGCTGTTCGCCCATTTGTAGCCATTTTCCAGTAAGTTTCCCGCCATTTCATCCAGATCGGTTTTCTCTACGGCGACGTTCAATTCAGAATCAAGCTCGTTAATCAGTGTGACGTCACGATGTGCGTAGACCTTGTCAAACGCCATGGATATGGCATCAACGCGCTCTGAAGGGTTCGATTTCACCGAAAGAATGTTCATTGAACCAGCCATACGAGCGCGACCTAAGTGGTAATCGATGTGTTGTTGGATCTGTGCGATTGGCGCGTTCAAGCGCTCTTGTTCTTCAGGCGTGAAGTTTTGTACTTCGTTTTTTAAAACCGAAAGTGGTGTTTTCAGCGCGTGAGATAAGTTTCCTGCATGATTGCGTGCACGTTCAAGTAACTCTTGATAGTGAAAGAGCAGGGCATTAAGGTCAGAAATCAAAGGTGAGATTTCTTTCGGGTACTCTTCTTCCAAGCCTTTCTTGTTGCCTGACTTCAGTTCGGCTAACTCTCTTTGCAGCTTGGTTAGCGGACTCAATGACCAGGCGATTTGCAGCAAGATAACCGCAAGAACACCAGCAAAGAGCAATCCTAAAATGATCCAAAGCTGCCCGGTTAAAGACTGAATCGTGCCTTCAATTGGATCTTCGTCAATGCCAATGATGACATCAATAGGACCATCGTAGTCCGGTAGATAAAGGGTCTTTTTCAACGTGATAAGTTTTTCATCACGTGCGCCAAAGGCGTCTTTATCCAATCCTTTGTACTCAATTTTCTTATCCCATAGTGAACGCGAACGTTCTAGACTCGTGTCCGTTGATGCGCTCCAGTAAAGACCACTGTATGGACGATTAAATCTTGGGTCGGAAAGTTGAGTAGGAAGGGTGAGTTGACCTTTACTGTCGACTTCGAGCTGGGCGGCAATCTCGTCCATGTAGACATTCAATTGGGAGCGAGTGTCGTCCACCATATAGCTGTAAACTTGGGTTGGGATCGTGACGCCCGCCGCGAGGATCATCGCTGTGAGCCAAACGACCGCCGCTAGCACTAAGCGGCTTTTGATGCTCAGCCGCTTAAGAATGTGCATGGGAAGTTTGCTTCTATTCCGCATTCAATTGATACCCTAAACCGCGGACGGTTTTGATGATTTTTGGGGCGATCTTCTTGCGAATACGACCGATAAACACTTCGATGGTGTTTGAGTCACGGTCGAAGTCTTGCTTGTAGATGTGTTCTACCAACTCGGTACGAGAAATGACTTTTTCTGGGTTGTGCATGAAGTACGCGACCACTTTATATTCTAACGCGGTTAAGCTTACTGCTTGCCCTTGCCACAGCACTTTTGATGAGCGCGTATCTAAACTTAAATCACCAATCTGCATGACAGGTGAGGCGTTACCTGAAGCTCGGCGTAATTGAGCGCGAAGGCGAGCCGTTAGCTCAACCATTTCAAATGGCTTGGTTAGATAATCGTCGGCTCCGGCATTCAAACCCTCAACACGTTGAGATAATGTGTCACGGGCACTCAGAATCACCACAGGTGTATTAATGTTCTCGTCTCGAATGCCTTTCAAGACCGTCAGACCATCGAGCTTTGGCAAACCTAGATCGAGCACAATCGCATCCCATTCTTCAGAGGTCGCACGGTAAAGCGCGTCGATACCGTCTTGAGAAAGCTCTGGCACCCAGCCATTGTTTTCCAACGTTTCTAAAATCTGTTCGCCTAGGCGAGGTTCATCTTCGACAACAAGTATTTTCATATTCTTTCTTCTAATTATGTTTGGATATCGATTACTGCGGCTTAAGAGCTTTATTGAAGTTACGCCCCTTGATCTCAAGCATCTCTAGTGTGGCAGCGTCGTATTCCACTTTTATCACACTGTCATTGAACAAGATTTTCAGCTCGTAAACCCATTCGTCATCGTCTTCTTCGAGTTCTACTTTAATAATACGCCCATACAAATCATTCTCCACTGCTGCGTACATATCGGAGAATGGGCGAATGTAACCTTTTTGAACGGCACGATAGACTTCATCTTGATCTTCATCGAATTCAATTCGAGTTCCCGGTTTCTCAACGTCACGAACGATGGCATGACCGTCTTTTTCATCATGATGATCATGGTGAGATGCAAAACTTGGTGCTGACAATAAAAGTGGCACTAAGCCTAGCAGCACGGGAAGTTTGCGCGGAGTGAAGGAGGTAGACATAGCAAAGCCTTTTTCAATGAGTTACGACGATTATATCGTGCTGTACATGAACAGAAAGTGAATTCGTGAGCATTCGCTTATCTTAGTTCGTCGTCAAAGATCTTATCGCGCAGTTTCCAAAAACGCCCTGACTTTCTAGCAATCACGAATTGTGGCAGACGGAAACGATGCTGGTTTGCCACGACTCTGGTTGGCGACGCCTCTTCAAATGGACGATGTTTGTCAGCAAGGTGAGGGCGTACAAACTGGTCTTTGAAGATTTGCTTCTGTTTTTTGGTATTCAGTGACCAGAATTCGTGAACCAATGCATTTCCTTCTCCTTGATAGGTTTCACCGGAATACGTCACTTTCAACTGTGATTTGCCATCACTGGACTTAAATACTGACAAGTCCATCTCGGTACATTCAAAGATCAGCGCATCTTTTAGGTTCAATGCTTCCTTGAGCTTTTTGTCTGGATCAACCAGCGTGGCATCACACTCATGACAAATACGCGCTGCAATGTCGTTATCAGCGCCACATTCGCCGCAATATTTAGCTCTAAATCGATAACCGCAATGCTCACGTTCTCCGGTCTCATCGTCCTCAAAATATCCTTGGCAACGACGACCAAAGTGCTCCAGCAAAAAGCCATTGCTATCCAGTTTTCCCCAGAAGTTGTTATTAAAGCCGCAAGCGGGGCAAGGGATGGTGATGATTTCGCTAGTGGAATCTGGCTTCGGATCGCCCACTTCAGGCTGATATAAATCATAGCTGTTGCCAGCGTAATCCAGTACGAGACATTCTGATTTGCCTTCCGACAGACGCAAACCACGACCAACAATTTGCTGATACAAGCTGACCGACTCGGTTGGGCGCAGAATCGCGATTAAATCCACATGTGGTGCATCGAAGCCCGTGGTTAAAACGGACACGTTAACCAAGTACTTTATCTCACGATTCTTGAACGACTGAATAATGGCATCGCGCTCTGGTGTTGGCGTGTCACCAATCACAATCGCGGTTTCGCCTTCAGGCAATAAACCATGGATTTCTTGTGCATGGCGAACTGTAGCTGCAAATACCATTACGCCTTTGCGTTCTTTGGCGTATTGAATGATTTGTTCAACGATCTGTGGTGTCGCTCGCTTAGCTTTGTCGATCACCATGTCCATCTCAGCTTCTTTGTATCGACCTGTGTTTGCTGGTTTGAGTTGTGAGAAGTCATAAGATAGGACTGGCGCGTCCATCATGCGAGCTGGTGTTAAGAAGTTTTCATCCAGTAAGTAACGGATAGGGAGTTCGAAGATACAGTCACGGAAAAAGCGTGACTCTTCCGTGCGAACTTGTCCACGGGTGTGATACTGATAGATCCAGCCCATGCCTAAGCGGTATGGGGTTGCGGTTAACCCCAAAACTTTAATGCCTGGGTTGAGTTCTCTTAGGTGCGTGATTACTTTTTGGTAGCTACTGGTTTTTTCGTCTGGCACGCGATGGCATTCATCAATCACTAACAAGGAAAATTGATTCTTGAAAGAGTCCAGATTGCGCACTACTGATTGTACAGAAGCAAACACCACTTGCTGATCGGTTTCTTTACGTCCAAGACCCGCTGAGAATATTGAGCCTTTCAGTCCATAGCCTTCGTACTTAGCGTGGTTCTGTTCCACCAGCTCTTTTACATGAGCAAGTACTAGGACGCGCCCTTTGGCAAGTCTTGCTAGCTCTGCAATGACCAAGCTTTTACCTGCACCTGTAGGCAGCACAATGACTGCTGGTGTGGTGTGTTTACGAAAATAGTGAATCACCGCTTTAACAGAGTCGGCTTGGTATGGTCGAAGGGTGTACATGAAAATCTGTGAAATTGCTCAACTATTCGAATTAGGATCGCTATAATACCCGACCTTAAACATTAGAGGTATTCATGCGTTTAGATAAATATTTGTGTGATGGGCTGGGTGCGACTCGCAAGCAGGCAACGAAGATCATCAAAAGTGGCGAAGTGACCGTTGATGGCGAAGTACAAAAGAGTGGTGCTTTCAAAGTGCCAGAAGGTGGTGTGGTTGAGTGGGAAGGGCGTAAAGTTGGTGCACCTGGTCCCCGTTACATTATGTTGTACAAGCCTGCGGACTTTGTGTGTTCACATGAAGACGGGCATAACCCAACCGCATTCGTGTTGCTTGATGAGCCAAAGGTAGAAAACCTACACTTTGCTGGTCGCTTGGATGTGGACACTACTGGTCTTGTGTTGATCACTGACGATGGTCAATGGTCCCACCGTATTACGTCGCCAAAACACAAATGTGAAAAGACGTACCGCGTATGGCTTGTGGATGCGATTCAACCTGATTACGTTGAAAAGTTTGCCGAAGGTATTGAGTTACGTAATGAACGCGAACCAACATTGCCTGCCCACCTTGAAATTGTAAACGAAGCTGAAAACGAAGTGCTGTTAACGATTGTGGAAGGTAAATACCACCAAGTGAAGCGTATGTTTGCTGCGCTCGGCAACAAGGTTGAACACCTTCACCGTGAGCGTATTGGTTCAATTGTGCTTGATGAAGCGCTTGAGCCGGGTGATTACCGATTCTTAACAGAAGAAGAAGTCGAATCAGTAGTGAAATGATTCACTCTGGTTGGAAGTAATTGCTGTTCTGGGAAATTGTTTAATTCCTGATAGGAACTAGTGTTTTGGTAGGAAATCGCTCAGAATGGGGATTCCTACCAAATAAGTCTTAGTGTCTGAACAAGACGCGCATTCGCCGCTCATAAACGCAGGCAGAACTGTATTTAATCTGAGAAAAGTCTTTTCTCTTGTTGGTCCTTACTGACGATAAGTACAGACGGTGTTAACGTCATCGCCTCTTCGTTTTAGCTCGGTTACTTTTTCGTTCTGCATACTCATCATGCAGGTTTTAGCGTCGAGTTAGGCAAGACCGCCTTGGTATACTTTCGTCTTTTATGATCTTCTCAATAGTAAGGATACTATGCACTGTCTCCGTGATTGTTACGGATTCGGGGTAAGGGAAGCGTCAATCATCTATCTCAATCAATGTGGAATGTTGATGGGAGGACACAACAAGAGGTAAGGCAATGACAGAAAAAGCCCAAAGTGCTCCCCAGTCACAAATCAGTTTTTTATTGTTCCTTGTACTCGGTGCAATTGGTGCGTTGACGCCACTTGCTATCGATATGTATTTGCCGGCTATGCCAACCATCGCTAAAGATCTTGGTGTAACCGCAGGTGCTGTACAGATTACGTTAACGGCTTATACAGCAGGCTTCGCAATAGGTCAGCTGATTCATGGTCCGTTAGCCGACAGCTATGGTCGCCGACCTGTACTCATTTTAGGTGTGCTCTTTTTTGGTTTGGCAGCGGTAGTCAGTGCAACGACTAACGGTATTGATGCGCTTACTTATGTGCGTACGGCACAAGGTTTTGCGGGTGCGGCAGCGGCTGTGATTATCCAAGCGGTTGTACGAGACATGTTTGACCGTGAAGATTTTGCGCGTGCAATGTCATTCGTGACGTTGGTGATCACGATTGCACCTTTGGTTGCACCGATGATTGGTGGTCACCTCGCGATCTGGTTCGGTTGGCGTTCAATCTTTTGGGTGCTCGCTATCTTCGCGGTTGTGGTGATCTTGCTTGTTCTATGGATGATTCCAGAGACATTGAAACCAGAAAACCGTCAGCCATTAAGATTCAGAACCACGATTCGTAACTATGCACGTCTGTGTTCTAACCCTGAAGCGTTAGGGTTAATGCTCTCAGGTGCGTTCTCGTTTTCAGGCATGTTTGCATTCCTGACTGCGGGTTCATTTATATATATCGATTTATACGGTGTTCGGCCAGACCAATTTGGTTACCTATTTGGCTTGAACATTGTGGCAATGATCATCATGACCAGTCTCAATGGTCGCATGGTGAAAAAGGTCGGTTCCCATTTTATGCTGCGCTTCGGTCTAACCATCCAGTTGATTGCTGGTATTGGACTGTTTGCTGGTTGGATGCTTGATCTTGGTTTGTGGGGCATCGTGCCATTTGTAGTGCTGTTTATCGGAACCTTGTCTACGATTGGTAGTAACTCGATGGCGCTGCTGTTAAGTGGCTACCCAACGATGGCAGGCACTGCATCTTCACTTGCTGGTACTCTGCGCTTTGGCACAGGTTCATTGATTGGTGCGCTTGTTGCAGCAATGCCCGGTGGCGTTGCGTGGCCGATGATCGTTGTTATGTTTGCTTGTTCAGTGCTGTCTGCACTGTTTTATTGGACTTTAGGAAGAAAGGCGTAATGTCTAATTACACCAAAGAAATTCAAAATTTAGTTAACGCTGCTTTGGCAGATTTAGACCAAGAGCATCGCTCTGGTAAATTGGCAAATGCACCAGTAGCGAACAATCATTACTTGGTTCGTTGGGTAACCAAGGCGCTGAAGTCACAGCGTTTTGGTCGCACTGTAGGTGATGATCTAACGCGTTGGCAAAAAGCAGGTCGCTCAAAAGGCAACGATGCTGGTTTGCTATTTATCTTTAAACGCATCTCAGGCTTTTACGCGCAGTTTTTCCCTGAAGGTGAAGAGCCTAAAGTGATCAAAGATTCTGACATTGAAGCGTTTCTTGATGCGATGGAGCAAGCGGGCTGGGAAGTGTCAACTTCTGAGCAGTTAGTTGGTTGCGGTAAAGTACAAATCTACACAGAAGGTCAAAACTCACTAGCCTTATGTGCTGACCAGTGTGAAAGCTGTTTTGATGGTGAGCTGTTGGTAAAACCGATGAGTTGGTTTGTTCGCGGTAACCACGCAGAGTTCGTTGAGAAAGCATCGCAAGCAGGTTACATGGTGCACAAGATCACTGACTACAAATCGATGGTGAAATACCACGGTGAGTACCTTATCTTCCCTGCGAACGAAGGCAATCAATTGGCAGAGATTCCACTGTCATTTAAAGCAGACTAATTCATCTATCGCATCATAAAAAATCGGAGCCTGTGCTCCGATTTTTTATATCCGTGACTTATCGATCTTATTTATGGCATGTACATGTCATTCAGTTTAGTCACTTGCTTATGCTTTCTACGCTTGATGAAGTAGTTAGAAACCACACCAAACATCAAGACGAGACCACAGAAGCCGTACACTTGCATGATGGTTGGATCGCTTGACACAAAGCCCGCGTCCGAGAACATCACGTAAGCCCCCAATACCATGTAGATGATGACCGCTGATGCTTCAAAGCGGAACGACCACGGCGTCACATCGATATTCTCATTTACAGGCATTGTGTAGTCTGTTTCACGTGGCATGAAGTGACCAATCGCAAACATCAGAGCAGTACACACGACGAATAGAATCGCCAATTGGTGTAGGAAGTGGATTGGTGTACCAAAGACCAATTGCATCGCTGCGTAGGAGCTTACAAATACGGTTAGCGCGACTTTTGCAGCAATAGCCGGTACACGTTTGGAAATGTAGCCTACAAATACGATGGTGAAGATAGGCACACTAAAGAAGCCCGCAACCATTTGTAGGTATTGGAACAAGCCTTCTGGTGCGTACATGATGAAAGGGGCAATACAGACCGAAATGATCGCAATGATAACGCCGAAGATACGACCTTTCCCGACCAACTCCTCATCCGATTTATCTTTGCCAAATAGTGGCTTGTAAACGTTCAAAGCAAACAAGGTTGTTGAGCTGTTCAGTACACCGTTAAAGGTACTTAGGATTGCGCCGAACATGACCGCAACAAAGAAACCAACAAGCGGCTTAGGCAATACCTCGTTCACCAAGCGTGTGTACATCGTGTCTGGGTTGCCCGCATCTGCGCCAAACATATGGAACGCAATGATGCCCGGAATGATTAGGAAAAGTGGAGAGATAACTTTAATCGCACCCGCGAGAATCACACCTTTCTGACCTTCTTTCAGGTTTTTCGCGCCAAGTGCACGTTGGATAATTGATTGGTCAGTACCCCAGTAGTACAAGTTCACCAGCAATAGACCTGTGAACAGGGTAGAGAACGGCAGTGGGTCGGTCTCTTTACCTACGGATTGCAGCTTTTCTGGTGCGGCAGTCAGCAATACGTCTAAACCTTCCATAAAGTTACCGCCGCCTAATGCCATCAGACCAAATACAGGGATCATCAAACCGCCGGTGATCAAGCCTACGCCGTTGATTGTGTCTGCAATTACCACGGCTTTTAGACCGCCGTAAATCGCATAGAAGAAACCCAGCAAACCGATAGTGGCAGAAATAAGGGCGATAGAGCTGAACTCAGAAATGCCCAGTAAACCTTGCACATCAAAGATTTCGCCCAGCACCACTGCGCCAGCGTAAAGAGTGGTAGGAAGAATGTTGATGACGTATTGGCACAAGAACAACAGGGTAACGAACTTCTTCACTGACATGTCGTACCGGCTTTCTAAGAAGTCTGGAATAGTAGTGATGCCTTGCTTGAGGTAGCGAGGAACAAGCAGCAGCGCAATGATAACCAGTGTAACGCCAGATGCCACTTCCCAGCCCATCACACTCATGTTGTGGGTGTAGGATTGCGCGCTCATGCCAACAAAGCTGGTGGCACTCAGGTTGGTAAGAATCAAAGAGCTGGCAATCAGCCCGCCTGTTAAGCTTCGTCCACCAAGGAAGAAGCCGTCTTGAGAGGTGTTTTTATCGTTTTTAACTTTGCTGTAAGTGAACACCACAACAAAGCCTGTAAACAGCAAGAACGAAAGTAATACTGTAATAGACATTTTGTTTCCTTAACAAGTTAAGCAATTAAGTTTTGCTTGTTAGTTGTAGGGTGTCCCTCTAGCGCGTATAGGAGTGTTTTATCAGGAACAACGCGAAGTTGAAACCCGGTCGCTAGAGGGCACAGATAGAGGTTTAAATTTTCTTAAGGTGTACAATCAGTGCCGATTCAGGGTCGAGAATCGGAAGCGTCACCCCAATTTCCTTTAAGTTATCGCCACTTAGTGCCAGGGTTTTGTCTAACCATTGCGGACGTTGCTTCATCAACTGGAAGCTGGTTTTTGGCATTTCAACAATCTTGACTTCGTAACGGGCGTTTTCATCCGCACAGCTAACGCGAAGTGGAGATGGCAGCGCATGATTTGGCATTGCCAACTGACACACCGTAATCAGCATTTCTTGCCCGTTCTCAACGCCATAGATGTTCTGGTTTTGATCGGCAGGATCGATGCGGAAAGTACGTCCTGAATGCAGCAAATCGCGATACTGTTTGTGCAGTTGAATGTAATGAGCAAACGCTTGTTTTTCTTCCGCGCTTTCTTTTACTGGATCGAGCTCCACACCCATGTGACCACTTAACGCCGTCACGCCACGCATGTTGATCGCATGGCGACGATTGGTTGAGTGACACTCTGCTGGACCAATGTGAGCGCCCATAACTTCAGGTGGGAAGAAGTAGCTCATACCACGTTGAATCGCTTGACGTTCCAGCGCATCGTTACAATCAGAAGCCCAGAAACGGTGAGTGCGTTTAAGGATTTCAAAATCAATACGACCACCACCCGAAGAGCAAGACTCAATTTCAACCGCAGGGTGCGCTGCTTGAAGCTCGTCCAGCAAGCGGTAAAGCGCTTTAGTTTGACCATGCACAGCAGGTTTACCTTGATGCCCCGGTTGAACCAATTCACGGTTCATGTCCCATTTCAGGTAGCCGATGTTGTAACGAGTCAGTAAGTCATTCAAACGTTCAAACAGGTAGTTGAAGCAATCTTGGTTTTGCAAATCCAAGACGTATTGCCAGCGACCGGAGGGCTGGTGGTAGCCTTGCAGACTCAATACCCAATCTGGGTGTTGGCGATATAGATTTGAGTCTTGGCTGACCATCTCTGGCTCAACCCAAAGACCAAACTCCATGCCTTTGTTGTTTACGTGCTCGATGACAGGCTCAAGACCATTTGGGTACTTTGTTTCATCCAAGTACCAGTCACCGAGTGCAGCGCGTTCGCCATCACGACCAATGAACCAACCATCATCAATGATGAAGCGGTCGACACCCATCTCGGCGGCTTCGGTCGCCATCTGCATGATGTATTCAGGTTTATGATCGAAGTAGATGCCTTCCCACGTGTTTAAATGAACAGGACGAGGCTTGTTGTTTGGAAATTGAATAATATTGGCACGAACGAACTCGTGGAATCGCTCTGATATTCCATTCAAACCCGAGTTACTGTATGTCGCGTAAAGCCATGGTGATTGGTAGGTTTCACCGCTTTGTAAGCGCTTTTCACCAGACAGCAGTAGTTCACCTGCTTGAACAAAACGGCGACCGTCGCTACGAACATCGGCACGCAGTTGATGGTTACCACTCCAACCAAGGTGGAAGCCCCAAACTTGCCCCAATTGCTCACTAAAGCCATTGGTGCCCGCGAACAAACCTGGGAAGTTTTCGTGAGAGGTGCGACCGCGGCGGTTTTCTTGCATAAAGCCACCATGCTCAAAGCTCAGACGCTGAGTCTGAAACTCATGACACCAACGCCCGTGGAACGTCATCAGCTCGTTTGCATGGTTAGGAAGTGGCAGAGTAGAGGAGAGCTTACCCAAGCAATACTCACCGGCAGTTGTGTTTGTTACGGTGATGCGTTTTTGTACCACATCACTGTTAAAGTCCAGTTGTAGCTCAATCAATAATTCAAGACCGGCAATGTCATCTTGCAGGGTAAATGTCGCGCTGTTGTCATCGTGCTCTATGGATGTGGTTGTGAACACGGGAGCCCAGTCTTCGCCATTGCGATGTCCCTCAATCCCAGGCGCATTAAAGTGACCACTACCCAGCTCAGGGCAGAGTGATAAAGGTACGTCGACATCAAGACGAGCCTGCGAGATAGGACGTTCGGTTGAGAGCATTAAATCGGGATCGATCTGAGCGATTCTTGCGCCCCAATGAAGGATTTCAGGAACACGATCCACTTTAATGATCATGCTGTGATTCTTGGATTTTAAGTGAACAATTTTTTGCATGTTGTTTCTCTGTTTTCGCAAACATTTAATCTACAAATAATCATGCGCTTGTTTGGTTTTATTTCGATTAAATAGCCGTTTAAATGTGACTTTGAACAGGTTTTAGAACGCGGTTTTGTGTGCTAGATCTGCTGTTTTCGGGAACATTTTTTCATGTTTTTTACGACATTGTTCACGAGAATATTCGAATAAATTTGGTAGAGTGAACAGCAAATCAGAATAGGAGAACGCAGTGGCAGTTACGTTTAAAGATGTTGCACGGTTAGCAGGTGTTTCGACGCAAACCGTATCGCGCGTAACCAACGGCGCGGATAACGTCGCAGAAGAAACACGAAAGCGAGTTAACGACGCAATCAAAAAGCTTGGATACGTGCCGAACAAAGGGGCACAAATGTTGAGCCGAGCGAAGTCGCGGATCATCGGTATTGTCTCTTTGGATATCTCACTGCACGGTGTGGCTCTTATTGCTAATGGCGTGCGCAACCAAGCGCATGAGATGGATTACGCGACGGCGCTGGCAGTGTTAGGTGACAACTCCATTGAGGAATTCCGTGTTGCAATCCGAGAGCTCATTGCCCAACAAGTTGATGCCATTATCATCAACGCCCCAGTAACCAGAGAGATGGCAGAGACCCTAGTGGAGCAGTTCAGTCAGCTCACGCTGGTTTTTATCGATGTACCCGAGGGGACGCCCGTTAATTCTCTCAGTTGTGATCATAAATCTGGGGCAAATTTGGCGATCTCCCATTTGATTGAGCACAAACGCGAATCTTTTGTGTGCATTTCTGGACCAAAGGCATCCACGGCTTCTCAGATTCGTTACCAAGAGTGGCAGTCACAGATTCAGCAGCGTGGACTGATGCAAACGGCATTCTATGAGGGGGACTGGCAAGCAGCCAGTGGCTACAACGCAGTTAAAGACGCCGTGTTAAAAGGTGTATCTTTTGATGCCGTATTAGTCGCAAATGATCAGATGGCGCTTGGTGTGTTATGTGCGCTTTCGGAGGCGGGTATTAATGTCCCTAAAACCGTGTCTGTGGTTGGGTTTGATGGCATTCAAGATAGCCAATTTTTCTCACCCCCTCTGACAACGATTAAGCAAGATTTCAACGAACTTGGACGAAGGGCGGTCAAGTTAGTGCTGAGCCAGATGGAGAAAGGGCAAGGCGTTGTGTCAGAAGTATTGCCTGTCAGCTTGGTTGAACGACAAAGCACATCAGCAAAGGCGGATACACTTTATGACAAGCAAGAAATACTTGCTCATCTAGAAAATATCCGCCGATTATTGCCTTAACCGTCAGGTTGGACTTTGCTTTGGCTTTCCTGCACTTCTGCTTCTTTGGCGATGGCTTTCACCATTCCTTTAAAGATAAATAGGTGCGCGGGCATCATCGCAAACCAGTAAAGTAAGCCCGGAAAGCCTTGTGGGTGCCACCATGCGGTAATGTTGAACTCACGCTCTTCGCCATCGTCTTTAATCGTAATTTCCAAACGACCAAGTCCCGGTCCTTTCATGCCAAAGAACAGTGAGAGGAACTGGTTCTCTTCACAGCGAATGACTTTCCATGAATCAATGAAGTCACCCACCTTAAGCTCTGGTCCTGATGGTGAAACTCGAATAGGTTTCCCACCACCAAAGAAGATATCGAGCCACTCGCGGGTTCGCCAAAGGAGATTGGCAAAGTAATAGCCTTTTTCCGGGCTTCCGATCTTTTGCGCGACTTTCCAAAGTGATTCCGCAGAGGCTTTGGTCTTGATGTTAGCTCCCGCTTGTTTTGGATAGTACCCGTAGCCTGGTTGCCAACGTTTGAGTGCTGCAGGCTCAAATCCCCAAACATTACTGCGCACAAAAGTCCCTTCAGTTGCTATGGTGTCTGTAACGGACTGCTCATAGCTGATCAGCTCTTGAGGGAATCGCTCATGAATGGCTTTGGTATCAGCAATGTAATCGTGTTCCAAACCTGCAAGTAGCGCTTTACCAATACTTGCGGGGACAGATGTCACAATAGCTAACCAATACGATGCCATTTTAGGTGTCAGCAGGGGTGTTGACCAAAGTCGGTAAGGTTTCTTAGTGACCTTACAGATTACTTCAAATTGATCGCGATAACTTAGTGTATCTGGACCACCAACTTCATAAATTTCACTTTCTGTTGGTTTGGTTTCTGCCAATTCAAGCAAATAGTGATTGAGGTTGGGTAGGGCGATTGGGTTGGCTTTGGAGTCTACCCATTTAGGTGCAATTAGAATCGGCAGGTTATAGACAAAGTCGCGCATGATCTCGAATGCCGCAGAACCGGGACCGATAATGACGCCAGCTCTAAGTTCAGTAACAGGCACACCGGCTTGGCGAATGATCTTTCCCGTCGCTTTGCGTGCTGCCAAATGTTGAGAGTTGCCAGTCTGAGGCTGAATTGCACTTAAGTAAATAACGTGTTCTACACGACTTTTCTCAAGGGCATTTTTGAAGTTCTCTGCGAGGTTTAATTCGTATTCAACAAAGTCGTGACCTTGCGCCATACCGTGCACAAGGAAGAACACCAAATCAAAATCATTCACGATTTCGAGCGTCGCTTCTGCTTCGGCGAGGTCTAAATAAGTGAGTGTGAGATTAGGGTGTGGCTGAGTTCGGGATTCTAAATAGTCAATATGACGCGCCGCTGCCGTGACAATGTAACCTTTATCAAGCAGTTGTGGAAGAAGCTGTGAACCAATGTATCCTGAAGCCCCAAGTACCAACACCTTTTTCATTCTGAGTCCTTTTTATTGCTGGTGGATTAGTCACCACTGGGTATAATCATGAGACACTTTTCCCGTTCTATCAATAAGTTGTCGTCGGAGCGAGCATGACTTTTTTCTCACAATTGGTTACTCATGCTGATAAGTCGTTTTTACGTCGACTATTTGCTATCGCATTACCCATTACTTTACAGAGTATGATGTTCTCCAGCCGTGGCTTAGTAGATGTGTTGATGCTTGGTCAGCTGGGCGAGGCAGAAATTGCGGCTGTGGGTGTTGCAGCTAGAGCGACCTTTGTTACTACAATTATGTTGCTTGGCGTAACAACTGGTGGTGCCTTGTTAACGGCGCAATATTGGGGGGCGGGCGATAAAGTGGGGGTGCGCCAGAGTACTTCACTCACTTGGATGATCTCCATGGTATTCGCGGCTTTCACTGTCGTGTTATTTGTGTTGTTCCCCGAGCCCATTATGCGTCTGACAACAGATTCAGAAGAAGTGATTCGTCTTGGTGCCGATTATCTGGTGATCTCATCGGTCAGCATGTTTGCCGTGGCTTGTGTTGCCAGTATGGCGGTGGGTCTACGCGCCATGCATCAACCGGGGTTAAGTACGTTTTTTAGCGGCATCGGCATTCTGTCTAATATTTCTCTTAACTGGGTGCTTATTTTTGGGCAATTTGGCTTTCCTGCGATGGGGATTAAAGGGGCTGCCATTGCGACGGTCATCAGTGGCGCAATTGAAGTAACCTGTTTATTCAGTTATCTGTGGTTTAAAAAGCACATCATTGCTTTTGGCTTGGATGACATTCGTGCCAGCTTAGTGTTGGATAAAATCACCCGTTTCTTAAAACTTTCCCTTCCGACAACATTTAACTTCCTAGCATGGGCGGGCGGCTTGTTTGCTTATCACGCGATTATGGGACAAGCAGGCGTGCAAGGCTTAGCGGCATTGTCAGTAATGACGCCCGTAGAGTCGATTGCTCTTGCTATGATGATTGGTTCATCTAACGCTGCTGCGGTATTGGTGGGTAATCAATTAGGCGCAAAGAACTTTGGTCCGGTTTACTACCAAGCGTGGGCAACCGTGATTCTCAATGTGTTGATAGCTGTTGTTGTCGCGATTTTACTTCTGCTCTCAAACCAACTTATTCTCGATGCCTTTAGTGCTCTAACGCCAGAAACGCGCCACCTAGCTGAACAGTTTATGGTGATTCTTGCGATCGGTGTGGTTCTTCGCTCTGTACCTATGATGGCTATTGTTGGTGTACTTCGTGCTGGTGGGGATGTGAAGTTCTGTTTATACCAAGATCTAATCGCGCAATGGGTGATCAGTATCCCTCTTGCTGCTTTTGGTGCAATTTATCTTGGTTTTGAGCCTCAGTGGGTTTATTTGCTGTTTTTGACCGAAGAAGTGGTGAAGTGGGGAACATGTCTACACCGCATGGCGAGCAAGAAATGGATGAAAAATTTGATCGAAGCTTGAATGGTGTCGCGAGACAAGTTGCATTTGTACTCTGATAGTGTGATCAACTATTCAAAATACTTCCTACCAACAGGATTTTAGTGTAGATTCTGATTCCAATTTTCAAACACCATTTGAGCGGCAAAATCAATGTTAAAACTGTCAGACCTATGTAAAGGCTATGTAGACGGGGGAGAATTTCATCCTGTACTACAAGGGGCAGAATTAACATTACAACAAGGTGAACAAGTTGCATTAATGGGGGAAAGTGGCTCAGGTAAAAGTACCTTACTTAACTTGATAGCTGGTCTTGATACCGCAGATTCTGGCGAGATCCAGTACCCAAGCTTCGCCATGCACAGCGCTCCAGAGCACTTAAGAACTCTATACCGCCGCAACAATATTGGTAATATCTTCCAGCAGTTTAACCTACTTCCTACTTTGAACATCGCTGACAACATCCGTTTTTGTCGCCAATTAAAAGGCTTACCAGAAGATAAAGGCTTGTGGCGTCAAATTCTTTCAGCTCTAGACCTTATGCCGCTTTTAGGTCGTTACCCTGAAGAAGTCTCTGGTGGTCAGCAACAACGTGCAGCGATTGCTCGTGCTTTGTACATGGAACCGAAAATCCTGCTTGCCGATGAGCCAACTGGTAGTTTGGATGAGCGTAATGCTGAAGCGGTAATGCGTTTGCTAACGAGTCTTGCTCGCCAGTTAGAGTGTACTTTGCTGCTGGTGACGCACAGTGAAAAAGTGGCAGAACACATGGAAGGTCGAATCCGTCTTCAAGGAGGACAGCTACATGTTATGGCCCGTAGTTAAGGCACTACTCGGTCATTACCGTCGCTATCCACTTCAAATCATTCTTGTTTGGCTTGGTTTAACCCTCGGGGTGTCCCTCCTTGTCGGTGTGACTTCTATTAACCAACACGCTAAACAGAGCTACGAAACCGGTGAGAAACTTTTTTCAAACCCTTTGCCTTACCGTATTCGTACTAAGCATTCTGCTAACAAAATTCCTCAGGGCTTTTATATTCAATTACGCCGCGCTGGTTTCAACCAATGTGCGCCTTTTGATATTCTTCATCTCGATACGAAAGCCGACTTAAGCCTGATGCTAGTAGGCGTTGATCCTGTAGCGCTGTTGCCGCTTCACCAAGGTAAATCACTTAAAGACCTTCCTATGTTGTCTTTAATGAAGCCTCCGTATCCTATCCTTGCTAGCCAAGATCTGGCTGCACACATGCAATGGAATGATGGCGACTTTATTGAGCTCAATGATGGCAGTCGACTTGGACCGCTAAAAGTCGATACGGACAACTTACTCTCTGGCACTCGCCTCGTTACCGATATTTCTCTTCTTCGTATGCTTAAGCGCAGCTCCGGTTTGTCCGCTATTGCTTGTGGTGAAATGTCCGAAGAGAAAATGTTGGCACTAAAAAATATGCTGCCAAACGGTATGACACTGGTGCGTAACAGCCGCTCCGAATTAGAGTCACTGACAAAAGCATTCCACATGAACTTAACGGCGATGGGTATGTTGTCGTTCTTAGTTGGCTTATTCATCTTCTATCAAGCAATGTCGTTGTCTTTTATTCAACGTCAGCGCTTGGTTGGTATCCTCCGTCAAACGGGGGTGAATGGCATGCAATTGGCGCAAGCGCTCATGCTTGAACTGACCATCCTTGTTCTTGTTGCTTGGGCGTGTGGTAACTTCTTTGGTCTTATTTTGGCAAATGAGCTTATCCCTGCTGTCTCTTCAAGCTTGAGCGATCTTTATGACGCAAACGTCGGTTTGACGATTGGCTGGTCATGGGAGTCGAGCCTGTACAGTTTGGCAATGTCAGCGATGGGCGCTTTGATTTCGTGTCTGTGGCCGCTGATTCGCTTGTTAAAGTCACAACCGATTCGACTTTCTTCTCGGTTGTCTCTGATGCGTTTTGCTGGGCGAGAGTTCTCTTGGCAGGCTTTCGCGGCGTGTGCGTTCTGTGTAGCTGCAGTTGCCGTCTATCAAGCGCCAAAAACTCAAGAGTCGGGATTTGCGATTATCGCACTCATGCTGATCAGTGTGGCGTTGTTTATGCCGTTTTTGATGTGGCATATGTTCCAAAGCTTCTCTTACTCACTGCGTTGGGTTCGTGTACGTTGGTTCTTTGCCGATGCTGCAGCAAGTATGAGTTACCGTGGTGTAGCAACCATGGCATTTATGCTCGCATTGGCAGCGAACATTGGCGTGGAGACCATGGTGGGCAGCTTCCGTGATACAACGGATAAGTGGCTGAGCCAACGCCTTGCGGCTGATATCTATATTTACCCAACTAATAACTCAGCAGCACGCATGAGTGCTTGGTTAAAAGAGCAACCCGAAGTGGATGCTGTTTGGTGGCGTTGGGAAAAAGATGTCCCTACTGAGCGCGGTGCATTACAAGTGGTGAGCACGGGTTCTTCAGAAGGAGAGTTGGACTCTCTTACGGTGAAACTAGGCGTTCCAAATTACTGGTATCACTTGCACCATTCTAAGAGTTTGATGGTAAGTGAATCCATGGCTTTGAAGCTCGACATTCGCCCTGGCGACTATATCGACCTTCAACCTCCCTTAGGGGGAGGTTGGCAAGTGGTTGGCGTGTACTACGACTATGGCAACCCATATAACCAAATCATGATGTCTCATCGTAATTGGCTGTATGCGTTTGCGGGCTCTGGTAATGTTGGACTTGGTGTTTTACTGGAAGATAATGTCAATGGCGAAGGCTTGAAGCGTAGATTAGAGAACGTATTCCGTTTGTCCCAAGACCGAGTCTTTGATAACAACAATATCTACAACCAAGCTATGCGTGTGTTTGACCATACCTTTGCTATTGCAGGCACCTTGGGCAACATCACTCTGATCATTGCGGTATTTGGTTTGTTCTTTGCAACACTTGCGGGAGAACTTTCTCGGCAAAGACACTTCTCACTACTGCGGTGTATGGGTGTATCAGGCAAAGAACTAGTCATGTTGGGTGGTTTACAGCTATTTGTCTTCGGTACCATCTCAGCCATCATTGCGGTCCCACTTGGTTTAGCATTGGCACACTTGATCGTTGATATCATCATTAAACAATCATTTGGTTGGTCGCTAGAGTTACAGACGATTCCTTGGGAATACGCTCAAACGATCGCTTGGGCAATGTTGGCGATCATGATAGCAGGAGCTTTACCTGTTATCAGGATGATTAAGAGCACGCCAATGAAGTCATTGAGGGATGCGCTGTAGTGAAAAACATGAAACTCAAAAAGCTGCTATCTCTTTCTGCATTAGTGTTTGTCGTATTTGTCACCCTCGCGGGCATGACTCTTTATTTTACGTATTGGGCAGAAGCGACAGCAACTGAACAAAGTGAAATCAGCGATGTATTAAAGCGCGAAAGTAAGACTATCTTCGAGCCAGTTCTACCAAATGAGCACGTTTCGCTGCCGCATGATTTCCGTTTTCATCCAGATTACCAACATGAATGGTGGAACTACTTTGCGAAGGTGCAAGACAAGCACGGCAAGGTTTACAACATTCAATGGAGTTATTTCCGCGTTGCTACCGACGAGCGTGATACTCGAGGTTGGCAAAACCCACAATTGTTTATCTCTCATATTGTCGTCAGTTCTGGCTCGCATGTTTGGAAAGAGCAGCGTGTCGCTCGTGGAGGGATTGGGCAGGCGGGCATGACGAATCGTCCTTTCCGTTTATGGATTGACAACTGGACTTGGCGTGCGCTTGGCTCCACACCATTCCCAGGAAATCTTGATGTCTCGACCGATACGTTTGCAATTGACTTAAATACTACAACGAGCGGTCCTTTTGTTGTTAATGGTGACAAAGGGTTCCAAGTTAAACATGCGCTGCAATCTATCGCGTCTTTTAGCTTCAGTGCGCCGTTTCTCAATGTCAAAGGTACCCTTACCCTTAATGGACGTGAAATCCCGGTATCAGGCTCTGGATGGACACAGAAGGAGTGGGGAAGTGGTCTGATTGGCGAAGGGCAGCAAGGTTGGGATTGGTTTGTGTTTAACCTTGATGATGGACGAGCGCTTACAGTGAGTCGTTATCGTCATAATGGTCAGGTTCCTCATTTATTCGGCACACTATCAACGCGTTCTGGCAAGGTGATAAACCTAACAGAAAAAGAGCTGACGATGACGCCACTGCACGTCACTAACTTGTCTAATGGAAGAAGGCTACCGCTTCAGTGGATCATCAATGTCCCCGGGCAAAACATCAATTTAACGACACGGATCATAAAATCGGACATGTGGCTTCCTTTTGTGATTCCATATTGGGAAGGACCGATACTCGCATCGGGTTCCAATGAAGCCTGGGGTTTTATGCAACTCACCGGTTACTAGAAACAACGAAAAAGCCACCCAACAAGGGTGGCTTTTTTGTTACTGAAACACGCAGTTTTCGGTGTAAAACCGCACGTTAATCACGAAAATTAGTCAGATATTATACTAACTTAATAGTAGTCTATGTGAATAGATTGAGCTTATAAGGAGATAGGCAGGTCTTGTAAATAATTATGTTCTTGTTGAAAAATACGATGTTTCGTAAATGAAACATCGGAAAAATCGAAGTTTAAACTCTAAACAAGCGATTATTCTAAAATTTTCAGCAGCTATACACTCTCATCATTCTTTGTTAATCGTTTATTAAGATAATAAATATAAGGGCGAAACCATGAACGATGTCATTCGTGACTTTTTCAAAATGGAATCCGCAGGCGGTATCCTTCTTGTGATTGCAGCAGCAATCGCTATGACCATTGCAAACTCACCGCTTGGCGAAAGTTATCAAGCAATGCTGCATACTTATGTATTTGGTATGTCAGTGTCTCACTGGATCAACGATGGCCTGATGGCTGTGTTCTTCCTATTAATCGGTCTTGAAGTAAAGCGTGAGCTGCTTGAAGGCGCACTTAAATCAAAAGAAACCGCAATCTTCCCTGCAATTGCAGCGGTAGGTGGTATGTTAGCTCCGGCACTTATCTACGTTGCTTTCAACGCAGGTGATGCAGAAGCGATTTCTGGCTGGGCAATTCCTGCGGCAACAGACATTGCGTTCGCTCTAGGTATCATGGCGCTTCTTGGTAAGCGTGTTCCTATCAGCTTGAAGGTTTTCCTACTTGCGTTGGCGATCATTGATGACCTTGGTGTGGTTGTGATTATTGCGCTGTTCTACACTGGCGACCTATCTACGATGGCATTGATTGTCGGCTTCATCATGACGGGTGTCTTGTTCATGCTGAACGCAAAAGAGGTCACCAAGCTAACACCTTATATGATTGTCGGTGCGATACTATGGTTTGCCGTACTTAAATCTGGTGTTCACGCAACACTTGCAGGTGTGGTTATCGGCTTCGCTATCCCACTTAAAGGCAAGAAGGGCGAGCACTCTCCACTGAAACACATGGAGCACGCACTTCACCCATACGTAGCATTCGGCATTCTTCCTCTGTTTGCTTTTGCAAATGCAGGTATCTCACTAGAAGGCGTATCGATGTCAGGTCTGACTTCAATGTTGCCTCTGGGTATTGCGCTGGGTCTTTTGGTTGGTAAACCACTTGGTATCTTCACATTTAGCTGGGCTGCAGTGAAAATGGGCGTGGCTAAGCTGCCAGAAGGTGTGAACTTTGTACATATTTTCGCTGTGTCCGTGTTGTGTGGTATCGGCTTCACCATGTCGATCTTCATCTCGTCACTTGCGTTTGGCAATGTAAGTCCAGAATTTGATACTTACGCTCGACTAGGTATCCTGATGGGCTCAACGACAGCTGCTGTAATTGGTTACGCACTACTGCACTTCTCCTTGCCAAAGAAAGCGGCTGAAGAAGTCGCAAGCGAGAAAAAAGCGTAAGCTAAGATAGAATAATTTAACGAAAGCCTCCCGACAGGGGGGCTTTTTTGTATCCGAGGATCGGTGAAGTTTGTTCAACGTAATACAAGGTTAAGTGAAGGCGGCAAACTCAAATGACAGACGAAAAAAAGCCCAGACGAAAAATTGTCTGGGCGGATACAAACATAGGAGTTAATAAGAAAAAGCAGCAATGTAGCAACTAGATAGAAACAAGTTTGACGGCCTGTGAAACTTTAAATGCCCTAGTTGTTACAGTAATTCAGACCGAGACAATTCCAAACAGTTCCATTTTTTTTAGAATTTTTTTTCACAAAACAATATTCGCTTTAAATTCATTCCGTTAAGTTCGCACTTCTTTTGTCTGGTCAGACCAATGCTTGAAAATGTGATGTTAATCATTTGTTAATCTCAGGTTTCGGGAGTATATTTCAAACAGTTGTTTAATACGAGTGATTGAAATGGCCCCGAGAAGTACAACTAAAGAAAAAATACTCGATGTAGCAGAAGGACTATTTGCAGAATACGGCTTCAATGACACATCACTACGAACCATTACTGGTAAGGCGAATGTCAACCTAGCTTCGGTTAACTACCACTTTGGCGATAAGAAAACGCTGGTGAGGGCAGTATTAGACCGATACCTAGAAGCGCTAATGCCAAATATTAAGACGTCTTTGATCGAGTTAAACACGCGCGATGATTACAACATGGATGAAGTGTTTGAATCGCTACGTTTGCCTCTAAGAGCACTGAATGATGTGCGTCCGAATGGTACTGCGTTATTTATGTTGCTAATTGGTCGTGGATATACCGATGTCCAAGGTCATTTACGTTGGTTTATTAGTACAAGATATGAGGAAGTGCTAAAGCTGTTTATGTTTTCCATCATGAAAGCAAATTCGGAATTGACGGAAGAACAGTTGTTCTGGCGATTGCACTTCACACTAGGCACTTGTGTTTTCACTATGGCATCAAGCCAAGCGTTAACCGAGATTGCAGAAAGTAAGTTTGAAAAAGAGGTCGATGCAAAGTCTGTCGTTGATCTTCTGATTCCATACTTGTCGGCAGGTATGTCAGCCAAGTAAACAAAATTAAATCAATAATAAAATAAGTTAAAGCCGCGAGCGGTGACGTGAACAAAAGGATCTGAACTATGAGCTCTCTACGAAGAAAATGGATTAGTGACCCAGCATTCAAAATGTTTAAGAAAGTACTCCCTCCATTGTCGAGCACGGAAAAAGAAGCGATGGAAGCGGGTAGCGTATGGTGGGATGCTGAGCTGTTCTCAGGCAAACCTAACTTTACGACGTTACATCATTATCCAAAACCTGCGCTTTCTTCTGAAGAACAAGCTTTCATGGACAATGAACTCGAAACATTGCTTGAAATGCTTGATGATCAAAAGATCGTTAAGGAAGACAGAGATCTTTCGCCTGAAGTATGGGAATACTTGCGCAAAGAGCGTTTCTTCTCGTTAATCATTTCAAAAGAGTATGGCGGTCGTGAGTTCTCAGCACTGGCTAACTCGACCATCGTTTCTCGCATCGCAACACGTAGTATCAGTGCTGCGGTATCAGTGATGGTTCCAAACTCTCTGGGACCTGGTGAGTTGCTGTCTCACTATGGTACTCAAGAACAGAAAGATTATTGGTTGCCGCGTTTAGCAGATGGTACGGACATTCCGTGTTTCGCCCTTACAGGTCCAGAAGCGGGCTCTGATGCCGGTGGCATTCCAGATCAAGGCGTAGTGTGTTACGGAACTCACGAAGGTGAAGAAGTTCTTGGTATCCGTGTTAGCTGGAATAAGCGTTATATCACTCTAGCGCCAGTAGCAACAGTTCTTGGGTTGGCATTTAAGCTTCAAGATCCTGATGGTCTACTTGGCGACAAAAAAGACGTGGGCATTACTTGTGCACTTATCCCAGCAGATCATGAAGGTGTGGAGATCGGTGAGCGTCACGACCCACTAGGGTCTGCATTCATGAACGGTCCAACACGCGGTAATGATGTATTCATTCCAATGGAATGGTTGATTGGTGGTTCCGAATACGCAGGTAAAGGCTGGCGTATGTTGGTGGAATGTCTATCGGCTGGTCGTGGTATCTCTCTTCCTGCACTTGGCACCGCGA
The DNA here is from genome assembly GCF_027587135.1 of Vibrio sp. MM46. Taxonomy (NCBI): domain Bacteria; kingdom Pseudomonadati; phylum Pseudomonadota; class Gammaproteobacteria; order Vibrionales; family Vibrionaceae; genus Vibrio; species Vibrio sp. MM46. The sequence continues at coordinate 402,036 of NZ_JAPPTO010000002.1, forward strand.
TTGGTCACCTTACAACGCGTACAACCGGTGCTTATGCATATGTTCGTAAGCAGTTTGGTATGTCGATTGGTAAGTTTGAAGGTGTGGCAGAAGCGATGGGTCGCATTGGTGGTTTAACTTACCTGTTGGAAGCGACACGAACGCTGACAACCACTTCTCTGGATATGAAGGAGAAGCCGGGCATCGTGACCGCAATTGCCAAATACCACATGACCGAAATGGCTCGTACTATCCTGAACGACTCTTTCGATATTCATGCAGGACGTGCAATTCAAGATGGCCCAATGAATTACCTAGCTAAGCACTATTTGGGTATTCCCGTTGCGATTACCGTTGAAGGTGCAAATATCCTGACTCGCAACTTGATGATCTTCGGTCAAGGTGCGACACGTTGTCATCCATATGTTTTGAAAGAAATGGAAGCAGCAGCAAACCCAGATGTAAAAGAAGGCGCAAAAGAGTTTGACGAATTGTTGTTCAAACATATTAAACATGCGATGGGTAATACTTTTGGTGCTCTTGGCGCGGCATTGACAGGTTCTCGCTTTGTTAAAGCGCACATGAGCGGTCCTACGCAGCAATACTATAAAGACATCACGCGCTTAAGCCGCGCACTTGCAGTGAGCGCAGACTTTGCAATGTTAACTCTAGGTGGCGATCTGAAGCGTAAAGAAATGATCTCTGCACGCCTCGGTGATGGTTTGAGTTACTTGTACATGGCGTCCGCTGCACTTAAGAAGTACGAAGATGAAGGTCGTCAACAAGGTGATTTGAACTTTGTGCACTATGCCGTTCAGCACTGTTTGTACAACGCATCGAAGTCGCTTAATGAAGCGTATTCAAACTTCCCAGTGAAATACGTCGGTGGCGTTCTGAAAGGTCTGTTGTTCCCATTGGGTAATCACTTCAAAGCTCCAAGCGATGAGCTCTGTGTGAGCCTTGCTGAGGCAATGATGACGCCTGGAGCTCAACGTGACCGAATGACGAGCTTATGCTACATCGGTCAATCAGAGGATGATAGCGTAGGGCTCATGGAACGAGCGTTCCTTGCGATGTACGACGTGAAGCCTCTTGAACGCAAACTGATGAAAGCAGCGAAAGATGGCAAGGTAGCGCGTAAAGGTTTATTGCATGACCGTCTACAACAAGCATTCGAAGCGGACGTACTTACTGAGCAAGAAATTGATCAAATTATGGCAGCAGACAAACTGCGCTATAAAGCGATTCAAGTCGACCATTTTAGCCACGACTTTTCAGAAGTTCGTACTAATGCACCAAGCAAAAAATCGCATTTGAACTCGGCAGCGTAATACGACCGCGTATAAAATAAGAAAAGCACCTCAATTGAGGTGCTTTTTCGTGTTTGAGCCTATAGCTTTTTTGTTGAGTGCTCCAACCACTTGCATTTTCGCAGCATTTTTACAGAAATTAGGTGCGAAGTAGGGCTGAACCTTTTATCCTAGCAACGTTTTTTAAAGGAAGTTGAATATGATCATCAAACCTAGAATTCGTGGATTTATCTGTACTACTACGCACCCAGTGGGTTGTGAAGCTAACGTAAAAGAACAAATTGCTTACACTAAAGCGCAAGGTCCAATTAAAAACGCGCCAAAACGCGTTCTTGTTGTGGGTGCATCAAGTGGCTACGGTCTATCTTCTCGTATCGCTGCGGCATTTGGTGGCGGCGCTTCAACTATTGGTGTTTTCTTCGAAAAAGAAGGCACAGAGAAGAAGCCAGGTACAGCAGGTTTTTACAATGCGGCTGCTTTCGAGAAGCTAGCTCGTGAAGAGGGTCTGTACGCGAAAAGCCTAAACGGCGACGCTTTCTCAAATGAAGCAAAACAGAAAACAATCGATCTGATCAAAGAAGACCTTGGTCAGGTGGATATGGTGGTTTACTCACTGGCTTCTCCAGTACGTAAAATGCCAGAAACGGGTGAACTGATCCGTTCAGCACTTAAGCCTATCGGTGAAACTTACACGTCGACTGCTGTTGATACCAACAAAGACGTAATCATCGAAGCAAGCGTAGAGCCTGCTACTGAGCAAGAAATCCAAGACACAGTAACCGTAATGGGCGGTGAAGACTGGGAACTATGGATTAATGCACTATCAGAAGCTGGCGTTCTAGCAGATGGCTGCAAAACTGTGGCGTACAGCTACATCGGTACAGAGCTTACTTGGCCGATCTACTGGGATGGTGCTCTAGGTAAAGCGAAAATGGACCTAGACCGCGCAGCAGCAGCACTTAACGAGAAACTATCAACAACTGGCGGTAGCGCAAACGTAGCGGTACTTAAGTCTGTTGTGACTCAAGCAAGTTCTGCAATTCCTGTCATGCCTCTTTACATCGCGATGGTGTTCAAGAAAATGCGTGAAGAAGGCGTACACGAAGGTTGTATGGAGCAAATCTTCCGTATGTTCAGCCAACGTCTTTACAAAGAAGACGGCAGCGCAGCAGAAGTAGATGAAGTAAACCGTCTGCGTCTGGATGACTGGGAACTACGTGAAGATATCCAGCAACACTGCCGAGATCTATGGCCACAAATTACCTCTGAAAACCTAAAAGAGCTGACTGACTACGTTGAGTACAAAGAAGAGTTCTTGAAGCTATTTGGCTTTGGTGTTGACGGTGTGGAATACGAAGCAGACGTTAACCCAGCAGTAGAAACAGATTTCACTCAAATCTAATCGTTTCTAACGGTATTAAAAAGGCGCTCATTGAGCGCCTTTTTTGTGTCTTTAATCTCTGTGCTGAATAATGAGCGCTGCTTGAACACACCTGAAAAGCGCGCTCAAAGAGATTAACTCAAAATAATCAGAATCGTACCGGCTAAAGTCATTAAGATATTGGCAATCGCGTAGGTACCTGCGTAGCCAAGGGCTGGAATAGTCGACTTCGCGTATTCGTTCACTACGTCCATTGCTGGTGCACACGTACGAGCACCGATGATGGCACCAAAGAGTAGAGCACGGTTCATCTTAAGTACGTAAGCGCCAACTAGGTACGCGAGCACGACAGGCACAACACTAACGATAAATGCCAAACCGATGATTTGTGGACCCACTTGAGTTAAGTGTTCAAACATCTTGCCACCGGCACTTAAGCCGATGCCAACCATAAAGAACATTAAACCTAAGTCTTTGACCATATTCAATGCCCCTTGCGGTACATAACCGAAAGTAGGGTGGTTCGCTCGTAGGAAGCCCAGCGTGATGCCTGAAAGCAACAGGCCAACTGCGTTACCTAGGCTGAATGACACTTGACCAAACGTCATGGTCACCAAACCAAACATAATACCTAGAATGAAGAAGCTACAGAATGCGAGCAAGTCTGCCATCTGGCTGTGGATCGAGATGAAACCGATTTTCTCAGCTAGACCATGAACACGACTCTTCTCACCACTTACTTGGAGCACATCACCTTTGGCTAGAACAATGTCCAAGTCCATTGGCATTTCAATTTGGGCACGCACCACGCGGTTCAAGAAACAGCCGAATTCCGATAGATTCAAATCAGATAGGCGCTTACCAGCAATTGCATCACTTTTAACCACGATCTCTTCTTCGACGATTCGAAGGTCCAGCAAGTTACGGTCGAATACTTCTTTACCGTTGCGAAAGCTTGGATCAAGACGTGCATGGCTATCTGGGAAGCCTACCAATGCGATTTCGTCACCTTCTTGCAGGATTGCATCACCGTCTGGGTGAGCAAGGATACCATTACGGCGAATACGTTCTATGTAGCAGCCTGTTTGGCGGTAAATGCCCAACTCACGAAGGTTCTTACCATCTGTCCAGTCAATCAGCTCAGGACCAACGCGGTACGCGCGGATGATTGGCAAGTAGACCTTACGTTGGCTAGAGTTACCCAATCCACGTTCTTGCGCAATTTGCTGAGCTGAATCGGATAGATTCTGCTTTTGCAGTTTTGGCAACAGTTTGGCGAACATGATCATACTGATCAAACCCACCAAATAAGCCATCGCATAACCAACCGATAGATTTTCTAATACCAAAGAAAAATCCATGTTTCGTGGGATGGTTGCAAGACCAGAATTCAACGCATCTTGTGCGCCCACCAATACAGGCGTAGCGGTAAGAGCGCCGGCCATCATACCCGCAGATAAACCAAAATCGAGTCCCATGTAATGGCTACAGAAATAGGTTAACCCTACCGCTGAGACTAATACGGTCATGCTCAAAATAAAATAATGTTTACCGTCGCGGAAAAATATGCCGAAAAAGTTTGGACCAGCTTCAATACCTACACAGTAGATAAATAGCATAAAGCCGATGGTTAGGGCTTCTGCGTTAAAGGAGAAACCAAGATGACCCATAACAAGAGAAGTAATGAGGACGCCTATGGAGTTACCTAACTGTAGGTTCCCAAAGCGAATTTTACCAATGGCAAGACCAATTGCTAATACGACGAAGATTAGAAGAATAGGGTTTTGTTCAAGAAGGTGTACGACGTCTATGTTCACTGTGTGGCTCGGTAAAGTGTGTGCCAAATAAAAGATTAAGAATTGCGAATTGTAACTAAATATAGCAAAAAGATAAGTGAATTTTTTTAGGTTTTACTATTACTTGACGTAAGGGAATAACAAATTGAATAAACAATAAAAAAGCCGCTAATAGCGGCTTTTAAAAATTCAGTAATTTGAATTACTCGTCGAATAGACCTAGGTGCTCTTTTGCGTAAGCTTCAAAATCATCACAACCACCAATATGTGTTTGGTCGATGAAGATTTGAGGAACAGTTTCTACTGGCTTACCAACTGTTTTCTCTAGGTCAGCTTTAGAAATACCTTCAGCGTGGATGTCTACGTAACGGTAGTTGAAGTCATCACGTTTTGCTTTAAGTGTTTCTGCGTGCTCTTTCGCGCGAACACAGAATGGGCAAGCTGGGCGACCAAAGATAACTACGAACATAATCTTATTTCTCCTAAAATCTATTCTTTTTGAAAGCACAACTAGACTTCATGTCGGTACATGCTTTCGTTTCTTGAGACAACTATGCCCGATCCAGATACGGAAATAAAGCAGCATTTACCTCTTGTCTCGATAGGCGAAATCTATCGTATAAAAACTAAACACGCACTAAGCTTAAAGCCATGAAAAGTCACTTTTTAGAATGATTCTTAACCGCAAAAGCACATGACGTAAGTATGTGAAGTGACGCATAAAAACACACTTTTTGAAGGGTTAATGGCGGCAAGGTGCACTTGGTCAACTTTTTTTGGTGGAAAGCATAGCACTCTAGTGTGAGTTGTTGTTTTGGGGAGGAAGTGTATGTTTCAGTTTATGACTGCGACACGGATTATCTTCGGCGAGGGAGCACTCCAATCTTCGCTGTCTGTAATCAATCAATTTGGCTACAGCGTTTTACTGGTGACTGGTAAAGATACGCAACGTGCTACACCTATCATTAATTATCTAAAAGCGCAGAACATGCGTTATCAACACGTTGCCATCAATGGTGAACCTAATATCACAATGGTAGAAGAAACCGCAGTGCTTGGACGCAAATTCCAACCTGATATGGTTATCGCGATTGGAGGGGGTAGTGTCATTGATATGGGCAAAGCGCTCGCGGCGATCATACCTAACCAAGGTGACGTCTATGACTACGTCGAAGTCGTTGGAAGAAACGTTCCTTTGAAAACCAAGCCGATTCATTTTATTGCTATTCCTACGACAGCAAGCACAGGGTCAGAGGTAACCAGAAATGCTGTGCTTAAATCGGGGCAAGACCAAGTGAAAGTAAGCTTAAGAAGCCCGGAAATGCTCGCAGACGTTGCGATTGTTGATCCAACCTTAACCTATGGTACTGACCAGTATACCTCTGGTCGTGGCGCGATGGATGCGTTTACTCACCTTATGGAAGCCTACGTTTGTGGTGATCCAAATCCTCTTACCGATATGGTGTGTGAAGAAGGTTTACGTCGCTTAAGCCGCTCAGTAATTGCAGGGTGTAAACAAGACAGTCACAAAGCTAGATCAGACCTTTCTTTTGCGGCACTTTTAGGCGGAATGGCAATCACAAATGCCAAGCTCGGCGCTGCGCATGGTTTAGCTTCCGCATTGGGAGGCAAGCTTGATGCGCCGCATAGTGTGATTACTGCACGTCTGGCTCCGCATGTGATGCAAGAGAATATCAATGCGGCAAAGCAAGCAGGACGAAGTGATGTGATCAGTCGTTATAAGCGTTTAGCGCAATTAGTGACGGACCGAACTAATGCCAATGAGCACGATGGCGTGCTTTGGGTGAAAATGGTGTTAGATAAGCTAGCGCTACCTCAGTTAGGTAAGTTTGGAGTATGCCAAACTTCTTTTGAGCAAGTTGCGGATGATGCTTTGAAGTCAGTAGCAATCAAAGGCAACCCCTTACCCCTTACGCAGGATCGGTTGGTGTACATTCTTCGTCAAGTTTGTGATTGTAGCGATGCGTGTGTAGGAGAGAGTTCGCATCACGTAAGTTCAGTAGAAGTGCTGGAGTCTCGCTCAGATCTATCGGATGTGAATCAATAGAAATACGACCTGAACAGATACGAAAAGGGGAGCTACTTAGCTCCCCTTTCTATTTTTTATTACAGACTAAGTCGATTCGTTAGTATTGACTTAGCTTATCGTAGCGGCTGTCTTTCAATGCGTCTTTTACTCGCTTTAGGTTTTCACGGAAGCCAGTACCACGGCGCAGCGTGAAGCCTGTTGCTAGGACATCGATAACCGTCATTTGTACTACGCGACTTGCCATTGGCATATACACATCGGTATCTTCTGGCACGTCTAGTGTAATAGCCAGTGAACTCGCTTTCTCTAGTGGTGAGTCTTTTGCTGTGATTGCAATAACGGTTGCACCGTTTTCACGTGCAAGGTTCGCAATCTCAACTTGGCTCTTAGTACGACCTGTGTGAGAAATCAGAACGATAACGTCATTGTCGCTACAGTTAATGCAGCTCATGCGTTGCATTACGATATCTTCAAAACAAGTAATAGGAATGTTGAAGCGGATAAACTTGTTTTGAGCGTCGCGTGCGACAGAAGAAGAAGCACCTAGACCGAAGAATGAGATGCGCTTCGCTTGAGTCAGGAGATCAACTGCACGATTAACTTGCATCGCATCAAGGCTGTTTTTTGCGACATCTAAACACGCCATTGTAGATTCGAAAATCTTGTGCGTGTAGGCATCAGGACCATCGTCTTCTTCCACATTACGGTTAACGTAAGGCGTACCATTGGCAAGGCTTTGCGCAAGGTGAAGTTTAAAATCTGGGAAACCTTTGGTATCCAGACGACGACAGAAACGGTTAACAGTAGGCTCACTCACGTCAGCCATTTTAGCTAACGTTGCAATGCTTGAATGAATTGCAGTTTGTGGAGACGCCATAATCACTTCCGCAACTTTGCGCTCTGACTTACTGAAATTCTCCAGATTTTTTTGAATTTTTTCTAATGTATTCATAGTGTTCACGAGGGTATAGAGAACAACTCGCTGGCTCTGCTAACGAATGGAAACCCAAAGGCTTCTCGGTCTAGAGGGGCGTTAACGAAAACTACCAGCGCCATAAATTCAGTATAAACCCGATCCTCAATCTGGCTAAACCAAATACGGTTACTATTTCGTGAGAATTTGACAAGCCTCAAACAAAATGTTGTAAAAACTACAGAATTGGATGTGGGATCGATGGTTTGTTGCTCTAGTGGCACAATAATGATGATTGAGTTACATCAAAAAGAAAGAAATTTTCAATTTGATGTAACTCACATTGGCGCTTAAGAATTGAGAATGTCGTCGACAGTTTCTTCAATTTTTGCCATTAAGCTTGGGGCTTGTTGAGCAATTTCGCGCTGCTCGTCCAATACCGCACTTAGAATGTCATTGGTCGTCAATGGGTTCGCTAACACAACACGGAATACAATGGTGTTCATGCGTTGCCATTGGTCTGGGTTCAGTCGAGTGCGTGACACAAAGGACTTACCTGTTTCACGCTGGCGCTTTTGGATAAACTGAGTTAGTTGGTTTAGTAACTCATTCAGTTTCTCTTTCTGCGTACCTTGTGCTTTCTCTAATGCTGCGCGCATATTGGTTGGCAAATAACGGTAAGTCAGCAGACAAAGCTCAGGCTCAGACACTAACTCAAAGTCCTCTTGCTCGTTAATAAGATCAGCGAAGTAGCGCGCTTTGGCGATACTCTGGTCAATCAGCAGTTCATAACCAGGTCGGCTAATGATATGCATTGCCGCGTAAACCAACATCGCCATACCGGAGCGAGAGCCTTCAAGGGTGTGGCTACCTAGGTCTTTTGAGCCCTTACGCAAAATGTATTGTGCGTGGTGCTCGATTGACTTCATCGCATCTGGGTCTTTAAACAGAACCATACCTGCACCCATAGGGATGTAGAGTTGTTTATGCGCGTCAATCGTCACAGAATCTGCAAGTTCGACCCCACCAAGTAGGTGACGATGATTGTTCGACATCAGTGTCGCACCACCCCATGCTGCATCCACATGGAAGTGACAATCGTGTTCAGCACACACTTCAGCGATTTGAGGAAGCGGGTCAACGCTACCGGTTTCTGTCGTACCAGCAACACCAACCACCGCAATAGGCTTGATATTTTGCGACTCAAGTTCCGCAATTTTTGCTTTCAAGTCATCAACGATAATGCGGTTGTTTGCGTCTGTTTTGACGGCAACTAATCCTTCTTGACCAAGCCCAAGTACGTCGGCAGCTTTCTTCAGTGAGTAATGCCCACGCTCAGAAACCAGAATTGCCAGCCCTTCATAGCCATAATGTTTCATGGCTTTGAACAGACCTTCTTTTTCTACCCCTTTGAATGCGCCATCTGCTCTTAGTGCTTTATTGCGAGCAACCCAAAGCGCAGTAATGTTCGCAATGGTACCGCCAGAACAAAATGCACCGAGAGAGTGCTTCGCGCTGTGCATCCACTTACGGTAGAACTTGTCGTCCTGACCATAAATAAGGCGATGCAGCATACCAAGTACTTGGCGTTCAAGTGGTGTGAATGCTTTCGAAGTTTCAATCTTTACCAAGTTTTGGTTCAAGGCGATCATGATCTTCGACAGCGGCATTAAGAAATACGGCAGGGCAGAAGTCATGTGACCAATAAAGCTTGGCGCAGAGGTATGAACCGAGTGAGATACCAAGGTATCTAGTAGGTGCTCGGTATGGTCTGACACGAACTCTGGTTGCTCAGGAATCTGAGCAGAAGAAAAGTCTTTCTCAATTTCACGTAAAGGCTTTTCTTCTGCCACGATGTGTTCACGAAGAAATTTGTTCAAGTTCTGGGAGAGACTCTCGTCGATTTTGGTCAACGTAGAATCTGGACCTTCAGGAATTGTGAAGATCTTTAACAAGCTCTCGAAGCTAACGTCAGCGGTTTTTTGTTCCTTAACCATAGCAAAGAATCTTTGTAGTTATTTTGGTAATGCGAGCGGCACAATCTAAACCAAAACGGGCGCAAAGTCCCGTTTTAATTATTGAAACCCATGTTGCTGAAATGAAATTCTAGGGCGAGGTTTATTCACACTTCTGCTTTTCAATCTTAGCAATTGATTGATTGTACTTATTAAGCGCAGAATCGATCTGTTTTGGGTGGCTCAATAAGTCAGCAAATGCAGAACGTAGGTCATAGTTCTTTGGATGGTTCGCCGATTGACGATCACTAAACGTTTTTTGTGCAGCTTGACCGAGCTCATCACTGCGTGTTGCAAGCTGCTTCACATCGTGTTGTTCTAGCTTGAGCCACGCTTCAACAGGTTGCTCTGTAGCAACACGGCTAGGATCATTTTTCAGGAAGTAATGTACCGCTTCACGGTTTAATTCAAAGTGGTGTTGGCGACCTTCTAAGAACCATTGACTTACTTCTTTCAAATCTGGGTATTGAGTAACGGTTAGGTCTACAAGGTCTTGATACCACTGTAAAGAGGCGTCTATATAACCGTCGTATTTGTTTGCAAGACATTGCTGGTCAGCAGCAAAGGTAAAAGTTGAGCTTGTAGCGAGGAGCGCTGCAACGACAAAGCGTTTCATTGTTATTCCTTTTTGGTTGAATTCCCTTTGTAACCCCAATAGGCACTATGCCTTGCCTGTCACTGATTACCGATCCAAGAGTTTAAAAATCAAAGGGCTCGATAACTAAGCGGTAATCCAGAAAATTCTCTTTGAATTGAGCATTTTGAGGTTACGTGGGTATTTGAATTTTTGCCGTATTGTAATGGATGTTAATGAATATTCCTGAGATCTAGCTAGCAAGAGACACAAAGAAAAGCATCATGACAGGCACCAATAAGCTCAAAATAAAACCACTTACGATCGCGACAGGCACACATCGAACACCCCCAGTTGTCTGGATGACTGGCAGGGTAAAGTCCATTGCTGTTGCTCCTGCGTAACCAATGGCTGTTGAAGGGTAGGTGCGAATAAACAATGGAATAGCAACTAATGCGACCAACTCACGCATCAATTCAATCAAGAAGGAAGCGCCGCCAAAAATGGGACCAAATGCATCACCCATCAAGATGCCAGCTAACGAATACCAACCAAAGCCAGAAGACATTGCCAGCGCTTGGTAGAGTGGTAAATCCAAGATCACTGAGGCAATTGCACCACCGAGCATACAAGTTGCAATAATGACTGTCGCAATCGCCATGCCTTGTTTGTTCAACAGAATCTGCTTAAGGGTTAAGCCGCTATTACGCAATTGAATGCCAATAAAGAACAGTAGAAGAAATAAAATCCATTCGCTCGCTGTATCCACCCAAGAAAGACCAATTGGCAAGATCAAACCGGCAATCAAACCACCACCAACGACGACAACAAGCTTGATTGATTCTAATGCCATAGAAGACAGTGGGAGTTTTTTCTGGTTTTGGTCGGTTTGCAAAGGAAGCAGTTTATCGACTAGCGGCAAGGCAAGTAGGTTACAAGCGCCCAAACAGACGAAGAAAGTACCAGCGTAAAGCAAGATGGTTTGCAAGTTGCTGCCGAGGTTGTCGAGCGCAGCAAGGCTTAAACCCATCAAGGAGAGAATGACGTAGATCAGGTATGAGGTCGACTTGTTGATTTTTTCAAGTACCGACGCCTGAGAAATTGGAATTAAGTAGCCCACCACCAATGGGGCAAAGATGAATAGCATCCCTGAGAACATAAAACTCAATGATTCCTTTATGAGGTAAGCAAAATACGTAGCCACGCATAAACAGCTCAGAATACTATCTGATGCTTAGCGTGGCTTAAAATGAAGTATTGAGAGATTAAAGACCGCTTGCGCTTAGAACTTCTTTAATTTCACAATGGAAGTCAGTATCACTCATATTGCTCAACTCGTACAAGATTTCTGCACCCGTTAAATTGAATTCCACTTCATGATCTTCAATGCGTTCATCTTGGTTACGGAACATTAATAAGTGGTTTGCGATACGAGCAATATCCAGGTAGCTGACTTCTGGGCGCGATGCTTCATATTTTTCATTCGATGAAACCTCACGGAAATCATTGTCAAAACCCCACTTCTCCAATACTAATTTGCTTGTCGCAGAACAGCGCGTTTGGAATATTTGTAGTGCAATATCTGCATCTAAGTAATTACCACGATCAAGATATAAGTGGTATTCGTTGATGAGACAGAACAGACCAATATCCGCCAACAAACCTACTAATAGCGCTTTTTCTTGCTCTAGGTGACCGTATGTCGCTGGTTCATGCTTACGGAACTCTTGGACAACCAATACCATGGTTGCGCCTAGCTCACGAGAAACCGCGGCACTTTTCACCAATATACTATTGCAGTCTTTAGAAAGGTTGACCGAATGCTTTAACTGTTCAATTGCTTGAGCTGTGACGATATCCCTCACTCGTAAAATGCCTAAGCGAGATACCGCTGTTGTCAGGTCATTACAGGTAATATTACGGCGATTAAAAATCACGGAATTCGCGACGCGAACCACAACCGCAGCAAGACTAGGATCTTCTAGTAACGCATTTGCGACGTCGGAAATCGTGGTGTTTTCTTCTGTGCAGAGTTGCTGGATTTTAAGTACGACATCAGGGATAGGAGGAAGGGAGATTTTCCCGGTAGAAATTGATTGTTCTACTAGGTGAGCGAACTCAGATTCGAGTGCTTTTATAAGCTTATCTTTATTATTTGGTAGCCAAAAAAATGATAGATGTTCCATTATGACGTTGTGCTAGAGAGCTTTCGTACAGTGTACCTCCACACTATGTTGCTTATCAATTAAATACCTATTTCACGTTCGCAATTGCCGCATTTATCACCATGATGTTTGATTTTTGGCAGTTGCTGTGTCAAAAAAACATCGCTTAAGGATGAGTAAATGTGAAACTAATCACGTATGTGGAATTTGTAGTTCGGCAACTGTGACATAGATCCTAACTTATTTTTCAACGTTAAGTATGATTAAGACAGTTGGTGAGCGCAATTCACAAAAATATCGCCAACATATCGACAATTTATAATTCGCTATAAGCTGCTGTTCATCTGGTGACATCGCTAATCGGGGTAATTTATTCCAATTACAGAGGTCAATGGACATGACAGACCAAGCTTTTTTTAACTATGTAAGCAATTTTAGTGAGTACCAAAAACGTTCAATGTTTGGCGGGATTGGTTTATTCAGCAACGACGCAATGTTCGCACTAGTAAGTAACGACTGTTGTTATTTACGTGGTGGTAACGGGTTAGATGAAGAATTTACTCAACTAAACTGTGAAAAATATAAGCACGTCAAAAAACAAACGACGGCAACCGTTAACTACTATGATGTAACCGATCTATTTGACTCAGGTTTTGCGGGTCTAGACGCGTTGTTACAAAAATCGATTGAATGTTCTATTAAGGAACGTAAATACCAAAAGTCTTCAGCCAGTAGACGTTTGCGTGACCTACCAAATATGCAGTTGACGCTAGAGCGTATGGTCAAAAAAGCAGGTATTGATGACGTAGAAACGTTTTTGGAACTAGGACCAGTAGAAGTATTTAATAAAGTAAGAGTGACATACGGTAGTGATGTTGATGTGAAGCTTCTATGGAAGTTTGCTGGCGCCACTGATGGTATTCACTGGAAGCTGCTCCAAGAACCACGCAAGAAACAACTGCTGGCAATGTGTGAATAAATCGCTTTAGTTTCACGATGATTGACTCGTTTAGGATGAAGTTAGCGAGTCATAAAAGGTGAGTGTTGAAAGCGACAAAAGGAAGTTGATGCTTTTGGCCACTTCATTTGAGTTAGTCATTGCAACAAGACAGTTTGTAGATACAAAAAAACCGAGGTAAATGCCTCGGTTTTTTAGTTCATACTTTAAGAAAGTACGCTCAGTAGACGTTTAGAACTTAAAGCGAGTAGTGAACATTACTTGATCACCGTAGAAGTCGTTGATACGCGCTTCAGCACCCAGAGAGAATAGCTCTGTAGAGTGGAAACGAGCGTAAACAGAACCGATCCAATCGTCATCGTTGTCGATAGAAACGTAACCCGCTTTACCACCAACTTCTAGTTGAGGACCAAGCCATTGGCGCACGCCTAAGTTAAGTTCCATACCAACGTCAGTGCTGCTTGAGTTTGACGGTTGTACAACGCGCATTAGCATTGCACCCGTTAGGTCAGCCCAGTTGTTTAGTGGTGAGTGGAAACCAAAACCTGCTGCTGAATCGAAATCACCATCAAACTCAGAGTCGATGCGCGCGATTACGTGTGCATTTGGGTGGATTGATTTGCTGAAACCAGCACCGAACGTTACTGGGCTAGCACCAATGCGAGCTTCCATGTAGTCGTAGCTAAAGTTGCTCATTGTTGCTGGAGCGTTGTAGTCGTTCGCAGCTAGAGCTTGGCTTGATGCCAACAAAAGGGCAGCGGCTAATAGTGTTTTACGCATAACTAACGATAAACCTTGTCTTATAGTTCCATGGATCCAAGTAACCACTTGAACCGTAATCTGATTTGTTCGACATCATAATAAAAACGAAGGTCTACGACCAACAAAAATGTGTCGATGTTTTGTCAAATGACTCATTGTGCCGTTTTATCAGCAAAAAACGCGCCATGTTGATGACGAATATGACTTGTTTTTCTATCCCAGTACTCATTCACCAAAGCTTGCACGTCGTTGTGCCATCGCGTTGAGGATGGCCTCTGCGTCTAGGATGGATGTCCACGATAATAAGTTGTCATCATTTTCTATCATAAAAGCAGTCAGTTGCGAAACAATAGCGTCTCTGAGCTCTTCACCTTTCCAAGGCTTGGCGATGTAGTAATCGAGGCTCGCATGATTGATTGCTTCAACGGTGTCTTCTAAGCCAGCTTGACCCGTTAAGAGCAGCTTGCGCGATGATTTAGTGTCACCATTTTGACTGAGTTCGATTAAAAAGCTGATGCCAGTTTGCTCCGGCATGATATGGTCACACAGAATCAAGGCAAGCTGAATACCGTCTTCCGCCATTTCTTCAATCACCTGTTTTGCTTCCGTGACAGATTCCGCACCCTCAACAACGAAATTTTCTTCGAATGGCATCAAATCCTGAAGGACACTATCTAAGACTTCTCTTTCATCATCCACACATAAAATCAGATATTTAGTCATACTTCATCTCCTTCTTGAGTGATAGGTAACCAGACGGTCATGCAAGTGAAATGGTTGAGCTCAGATTCCACCTCTATCCAGCCTTTATGGCTTGCCATAATCTGTTGGCAGATAGACAGTCCGATACCTAAACCGAAATTACCTTCTTTCTTGGTTGTAAAGTTGAGTTCAAAAATGGCTTTTTGTTGCGATTCGGGGATGCCACATCCGTTATCTGTAAATGAAATTACGGCATACTTTTGTTGGTTTTTTTCTACCAAGCGAGATTGAATAGTGAGTTCGCCTTTATCAGGAAAGGCATCAATGGCGTTGGAAATCAGATTTGTCCAAACTTGTTGTAAAGCAATGGGTTGGCAGAGTGTATTAGGAAGTTCTGCGTAGTTTGTTGTGACCTTATGCATCTTGAGTTTGTTCTCAAAGATCACCAACGTATCTTCTATGCCTTCATGTAAGTTGGCAAAGTGTAAACCTTCGTCGTCTGAGCGCGCGTAGCCTTTTAAGCTTTTTACCATATCAGCGATGCGAGCTGCGCAAACATTGATTGAGCGAAGTGATGCGCCGACTTGATGATATTGTTCTAACGTGCCAAGTGAATCCAATGAGTCGGCGTTTTGACGGTTAAGTTGTGCAACCAAAGTTTGGTCGCCCTCAAGCCCTAGATTAACGACTTTCTTTGCTAATGTTCTGTCGGGAAGGCTGGAACTCAATTGTTTTACTCGCTCTCTGAGTTCTGCGGTCGAAGCCGGTTTGGCGCTTTGAGCTCTTGTCAGTAAACCAATGCCTTTTTCTTGAACCTCGTAACTAGGTAGTTGAGTGAGTAGGTTTTCAAGTGTCAGAGTTAGGTTTTCTACCCCTCGCAAGATAGCTGCAATGGGGTTGTTTAATTCGTGTGCGACACCCGCAACAAGTTGACCCAGCATCGCCATTTTTTCGCGTTCGATGAGTTGCTGGTGGGCGGACTCCAATGATTCCAATGTTTTTTGCAGTTGCAACTTAGTGTTGATACTGCGTTGCAATCGTCGGTTGAAATGACGTAGCAACAAGTTGGTAAACAGAGGTAGCAAGTTAGAATCACCTTGCATCACCTTACGGAAGACATTTCTGTCAAGCTTGATGACTTCCGTTTTTGTTAGGGTGAGTGCAGTTGAAAACGAACTCTCTCCGGTGACAAATGACATGCCGCCGACAATGTTCCCTTTTGAATGGCGCACCACTTCACGTTGCATGCCAAGTTCATCACGTTTGTAGAGCGCTACCTCACCACTGGTAATAAACCACAAGAAACTGTTTGGCTCGCCTTCAATCGTAAGTAGGTGTTCAGGAGAGTAGGTACGGCAAGCCTTGGTATCGTCATTTTGTTCAAAGAAGTGTTGCAACGCCGTGATGACTTGTTCTGCGAGTTCCCCATCAGAGAGGGCGTGGTAGTCGTTCAAGAACCCTGCTTGATAGTTGCTCATCTGATTTTCGATGTGAGCGCGCAGCAATTTATGCTGGTCGAGGATTTGGCTGTAGTTGAGCAAGTCTTCTCTATCATGACGGAGAATGAACTGGGTCAGTTCTTTTTGCGCCGTATTGAACAGGACCTTATCTGGAAGAGGCTTGGTTAAGCAGTGATCGAGGCGTCCTTCATTGACGGCGGTTAAAATGGCCTCAATATCGGACGAGCAGCTAATAAGGATTTTGCGAGCTTGCTCAGTGTGTGGCTTGCGGTCGAGACCGATGAGGAAGTCAACGCCATTAAAATGTGCATGATGGCTCGCAATAACCAGCGCAACCTTTTGTTCTCTTTCTTCGAGGTATTCGAGAGCGCTCTGCGCTTCTTCTATCGATTCTACAGAGAGAATATCAAACTTGCTCGAAAAGGCAGACAACTCCAGTCGAAACTGTTCGGCACTGATTGGATTGTTGTCGAGGCACAATACGGCGTAACGGTTCACAGTGGTTTGAGCTCCGGTTAAAACTTGGCACCAACAACATATCAATTAAATATAGAAATGGTTGAGAGCTGAGTATTGTTCTCGATTAATGAACTAAAATAACCATCAATAGTCTGATATATCTCAATGTTTTATCCGCTTTGGGTTTGGGTTAGACTGAGCACAAATACTCAATAAGTGACGTTATGGAAAATCTTAAAAAAATCGGTGCCATTGGTGGCGCTATTTCTCTTGCGCTGTGTTGGCCGTTAGCAGTTGGTCAAATTGGTCAAACTATCATTGAAGATGGCATCGCCAATATGAACGATGAAATGGTCAAAGGTGAAATTGTGGAATATGACCGCGGTTACCTGTCTTCGGTCGTTCTGACGCGTTACACCGTTGTCGACCCAGAAATCAAAGCGCAGCTTGAGCGTGATGGTCTTCCGACAGCTTTTGATGTGACCAGCGACGTAACACATGGTTTAACGAGCTTAAGTGCAGATTCTAAACTCGTCGACGCGGACTTCCTACCGTTGACGATGCACAGTAAAACACAGCTCAACGGAAACACGGATTTCACGCTTAACCTAGCAAGTTGGAATTACCAAAACGACGCTCAAGGTATGCACCTTTCATCTAGTCCTGCGCAAGTTAAAGGTAATGTGACTGTGCTGGGTGATTTAAACTACCAAGTGTCTATTCCTTCGGTACAAATCGACTTTGAAAATGGTGAAGAGATTCATCTAACAGAGCTGAAAGGTGAAGGTAAAGGTAAGCAAGCAAAAGGATACTGGTTAGGGGAGCAGTCTTTCTCTTTACAAAAACTGGATATTGTTGATGCGCAACTTGCCCCTATGTTCCTAATCGAGAATGCAAGCTACAGTGGCAATACATCCCTGAATGAATCTGGCGACAAACTGAACACCCAGTTGGTATTAGACGCTAAGCAAATGCGTTTAACGGATGGTACAGACGTTGCTAACTTCAAGCTTGATTTCGCTATCGGTGATATTGACAGCCAGTCGTTCGATCAAATTATGTCGATTTACCAAAATTCACCAATGCTAGATGAGCAAGAGATTCAAAAGCTGTTGCCGCATATTGATACTTTGTTTAGCAAAGGCTTTAACCTATCAGTCAACGAGCTATCTCTTGCATTTGGAGACGGCAAATTCCGTAATGAATGGCAATTATCCGTGCCGGAAGGTACCGACCACATCACGCAAGACCCGATGAAGCTAATGACAGCGACAAAAGGCTCGCTGAATACTTACTTCTCTGATGAGTTGGTGGATCTGTACCCATTCATTCAAGAAGGCGTTGACGAGTTGATGGTGATGGAACTTATTGAGAAAAAAGACAAGGGCTATGAACTAAAAGCACAAATTTCTGATGGGAAATTGAAGTTCGAAAATGGACAAGAATTTCCTTTAATCGCACTGCTTATGCCTGCATTGATGCAATAGAGAAGTTTACAAAGTAAGTTTTTAGCTTTTCCAGTTTAAAAAGAGGTCGTAAGACCTCTTTTCTTGTTTTTATCCCTGCAAAAACGTGATATTAATTTCGTAATCTTTACTTAGCAGGAGCAATGAGCATCATGGAACAAAATACGGACAACGTATTTAACTTCAGTGCAGGACCTGCAGGTCTGCCAAAAGCAGTCATGCAGCAAGCACAAAAGGAGCTAATCAACTGGCAAGGTCTTGGGACTTCAGTGATGGAAATCAGCCACCGAAGCAAAGAGTTCATTAAGGTTGCAGAAGAAGCAGAGCAAGACCTTCGTGATCTTTTAAATATCCCAGACAACTATAAAGTATTGTTTTGCCAAGGTGGTGCTCGTGCTCAATTTGCCGCTGTTCCACTAAACCTATTAGGTAGCGCGGAAACTGCGACCTACATTGATGGTGGTTACTGGGCAGAAAGCGCAGTAGCAGAAGCGAAAAAGTACTGTGAACCTGACGTGTTCAACGCAAAAACGGTGATTGACGGTAAAGCGGCAGTTCTACCTGCAACAGAATGGAAAATTTCGTCAGATGCGGCTTACGTCCATTTTTGCCCGAACGAAACCATTGATGGTATTGAAATCAACGATCTGCCAGTAACGGATAAACCAATTGTTGCAGATATGTCTTCGACCATTCTTTCTCGTGAAATTGATGTTTCTCAATACGGTGTCATTTACGCTGGTGCACAAAAGAATATTGGTCCATCAGGCATTGCAATTGCGATTGTTCGTGACGATCTTCTTGGTTTGGCGAAAGAAGTGCTACCGAGTATTCTTGACTACAAAGTGTTGGCAGAAAAAGAGTCGATGTTCAACACGCCTCCTACATTCGCTTGGTACTTATCAGGTCTAGTGTTTAAGTGGTTAAAAGAGCAGGGTGGCGTAAAAGCGATCGAGCAAGTAAACCGTGAAAAAGCAGCACTGCTATACGATTACATCGATCAGTCTGATTTCTACCGTAACGGAGTGCACTCTGCGAACCGTTCTCTGATGAACGTACCGTTCCAACTAGCAAAACCAGAACTTGATGGCACATTCCTAGAGTTGGCAGATGCAAAAGGACTGAAGGCACTAAAAGGTCACCGTGCCGTTGGTGGTATGCGTGCATCAATTTACAACGCGATGCCGCTTGAAGGAGTGCAAGCTCTCGTGGACTTTATGCGTGAGTTCGAGCAAGAGTACGCTTAATCACTAACTGTGATATAATCTTTGAAAGCGTCGCAATTGCGGCGCTTTTTGCTTTCTATGGTAGGGTGAACCACCAATGGAAGCACCCGCACATTTCCTGTCGGCGCTTTTGAATAAGCACCAGTCGTTCGCTACTTTTGTAATACCATCAATTTTCGAGAATTCTAGTGAGAAACCTGAGCCTGTTGTTGTTATTTCTGTTTTCCTCCTTGGTCTCCGCTCAAGAGATCCAAGTTTGGAGTGGCATTGAATATTCTACCGTCGCAGAAATTAACGAGCGCTTCGAAGCCGAAACAGGCAACACACTCGCGATCAGAGAGTTCGATGTAAACAATATCCGTTCAGAACTACTACTCGCCAAGCAAACTGGTATTACCGTGCCTGATGTTATTTGGGTTCCTTCTGATTTCTTGGGACTACATGACTACTTTGATCTCGCCCAAATTCCGCCAAGCTGGTTAGAAGAGAAAAGCATAGAGCCAAAAGCTCTGGAACTCGTCACCGTGGACGACGCCATTTATGGGGTACCGCTTGGTTTAGGTAATCACTTGGTTTTGTATGTGAATACGAAGCTGACCAACGAAGTACAGCCAACTTGGGAAAAGCTTATTGAAGATGCCAAACAGGGCAAAAGCACGCTCACAATGCAGTATCCGAACATGTACTTCTTGATGTCGTTTGTGCCTATGTTTTCCGATCATAGAACGCAACCTATCACCGATATTGATGTTGGTGCACTGGCGGCGGCTCTTAAGTTTTATGGTCGTTTACCTAAAGAAGGTGTGGTGATTGATGATTACAACCAAGATCAAGCGCGAGCGTTGTTCATTGAAGGGAAAGCTCCATATCTCATTGATGGTGATTGGGCGCTAGGTGAGCTGAAGCAACACTTCTCAACAGAACTCAGAATCAGCAGTTTACCGACGTACAATAATCACCACATGCACTCACTGAGTGGCGGTAAGGTGTTGGCATTTAATGCTGAAGCAATGCGCAATCCGGCGAAGAAAAAAGCAATGCGTACTCTGGCGATGATCGTACAAAAGCCGGAGTTTATTGAAGACGTCATCATCAACCAGAACTTGATCTCTACCAATCGCTCAATCAACCGCAAATGGTATGACGAAGAGAACACCTACTATAGCGATTTGTACAAAGAGCTGACCCCCGCTTATGCCATGCCAAGTACCGTAGAAATGGCGGTGACTTGGGAAGCGTTGATTCGCGGATATAAGCGCTACAAAGCAGGCATGCCTGCACACGGCGCCGCTCAATTTGTGGTGGACTTCATCAATAAACATTCAAATCACATTCACAAGAGTAGGAAAGCATCCTTATGATAAGTTTGCGTAGCATCTTAACTTTGATTGTGGTGGTAGGGTCGTTACTGCCTGCTTATTGGGTGGGCACCAGTATGATCGATAAGCACCAAACCGATTTGTTGGTGCAAAAAGAACTTAAACTGGAAAATACCAATCAAGGTATCCAAGAAACGATAGGTGAAGACCTGACCTTTGTGGCGAACTTAACTCGCTGGTATTCCAAGGATCGCTTACTCGTTCAAGGCATGGATAACGTCCTGTATTCATCCATTATCTGGCAAATGATAGAGACATTTGAAGAGTTGGCGGTCAATGTCAGTACGACTTACATTATCGATAAAAACTGGCAACCAATGTACGAAAGCAATGGCTCAGTATATCACCTAGAAAACAGTAAGCTGCTGACCAAAATTCGAGCCGCTGAAGACATTTATAAGCAAGGTAAGATGTATCACAGTACTTACTTTGATGAGGGGCTGGTATTAAATGGGGGGCAAAGTGGTATCGCCTTTGTCAGCCCGTTACTGCCCTACACGCTGCTGCCAGGTTCAGAGTATGAGCCGCAAGGTTATTTGGTTGTTTTAGTGTCATATCAGGATTTAATCCGAATTTCGCAACCATTCTTATATGCTCAAGAAAGCGTTAACTTCCACTATGGTGCGGTGAGTAATACCAAGGGGGATACCACGCATCATTTGAGTAAAATTACCGTCCAGAACAACAGTTTTGTGAAGCCATTAGAAGTGACTATGATTCACACTGTGTCAGACGCAGCACGAAACCAAGAACTGACGCAATCGAAGCAACAGCTATTAAATATCATCATTGCGACCTTGGTTGTGACTCTATGCATTGCGATTGTGGCAAGCCGATGGCTTACAGAACCTATTCGTCAGATGGAAGTGGTCGTGCGTCGATTTAAAACGAATAAACGACCAGATTTATCGCCTAAGCGTTTTCAATTTAAAGAGTTTAGACAGTTGATGAGCCTATTGGATTCGCTTTGGGCGCAATTGACCAGTCAGATGGATGAGTTGGAAGTACGAAACAAAGCGCTGCGAAACGCCAACCAACAAGTTCAAGATACTAACGCGCAACTTGCGAACTTCAACCAAAAGCTAGAGCATCGAGTTGAAGAGCAAACGGCGGAGTTGCGGGCAAACTTAACACGCGAAGAAGCGCACCAAGCAAAACTCATGACGCTGATTAACTTTACCACTAGCCATGCAGGGGTAGGGTTCCATGCGATTCCGGAAGTGATTAATTCAGGGCTCTCCCGCTTGTTTCCTGACTCAGACATGCGCTTTAGTTTTGAAAAACCGCGCAGCGAAAATGCGAAAACCATGCGATCTTCTACGGGAGCTGAAATTGGTTACTTCTGTTATGGCAATTATGTCATGACAGGAGAAGATCGCATTTTATTGGAGCTATTTAAGAAGCAGTTATACTCGTGGCTGGAGTTAGAAGATTTCGCACGTCGAGACAAACTCTCAAAGTGCTTTAATCGTAAGGCGTTTGACGAAGACTATGAGTTTGCTTGCCAATCAGTCATTCAAGGACATTGGCAATCTATGGCTATTATTGTGATTGATATAAACGGCTTAAAAAACCTCAATGACAATTATGGGCACGACCGTGGTGATGTTTTGATTGCTAAGTCAACGCAACTCATCAAGTCGGTTCTCAACGGAAAATCCTTGTTGTACAGAATTGGTGGTGATGAATTTGCCGTCATTGCAAAAGACTTGAGTATTGACGCTCTAAACGAGTTGATTACACGTCTTGAGGTATCTCAACAGAATAAGTGGGTTGAGCTATCTGAGCATAACCGCTACCCAGTTCAGTTTTCTGTTGGAGGGGCTTCAAGTGAATCTGTGTCGATTGAAAATCTGTTTTCGATCGCGGATGAAGCTATGTATGAGAAAAAACGCGCCTTCTATCAGAAGTAATAACGAGTAATCGCAGACAGAAAAGCCCTTGTTCTTGCCGAATTAAGGGCTTTTTCGTATCCGGTTTTAAACGTTAGGTTAGTTAAGGTGCAGAGTCAGAGGTTTCGCGATAGCAATGGATTCAATCGGCGAGTCATCATCGAGAGGATAGGAGATACTAGAGCTGACAATGCCTGCATTATATAGGCAATAGACGATATCAAGTTTGATATTATTTTGTTTAAGTTCGATGCCCGTCAATACTGAATCACAGTCAGCTATTTCAGATAAATTTACCGCTTTTTGTAGTGAGATTTTTAATAGACGATCTTCCGCTTCATAGCTGAATGCTCTTACTGCAAAGTCATCAATATCAATGATGGATTGGTTTTCTTCATTAGTGTCTAGAAATATTGGATTAACTTTATCCCGATATTGAATTGAGAGTGTCCCGTGCAAATCAAATGGATAGCGAATCTTTTTCATGCGTTTCACCTGCTAATAAATTAAAGCACTTGGGTATAGATCTTAACGACTTAGATGTTGAGCAGGATAGCATTTGAGAATTGATGAGCATCTCGATTGCTAAGTAATATAGCGGCAATCATTTGAATGCCGCTATAGAGCTGTGAACCGTTATCAGAAGTCAAAGATAGCGATTGAAGGCACAGTGAATCTAAACTAACAATCGACAGCAAAGCGTAAAAGCCGGTATTTGTTTAACAAATGCAATTAGGGTGTTCTGTACAACTGTCACATTGGCGATGAGTACAAACACCACAACACGTCAATAAATAGAGAAATTCTGGCTGAATAAACAGCTCACTGGTTTCAATATACATGATTGCGCGAGTATAGCGTTTAGCGCCAACTTTGATTGCACCTACCGGGCTTTCTCCTTCGTAAGCCGCAACACTAAA
The DNA here is from genome assembly GCF_027587135.1 of Vibrio sp. MM46. Lineage (NCBI taxonomy): Bacteria > Pseudomonadati > Pseudomonadota > Gammaproteobacteria > Vibrionales > Vibrionaceae > Vibrio > Vibrio sp. MM46. Next base: position 425,443 of record NZ_JAPPTO010000002.1, read on the forward strand.
GCCCATTTTAAACATCACATCGACCGAGCTCTTTAAAGTGACACTTGCGTAATAATGATGAATATGCGCGTTTTGAGCCAAGAAAGTGAACTCTGTATGCAGCTGTTTACGAAATACGCGTTCATTTTTGGAGTGCTGACTGATGGCGTAGTAAGAATATACTCCTTTCTCTCTCAATGGCTTGGTTAATCTAAGGTCAATCGTGTCGATAGGTAAGCGTTGCTTTTTAGTTCTATCTAGCTCATTTTCCAATGTGGGCACAGTAAAAAACATACCAATGTTATGACCGACTAGCTCACCTTTGGAAAGGTATTTATAAGCAATTGCTCGATTGTCTTTCTGATATTCAACCAAATCAATAGTCGCAAGACTATGTTTAATATTTAAAGACTTAAGCTGATTATGAAAGTTGTTCAGACTATTAATGAATTCTTGCTCATTATTTTGGCTCAGTTCTTCCTCTTCAATATGATCATACACAACAGGGTAAGCATTTTTGTAGTCAATCCCTGAGATGATAGACATTGCGTCTTGGTATCTTTGTTTCAAAGACAATTCAAACTGTTCAACCTCGTCTTTTAAGGGCGTATCTAACCCTAAATTACAAAGGTATGGCAGCAGGTTGTTTTCAAATGCACGAAGCACTCTGACTCGTCGGCTTAGACTCGGTTGAGTGATTCCTCTTTCCCATCGGCTAAAAGTAACACAGTCTATATTTGCTAAATCACCACCTAATAGATTTAGTCTTATTGATGCTTGCTCCTGAGTTAACCCTAATGTGGTTCTTATTGATTTTAGATAACTCCCGAACACTTTACTTCCCCCATAGGTTTAAAACATGTCCATAGCTAATTGTTATTTTTCGTTTAAGTTATGTGCATGACATTTCTCTGCCAAATGTGTCAATTTTGAGAAATGGTATTCCGGTACGGTACAATCATTTAAAATTGATGAGACATATAGGAAGTTGGAAATGCATTAATATTTATGTCGTGCTGCTCATAAATATCATGCAAATCGTATTATGTTTGTCGTTTAATTGAGAAGGCATTGTGCGTATTCTAT